>NZ_CP012406.1:0-328750 GCF_001305595.1 Azospirillum thiophilum
GCGCTGGTCGGCCTGTCGCCGCGCCGCCAGATCCCGGCCGGGCGGCTGATCCAGGTCGGTTCGGTGGGGTCGCCCATCGTCGTGCAGCGCAACCGGCCGGTGACGCTGGTCTATGAGGACGGAGCGCTGCTGTTGGCGGCGCGCGGCCGGGCCTTGCAGGAGGGCGGCGTCGGCGACGTCGTCCGCGTCATGAACATCGCCAGCAGCACCATCGTCACCGGCACCGTCACCGGCGCGGAAACCGTGTCGGTGAGCGGGCCGCGCGTTCCGCAAGCCGCCCAGCAATCCTTTGCCCAGCAGTGATCTGCCCAGCAGTCGGCGCGGCCCTGAGTCGCCGATATCTTGCCGCCACTCCAGTCCGGGAGCTTCCGCCATGCGCACCGCGCTCGTCCCCATCCTGCTGCTCTCCCTCGCGACGGGCGGCTGCGCGCGGCTGGCCGACATCGGCAGCGCCCCCAGCCTGTCGGAGATCTCCAACCCGGGGCTCCAGCCCGAGGCGCGGGTGATCTCGCTGCCGATGCCGCAGCCGACGACGGCCGAGCAGATCCCGAGCTCGCTGTGGCGCACCGGGTCGCGCGACTTCTTCCGCGACCCGCGCGCCAAGGCGGTGGGCGACCTGCTGACCGTGGTCATCGACATCTCCGATCAGGCGCAGATGCGCAACTCCACCCAGCGCGGACGCTCCAACAGCGAGAAGGCCGGGCTGCCCAACTTCTTCGGGCTGGAAAGCCGGCTGCCGGCGGTGCTGCCCGATGCCGTGGATCCGTCGAGCCTGGTCGACCTGGACAGCACCAGCACGTCGAGCGGCAACGGCACCATCCAGCGCAACGAGCGCATCGCCATGCGCGTCGCCGCCGTGGTGACCCAGGTGCTGCCCAACGGCAATTTCGTCATCGCCGGCCGGCAGGAGGTGCGGGTGAACTACGAGCTGCGCGAGATGCGGATCGCCGGCGTCCTGCGGCCGGAGGACATCAGCAACGCCAACACCATCGACTACGACAAGATCGCCGAGGCCCGCATCACCTATGGCGGCCGCGGCCAGATCACTGACGTGCAGCAGCCGCGCTACGGCCAGCAGGTGCTGGACGTGGTCCTGCCCTTCTGACGGATCCCCGCCATGAAAGCCGTCCTGTCGTTCGCCGTGGCCGCCGCGCTCGCCTTTGCCGGCGGCTACGGCTTCGGCCGCTTCGACGCCCTGCCGCCCGAGCCGGCACCCGGCGGCCCGGCCGCGGCGCCGGGCGATGCCGCGGCGCCGGCCGCCAACCCGCATTATGTCGAGGCCGGGCAACTGATCGTGCCGATGCTGGAGCAGGGGCGGACCGTCGCCTTCATCCTGACCCAGGTGACGCTGGAGGCGGCCAGCGCCGACGACGCGCTGGCGGTCCGCCGTCGCCTGCCGCATGCGCGCAGCGCCATGCTGGAAGCGCTGTTCGATCTTGCCGGCCATGGCCGCTTCAACGGCCCGTCGGTCGATCCGCAGGGGGTCGCCGCCGCGCTGCTGGCCAGCGCCAACGGATCCTTCGCCGGGCCGGAGGGCGGTCAGCAGGCCGGAGGTGTGCGGCCGGTGCGGTCGGTGCTGATCGACCGGCTGCTGCGCCAGGACAACACCCGCCTGTGAGTGGTTGGCGCATCCCCGCTTTTGGGAATGGCCGCCACGCATCCCCCTCACCCTAACCCTCTCCCCAGGGGGGAGAGGGGATGCGGTCCGGTTCAGGAGGCCGACAGAACGGCGTCCGACCCGACGGTGGCGCCGTTCTTCAGAACGAACTTGGTGGCGCCGTCGACGCTGCGCACCTCGGCCACCGTGTCGGTGATGACGGTGGCGGCGGTCAGCGCCTTGCCGTCCTTGTCCTTCGCCGTCACCCGCAGGGTATAGAGGCCGTCGGGCGCGGTGGCGCCGGCGCTGGTCTTGCCGGTCCAGTCGAAGACCTGCCGGCCGGGCTGCAGGCTGCCCGACGTGCCGTAGACCACGGCACCGGCGCCGTTCAGCACCTCCAGCTTCACGCTGGCCGGCGTGCCGTCCACCGTATAGGCCGCCTGCGCCTTGCCCTCGCTCAGCGACAGCTGGTCCGACTCCACCTCCACCTTGCGGCCGAGCAGGGCCATGTCCATGCGCATGCCGCTGCTCTTCAGCGTGTCGAGCACCTGGCCCAGCGTGTCGTTCGAGCGCATCGACTGTTCGACGGTCGACAGCTGGGCCAGCTGCGTCATGAACTGGGTGGCGTCCATCGGCGCCAGCGGATCCTGGTTGCGCAGCTGGGCGGTCAGCAGCTTCAGGAAGGATTCGTAATCGACGGTGGCCTTCTTGGACTCCGCGACCGCGGTGGAGGCGGTTCCGGTGGCGGTGGGAGCGGCTGCGCCGGGGGTGGTGGTCATGGGTTCGGGCCTTCTTCAGACGGTGACGTCGACCAGCCCGTCGATCGGGCGCATCGGCCGGTCGCCAAGGGAGTCGGGTTCGGGAGCGGTTTCGGCGACGGCGGCGGTCCGCCAGCCGCCGGACCGGCTGTCCTGGTCGGGAGCGGCGAAGCCGCGCGACTGGCCGTCGCCTTGCAGCGAGAACTGGAGGTTTGCATTGTCGAGCGACAGGCCGGCGTCGCCCAGCGCGCGTTCAAGCTGCTGCATGTCGCGCCGCAGCAGGGCCAGCGTGTCGGCCTGTTCTGCCTGGACGGTCAAGGCCACCTTGCCGTCGCTGACGTCGGCAACCACGCGGATGCGGCCGAGTTCCGCCGGGGCGAGGTCGATGTGGAAGGCGCCGCCGCCGGCTTCCAGAACGCGGACCAGCGGGGCGGCGAGCTGAGCCATCGCCGGGCTGTGCGCCGTCGCCGCCCGGCCGGAGGCGGCCGCCGCCGCATAATGGGTCGCGGCCTGGGCCGGCAGGGTCGGCACCGCCTCGAATCCGGTGGCGGGCGGGGTGCCGCCGGTGCCGGCCGGCGGGGCGCTGGCGAAGTCGGCGGGGGGTGTCACCGTCTGGGCGGTGCTCGGGGCGGGGGCGGCTTCGGCGGCCGGCGGCTTGCCGGGCTGCGCCGCGGCGCCGGGCTGTTCGGCTTTGGCGGCGCTGTCCGGGCGGCCGGTTGCGCGCGCGGCGCGGCCGGCGGTGCGCGGGTCGGTGCTCTCGGCCCGCCGGCTCTCGCGCCCGCCGTCGGCCGGTGCCGCGATGTCGGCGGCGGCCATGGTGGCGGCCGGCGTCGGCTGGCCGGCGTCGCCTTGCGCCGCGGAGCCGGTTGTGGGGGCGGCGGCGGCTTCGGCGGTGGCGGTCTGCGGCTGCGCCGGGCCGGCGGAGGGGGGCGGCGCGGATGCCGGATCGGCGGCGGACGCCGGGGCCGCGTCGGGGGTGGCCGCCGCTGCGGGGCTTGGCTGCGGCGTTCCGGGCGATGCGGCCCCGGCGGTCTGGTTGGCGGCTGCTTGGCCGGCGGCGGTCTGGCCGGCGGTCGGCGGCTGTCCGGCTTGCGGAGGAACCGGAGCCTGCGGTGCGGCGGCGTCGGGTCCGGCGGTATCGGTGCCGGTGCTTTCCCCCGTCTGCGGCGCGGCGGCGGCCGGCTGGCCGGCGACCGTCCAGGGCATGAGCGGCGCCTCGGTGCCGCCGCCGGCCTGCACGGCGGCTTGAACGGCGGCCTGGGCGACCGACGCCTGTGCCGCGGCGCCGCCGTCGGCGCGCGGATCCCTGCGCTTGCGCAGGCGGTCGGGGCGGGTTGCCGCCTCGTCGGTCTCATCCTCCGCGGAATCGTCCATCAGGCTGGCGAAGTCGTCGTCGCGCGCGTCGTCGCCGGCGGAGCCGCCGCGCTGCGGCGAGGCCGGGGCGGGGCGGGGCGGGGCCGCGATGGCGTCGGGCATGCTGGTCATGGCTTTGGACTCGGCTGTGAAACTAGTTGGCCGCGACCGGGCGCGGCTGGAAAACCGCTGCCGCCGCGACGGGGGCGGGAGCGGCCTTGCGGTCGCCGGGCAGGGCGCGGCGTTGCAGGATCAGCCGTGTCACCTCGCGCGCCTTGGCGTCGGCCATCTCGGCCAGGATCGGGGCGGTGCGCCGCTCGGCGATGCGGTCGAGCACGTCGACGACGATGTCGGTCTCCAGATCGCTCAGGATGCGGGCGGCGTCGCGCGGCTTCATCGCCTCGTAGATCGCCACCATCCGCTTCAGATCCTCCTGCTGGAGGGTCGAGCGCTGGGTCATCAGCGCCTCGACCTCGCGCTTGACGCCGTTCAGCCGCTGGATCTGGGTGCCGACCCGCGCCTCGGTGGCGGCGAGCACTGCCTCGGCTTCGCGCAGGCGGTTCTGGCGGCCGGCGCCGTCGGCCTTCTGCTCGTCGATCGCGGCGCGCAAAAGCGGGTCGGTGCAGTTGGGCGGGGCCAGCGCCACCGGCGGCGGCGCCTCCGCCACCGGGGCGGAGACCGGCAGGGTGGCGGGGACGGCGAGAGCGGGCTGGGCTTCGGCCTTGGCGGGGTCGGTGGCCTTCAGGTCGGTCGCCCAGGGGCGTTCATGGGCGCCGAACTCGCGGTCGAACTGCTGGGCGATCACCGGGAAGCCGTCGACCAGCGCGCCGAGCTTGAGCGGCAGCACCATCAGGACGGCGACCAGGGTGATGGGAAGGATGCGCGGGATCATGCTCACCCCTCCGATCCGACGGTGCGCAGCCGCGCGTAGAAGGCGCTGGCCGCGGCCTTCACCGGGGCCGGCGCCTGGGTGGTGACCGGCGTGGCGACCGGTGCGGCCGGCGTCGCGCGCAGCGCCGTCTCCAGCGCCCGGAACTCGCCGTCGCCGGGCTCCGCCGCGGCTTTCAGCGCGGACAGCAGGGTTGCGGTCGGAATGGGCTCGGTCATGGTCGCAGGGGCAGGGGGCGCAGGAACAGGGGGCAGAGGGGCAGGGGCCGCGAGGGGAGCCGCGGCGTGGACGGGGGCGGATGACGGCACCTCGCCGTCGGCGGCGTCCGGACCCTCGGCGCGCGGGCGGTTGCGGGCGGTGCGCATCGCCCCCTCGTCCAGACGGCGCAGCAGGGCGCGGGCATGCTGCACCGATTCCTCCATGCGGGTGGCGGTGCGCTCGCAGGATCCCAGCAGCAGCGACATGTCCTCCTTGACCCCCTTGGCGCGGTCGAGGTCGTCGGACAGGCGGGTGGCGATGTCGGTGGCCGACGCGACCATGCGCTTCATCGAGGCGTCGGTGTCGTCGATCGACCGCGAGAAGGTCGACACCAGCGCGTTGATCTCGGACTGGCCGGTGCGCAGCAGCTTCAGCCGCTTGTTGACGATGACCAGATAGGCGGTCGCCGTGACCAGCATCACCGCCAGGGCCGCGTCAATGAGAAAGGAGACCATCGATCAGCTCCTGCTTGGTGTCGAGATCGGTGTCGATCTTCACCGCGATGTTGTCGTTGCGCTGTCCCATATGGCCGGCGAACAGCGGGATGGTCTTGCTGAAGACCAGGATGGTGGAATCGGGGTTGATGCGCAGCTTCAGCGACTGGCCCTTCTGCCAGGCCAGCACCTCGCCCAGCGGCACCTTGGTTTCCGCCAGCACGGCGACCAGCTCCAGCTTGGAGCGCATCAGCTCGTTCTTCAGGTGGTTTTCCCATACGGTGTCGTGGCCGAACTTCTCGCCCATGAACATCTGCACCAGCTTGCCGCGGACCGGCTCCAGCGTGGCGTAGGGGATGACGATGTCGATGTGGCCGGTGCGGCGCTCCACCTCCACGGCGATGCGCACGCGGATGATGGCGTTGGTGGCGCGCGTGATGGTGGCGAACTGCGGGTTCACCTCCAGCCGGTCGAAGACGAAATCGACCTGGGCCAGCGGGTCGAAGGACTGCCCCAGATCCTGGAGCACCACCTTCATCATCCGCTCGGTCATCTTGCGTTCGATCGAGGTGTAGGCCCGCCCGTCGATCCGCCCCGGCCGCGAGCGCCGGCCGCCCAGCAGCACGTCCATCATGCAATAGATCAGCGCGCTGTCGATGGTGACCAGCATCTGGTTGTCCCACGGCTCGGCGCGGGCGACGCCGATCAGGGCCGGCAGCTCTATGGCGTCCTGGAAGTCGGTGTAGCGCAGCCACTCGATCTTCGACAGCGACGCCTCCACGTTGGTCGAGGCGAACTGGCGCAGCGAGGTGTTCAGCAGCCGCACCATGCGGTCGAACACCACGTCCAGCATCGGCAGCCGGTCCTTGTTGACCGTCGTCGAGCTGACCAGCCGCTGGATTGCGCTCATCTCCGCCCCGCCGCCCTCGGGCGCGGCGAAATTCAGCAGCCGGTCGATCTCCTCCTGGCTCAGCGTCTTGGTGTCGCCGGCGAAGCCGGCCATGGCATCGGCCGCCGCCTCGTTCGCCGCCTCGTTCGCCGGTGCCGGCTGGGCTGCGGGCTGGGCCGCGGCCAGTTCCCACGCGGCGTCGGACCAGTCCGCGCCGGCGTCGGGGGCGGCGTCGGCAACAGCAGTGGCTGCGGCAGTGGCTGCGGCGGTGACGTCGGACGGGGGGACGGGGGTGTTGGTCATCCGGTGCCTCTGGCCTTTCGGGGTTCTTGCGCGGTCGCTATTGGGTGAGCAGGCTGCGCAGCAGGACGTCGGTGACGATGTCGCGCCGGCTGTTCGGGTCGGACAGGATCAGGTTGAAGCGGCGCCTGATCTCGCTGCGCAGCCGGTGCAGCCCGGCCGAGCCTTCGAGGTCGTCCTGGTCCAGGTTGCGCAGGAACTCCTGCAGGCTGTCGGTCAGCTGCGGCATCGCGCGGTCGAGCCTGTCGCGGTCGCGCGATGCCACGCTCAGCGACAGGCCGATCTTCAGGAAGCGCGAGGGGGTGTCGCGCCGCAGGTTGACCACCAGCTCCGGCATGTCGACGACGCCGTCGGCGGGAGCCGTCTGCGCCGAGGGTGTCCACAGCGCCTCCAGCGTCTCCAGCGCCCGAGGGCCGGCGGCCAGCCAGTAGCCGGCGAGCCCGGCCGCCGCCACCGCGCCCAGCGCCAGCAGGAAGGCCAGCAGGCGGGCGACCGGCAGGACGATCACCAGGAAGCGTCCCGGCCCGCGCAGCCTGTCCAGGATCTCTCCCCCGGCCGTCCTGGCAATGCCAAATCGTGTAATCATCGCTCCATCCCGCCGGAGATTGCCGAAAATTTTAGTCAACCGAACAATCGGTAAAGTTTGAGACGCTTTGTCTTGGGAAGATGTCCCGTTTTTTACTCCGCTTAAAAGTCGCCCCGTTAGCGTGAGGGGGTGCGCAGGGCGAAGACTAGGCCCGCCGATTTTCAGAAACTTTAAAGGTGCGCGAACCGTGGACAGTCTGATCGACACGTTGCGGTCGTTGGGGCGCGGTCGGCTGCTCGTCCTGGCGGGCACCGGGCTCGGCATCGTCCTGGCCGTCGCCGGCATGGCCATGCTGCTGTCGCAGCCGCACATGACGCCGCTCTACAGCGGCCTGGAGCCGGCGGAGGCCGGACGCATCGCCAAGGCGGTGGAGGAGATGGGCGTGCCGGTCAGCGCCGCCTATGACGGCACGACGATCAGCGTGCCCCAGGCCGAGGTGTCCCGCGTCCGCATGGCGCTGGCGGAAAAGGGCCTGCCGTCGCGGGGCGGCGTCGGCTACGAGCTGTTCGACACCGACAAGCCGCTCGGCATCACCAGCTTCATGCAGCGGGTCAACCGCCTGCGCGCCATGGAAGGCGAGCTGGGCCGCACCATCGAGACGCTGTCCGGCGTCGAGGCGGCGCGCGTCCACATCGTCCTGCCCGAGCGCGAGGAGTTCTCGCGCAGCGCGCCCAAGCCGACCGCGTCGGTGGTGGTGCGCATGCGCGGCCGCGCCTCGATGGAGCGCCGCCAAGCGCTGTCGATCCGCCATCTGGTCTCCGCCGCGGTGCCGAACCTGAAGCCGAGCGCGGTGACGGTGATGGATTCCTCCGGCGAGCTGCTGCTGACCGAGGATGACGGGCCGGGGCTGGCGTCTGCGCGAACCGACGGGCTGCGGGTGGCGGCGGAGGCCCGCGTCGCCCGCGCGGTGGAGCAGATGCTGACCGCCCGGCTCGGCGCCGGCAACGTCCGCGTCCAGGTCGCCGCCGAGGTCGAGACCAAGCGCGAGGTGGTGCGCAGCCAGACCTTCGACCCCAACAGCCAGGTGGTGCGCTCGACCCAGACCGTGCAGGAGCAGGAGCGCGCCCAGGACAGCAACGGCGAGCCGCCGGTCACCGCCGAGCAGAACCTGCCCCAGCGCGACGTCCGTGCCCAGCCCCAGGGGCCGCAATCGTCGAACGACAGCAAGCGGCAGGAAGAGACGATCAATTACGAGATCTCCAACGTCGCCCGCGAGACGGTGATCGAGCCGGGCGACGTCCGCCGCCTCAGCGTCGCCGTGCTGGTCAACGGCACCTGGAAGACCGCCGCCGACGGCGTCCGCCAGTACGAGCCGCGCTCGGCCGAGGAGCTGCAGCGCCTGACCGAGCTGGTGCGCTCGGCCATGGGCTTCAGCGAGGCGCGCGGCGACCGGGTGACGGTGGACAATCTGGAATTCGTCGACCTGGCGCCCGACCTGACGCCGCGCCCGCTGGGCGACGAGATCGCCGAGACGCTGAGCCGCAACGTGATGACGCTGATCCAGTGGGTGATCCTGCTGGTGCTGTCGGCCCTGCTGATCCTGGTGGGCCTGCGTCCGCTGATCCGCCGCGTCTTCCCGGCGCCGGAGCCGGCGGTGGCCGAAACCCCGGCGCTGGCCGGGCCGGCGGGCGGCGCCATGCCGCAGCTGACCGGGCCGGCGGTGGCGGCGGGCGCCGCCGCGGCCGGCGGTGGCGGCGCCGGGATGGCGGACGGCGAGGGCGAGGCGGATGCGCTGACCGCCGCCGCCCCGGCGCTCGGCATCGAGGAGACCATGGACCAGCTGATCGAGCTGCGCACGGTGGAGGGCCGCGTCCGCGCCTCCTCCATCCGGCGGCTGGGCGAACTGGTCGACCAGTATCCCGACGAGGCGATCGATATCCTGCGCTCCTGGCTCTATGAGGAGGTGGCGTGATGGGTGCTTCGTCCTACCCGCGCTACCGCTTCGACCATGCCTTTGGCGCCCCCGCCGCGGCGGCAGCGCCGGAGCCGGCGGAAGCGGTCGATCCGCTCGACCTGCCGAGCCTGTCGGAACGCCAGCACCGGGCGGCGCTGGCCGCGGCGCAGCAGGCGGCGCAGGCCGAGGGGCTGGCGCTCGGCCGCCGCGAGGGCGAACTGGCCGCCTGCCGGCGGATCGAGGCGGAGCTGTCGGCGACGCTCGACGGATTGGCGCAGCGGATGGCCGGGCTCGACGCCGGCCACGCCGCGCTGATGGAGCGGCTGGAGGCGCAAGGCGCCTGCGTGCTGGTGGCGCTGGTGCGCCGGATGGCGCCGCGCCTGCTCGACCGGGTCGCCCGCGACGAGGTGGAGCGGTTGGCCGCCGACGCGCTGCGCGCCGCCGGGCAGGCCCCGCTGCTGACCCTGCGCCTGCACCCCTCGCTCTGCCGGCCGCTGGAGGAGCGGCTGGCCGGGCAGGAGGTCTTCAAGGGCCGCCTCGACATCCAGGGCGACCCGGCCCTGGCCGTCGGCGCGCTGGAGGCGAGCTGGGGCGCCGGGTCGGTCCGCCGCGACCCCGCCGCCTTCGAGGCCGCCGTCGCCGAACTCGCCGACCGTGCCATCGCCGCGCTGCACCCGCCGTCCGACCCGATCCCTTCAATCTGACCCTTCCGATCCGGAGCGAGAACCCCCATGCCCCCATTGAACCTCGACATGCTCGACGACGATCCCAAGACGGCCGACAAGGGCTATGACGGGCCGATGAACGCCATCTACAACGTGCCGGTGGACGTGCAGGTCGTGCTCGGCCGCACCAGCATGCTGGTGGCGCAGCTGCTGAAGCTCGGCCGCGGCGCCGTGCTGGAGCTGGAGCGCAAGGTGGACGAGCCGGTCGAGGTGCTGGTCAACCACCGGCTGGTCGCGCGCGGCGAGGTGGTGATCGTCGAGGATCAGCGGCTGGGCGTGACGCTGACCGAGATCGTGCGGACCGAGCTGGAGATCGATTGAGGGTGTGGGGAGTTAGACCCCCTCCCTAACCCTCCCCCGCTCTCGCGGGAGAGGGGACTGCCGCTCCCCTCCCGAGCAAGCGCCTACTCCCTCCCCCGCTCAGCGGGGGAGGGATGGGGAGGGGGCAACCGCGGCAACCACTCCCACCCCCCGAAAGCCCCTGCATGCGCTTCCGCATCCTCGTCCCCCTGCTGGCCCTGACCCTCGCAGCCGTTCCGGCGGCGGCGGCGCCGCTCGACCTTGATCTCGGCGCGCTGGGATCGCTGGCCGACGGCGCCAGCCTGTCGGGGCGGATCGTCCAGGGCATCGTCCTGCTGACGGTGCTGAGCGTCGCGCCGGGGCTGCTGATCATGGTGACCTGCTTCACCCGCATCATCGTCGTGCTGTCGCTGCTGCGCTCGGCGCTGGGGTTGCAGCAGTCGCCGCCGAACATGGTGCTGGTCAGCCTCGCCATGTTCCTGACCTTCCACATCATGGGGCCGGTGATCGACAGCGCCTGGCAGGACGGCCTGCGCCCGCTGCTGAACGAGCAGGTGACCCAGGAACAGGGGCTGGAGCGCATGATCGAGCCGTTCCGCGGCTTCATGGCGTCGCATGTGCGGGAACGCGACCTCGCCGCCTTCGCCGCCTTCACCGCCAGGCCGAAGCCGGAGGGCGAGACGCAGGGCGGGGAACCGGCGAAGGACGAGCGGCCGGTGACGGCAGAGAGCGTCGACCTGCGGCTGCTGATGCCGGCCTTCCTGCTGTCGGAGCTGCGCCGCGCCTTCGAGATCGGCTTCCTGCTGTTCCTGCCCTTCCTGGTGATCGACATGGTGGTTGCGGCGATCCTGATGGCGATGGGCATGATGATGCTGCCGCCGGTGATGATCGCGCTGCCCTTCAAGATCATCTTCTTCGTGCTGACCGACGGCTGGTTCCTGATCGCCGGCAGCCTGATCCGCTCCTATGGGACATAGCGCCATGGACGGATCCTCCGCCGATGGGCCGCCCGCCAGCCTCGCCGACAGCCTGCTGGCGCTGGCGCGGCGCCGCGGCGCCGCGGTGCCGGAGGACGGGTCGGTCGCCGGCCTGCTCGCCGCCATCGACCCCAACCCGATGATCCCGCATCCGCTGCTGCTGGTGGCGGGTGCGGTGATGGCGGCGGTCTTCCGCCACGACCGCGCGCTGGCGGCGATCCCCGCCGACGAGCCCGATGCCACCCCTTCCACCGATTGTTCCTTCTGAGGTGCCGCCATGGGAACGCCGATCAAGATCCGTGAGAACTACAAGAGCCTGAGCGGTGTCGAGAAGAGCGCCGTCATCTTCCTGGCGCTGGGCGAGGAACGCGGCTCGCGGCTGATGGAGCGGCTGGACGAGGACGAGATCCGCATCGTCAGCCGGGCGATGGCGACGCTGGGCAACGTCACCTCCAACCTGGTGGAGACGCTGATGCGCATCTTCACCGAACGCTTCGCCAATGCCGGGTCGGTCGTCGGCTCCTACGACAGCACCGAGCGGATGCTGAACCGCTTCCTGGCCGCCGACCGCGTGACCGAGATCATGGGCGAGATCCGCGGCCCGGCCGGCCGCACCATGTGGGAGAAGATGTCGAACGTGAACGAGGGGGTGCTCGCCAGCTACCTTGCCGGCGAATATCCGCAGACCGCCGCGGTCATCCTCTCCAAGATGCGTCCAGACCATGCCGCCAAGGTGCTGGTGCTGCTGCCCCCCGGCGCCCGCACCGAGGTGATCGAGCGGATGATCCAGATCGAATCGGTGCAGCGCGAGGTGCTGCTGGACATCGAATCGATCCTGCACAACGAGTTCATGGCGAATTACGCCCGCACCCACGGCAACGATTCGCTGGAGCGGATGGCCGACATCTTCAACCGCATCGACCGCGAGACGCTGACCGAGATCTTCGACGACCTGGAGACGGTGATGCCGGAGCCGACCCAGCGCATCAAGCAGCTGATGTTCACCTTCGAGGATCTGATGCGGCTGGACCGGGTGTCGCTGCAGACGGTGATCCGCCGCTGCGACACCGGCCAGCTCGCCATCGCGCTGAAGGGCGCGCCGACCGTGCAGCGCGACCATTTCCTGTCGGTGCTGTCGGAACGCGCCCGGATGATCCTGCTCGACGAGATCGAGAACATGGGCCCCTTGCGCATGCGCGACGTCAACGACGCCCAGTCCGAGATCGTCCGCACCGCCAAGGCGATGGCCGACGACGGCGTCATCGTCATCCCGCAATCCGACGACGCCGACACGGTGGTCTATTGAGCGGCCTGTCGAGCGGCCGCCGCCGCCATCGGATGGGGAGGCCCTGAATGGCCGGGCGCGATCTCGTTCCCAACTCCGTGCCGCTGCCGGTGCCGATGCCGGCGCCGGGCCAGCTGGCCGCGCGCTTTGCCGGGCTTCCGGTGCCGGCGGGTGGTGGTGCCGGCCCGGATGGCGGCGATCCGGCAGGCGGCGATTCCGACGCCGGGCCGCTGGTGCGGCGGCTGCTCGACCTGCTCGACACGCTGGCTCCGGCCGAGGCGGCGCTGGCGCGGGGCTGCCTGCCGCGCTGCGACTCGACCTTCGGTGCCGGCCTGGCCCTGTTCCTGGCGGCGACGGCCGGCGGCTGCGGCGGCTGGCTGGGCACCGACGCGGCGGCTCTGCTGGCCGGTCTCGACGACGGGCTGCTGGTCGACGAGTGCGGGCGGGCGCTGGAGTCGCGCTTCCAACCGGTCGACGGGCGGCTGTGGCGGCTGTCGCGCGTGCCGCTGCTGGACGGCGGCGACAGCCTGCTGTGCGCCGTCGGCATCGAGGACGGGCTGTCCGACCGCGTCACCCTGGTGCTGCAGGCCCGCCCGCCGCTGATCGGGCCGGTGCAGCTGATGGCGACGCTGGGCGGCCGCCGGCTGGACGTGACGCTGCGGCTGGCGACCGGCCTGCCGTCGGCGGCACTGGCCGACCTGCATGAGAGTTTCCACGCCGCCCTGGCCGATTGCCGGGCCGATTGCCTGCTCGACGGCACGCTCAGCGTCGGCCCGCTTGCCGACGCCTGGCTCGGGCTGGACCGCCCGCTGACCTCCGACCTCGCCCTTTGATCCTGTCTGCATGATGCGCCCCCACCCCGGTCGGGCGGGGGCGCCGTCATGTCTGCGTCGCCGGCGGCCTGACCAGCGTCGGTCCGGCGGGTGCCGGAGTCGCGGCTGAAGGCGGCATGGCGGAAGGCGGCAGGACGGGCGGCGGCAGCGTCTGGAGCGATGCCCGCGCCGCCTCGCGCAGGGGGGCGAAGCCGTCCTCGGGGAAGCGGCGGATCAGCATCCGGTAGGACGCGCGCGCCACCTCCGGACAGCCAAGGGTGCGGAACTGGTCGCCCTGGCGCAGCAGGGCCATCGCCTCGTCGGTCTTCGGATGGCCGGCGATGGCGGACGCCACCGCGTACCACCGGTCATAGGCCGACCACATGGAACGCACCGGATCGCCGTCGCATCGGGTGCCGGCGAGTGCCTTTTCAAAGGCTTGACGATAATCGCTGTCGGGTGCCTGCGACATTCCGGCGCAGCCCGGCAGGGCGAGCAGGCAAGCAGCGGCCAGGGCAGTCGGAAAGACGGACGCCTTCGTTCCGGACATGGAACCTCCTTAAACGCGGATGCCCGGCGACCCTAGGGCAACAGGGTTAAACCAGCGTTCATACTTGTAAGCGTCGGTTTTCGATCTCTTCACGGTCGTTAACCATGGATGGCGAATGAATTAATGATTACCGGAGGCGATCACTGCTACGACCCATCGAATTTCAAAGTAAATCCCTGGATGAATAAAAATTTATCCAGTCTTTAGTCGATAGAAACTATTAAAACCACGTAAAACGCCATACCGATCTATGTCTATCCGGGTAATCCAATCTGTTGACAGGCCGCCTTTTGATAGGCTCTTTTGAGGGTGTGATAAGCATGTGACATGAGCGCAATTGCGTAAAAATCAATGCTTTATCTGCGCTTGCTCGACAATGGAGAATCCAATGCAGGCTTTGCTGATTGAGCCAGCCGACCTGATCGCCGAAGCCATCGGCAAGCAACTCGACCTGTGCAAGGTTAACCATGACCGGGTGGACCTTCACGGTCTGCGCGAGCTGGTCGACGGGCAGGGATCGATCGGGATCGGCCACGACGCCATCATCATCGGCGACGTCGGCGATACCGAAGCCTGCGTGGCGATGCTGCGGGCCCGCAACGTGACCGCGGCGATCATCTGCCTGATCGAGCGGCGCTGCGCCAACACCACCGCCGGCATCCTGCGGGCCGGGGCCGACGACGTGCTGGTGAAACCGGTCGTCAGCACCGAGATCCGCGCCCGGCTGGAGGCGATCCGCCGCCGGTCCTACGGGCTGACCAGCAACGCCGTCCCGGTCGGCCGGCTGACCGTCTTCCTCGACGGCCGCGATCCGGAAGTGGACGGCGAGCGGCTGCGCCTCAGCCAGCGCGAACACGCGATCCTCTCGGTGCTCGCCCTCAACCACCGCCGGGTGGTGTCGAAGGAGCACATCTACGAGGAGGTCTACGGCCTGTCGGGATCCGACCCGCTGGACAAGGTGATCGACGTCTATATCTGCAAGCTGCGCAAGAAGATTGACGTCGCGACCGGCGGCGGCCGCTACATCGAGACGGTCTATGGCCGCGGCTACAAGTTCGAGGCGCCGTCCGACCATGTCGCCCCCGACCGCGCCCAGACGACGATGGACCGCTGGTCGAAGGCGGGCGGGCTCGCCGCCGGCCGCGTGCCCTTCATCCTGCCGGCGGCCCAGCGCCTGCCGGTCCGCGCGGTCGGGCGCTGATATCCCGCCGGCTCCACGGTTTTCGCAGTCCCTCCGAACGGTCCGTTTTTTTACCCCGGCTTAAACCGGGTCGGTCATCCTGATCCTGCCGCTCGCGCCCCCGCAACAAGATCGGGAAGGCCGGCGCGATTGGCCCCGGCGTCAGAAAGGCGCCATGCATCTCACGAATGGAGATACCCATGGCCTCTATCATGACCAACACCTCCGCCATGACCGCGCTGCAGACCCTGCGTCGCGTGACCGGGGATCTGGAGACGACCCAGGACCGCATCTCGACCGGTCTGAAGGTCAACAACGCCAAGGACAACGCCGCCTACTGGTCGATCGCCACCACCATGAAGGCCGACGTCGCCGGCTTCAAGGCGGTCAAGGAATCGCTGGAGCTGGGGTCGGGCACCACCAACACCGCGTCGGTCGCCTCCAAGAACATCGTCGAGAACCTGCAGACGCTGAAGGCCCGCGTCATCGCCGGCCAGACCAACGGCGTCGACAAGACGCTGATTCAGAACGACGTCGACCAGCTGGTCAAGCTGATCAAGGGCGCCGCCGCCGACGCCTCGTTCAACGGTGACAACCTGCTGAAGGTCACCTACTCCAACGACGGCACCGCGAAGGACAAGGACGTCTCGATCCTGGCCTCGCTGAGCCGCAGCGACAGCACGGTCGACCCGAGCTACATCGAATTCCAGCGCCAGGACATGCGCGTGGAATCGATCGTCGGCAAGGCCACCATCGAGCAGCAGGTCGATTCGACCAACGACCTGAAGGCCTCGGTCGGCATCAAGCTCGGCGCCCCGGACACCACCTTCATCGACGGCCAGAGCCTGGGTCTCGGGTCGCTGACTCTGACCGTCACCAAGGAGGACGGCACCAAGGCGGACGTGTCGGTCGACCTGTCGGGCGAGACCTACGACACCGATCTGGCGACCACCCGGACCAACATCGAGACGGCCGTCAACGCCGCCCTGACCACCGCCGGCGCCGACTTCCAGGTTGCCTTCAACGGCGACGCGCTGGAATTCACCGACCAGGACGTGAACACCGACGGCAACTTCACCGCCCAGATCTCCGGCCTGTGGGTCGGCTCGACGGAAAGCGACGCCTTCGGCGGCCTCGCCGACCTGACGCAGATCGACGTGGTCAACAACTCGAAGAAGTCGCTCGAGGTCATCAACTCCCTGCTCGACAGCGCCATCGGCAAGGCGGCGGTCATCGGCTCGATCGAGAACCGCGTGTCGGTGCAGAACGACTTCGTGTCGAAGCTGACGGACTCGATGAACAAGGGCATCGGCTCGCTGGTCGACGCCGACATGAACGAGGAATCGAGCCGCCTGCAGGCCCTCCAGGTCCAGCAGCAGCTCGCCATCCAGGCTCTGTCGATCGCCAACCAGGGTCCGCAGAACATCCTGTCGCTGTTCCGCTAAGCCCGGCAGGGCGGCGCCATCGTCCGAACCCCTGGACGGTGGCGCCGCTCCGCGCTTCGACCCTTCCGCTCCGGCCCGTCCGCTTCCGGCCCGTTGGCCCCGGCCCTGCGCCCGACCCGATCCACCGCAACCGGTCCGGCTTTCCGCCGCAAGGATCCCATCCCAGGGGTGCGCCCATGAGCATCGCCGCCTACCACCAGACCATCGCCGAGAGCGACGATCCGCGAAAGATCGAGTACCGCGTGTTCCTGCGGATCACGCTGGCGCTGGAGCGCAACGGCTCCGCCGACTGGCGCTCGTCCGATCTGAAGGACGCGCTGTGGCGGAACCTGGAGCTGTGGAACACCCTGCGCGCCGACCTGCTGGAGGACGGCAACGCCCTGCCCGAGGCGCTGCGCGCCGGGCTGGTCTCGCTGTCCTTCACGGTGGAGCGCCACAGCCAGCGCGTCCTGCGCGGCGAGGGCGGCGTCGACCTGCTGGTCGACATCAACCGGGCGGTGATGCAGGGATTGCAGGGCGCCCGCCAGCCCGCCAGGGAATTGGTGACGGAGGATCTGTCCTATGGCGCTTAAGCTCCGCCTCAAGCCCTGCGAGCGCGTGGTCATCAACGGCTGCGTCGTGCAGAACGAGAACCGCCGCTACACGCTGACGGTCTCCAACTTCGCCCAGATCATCCGCGGCAGCGACATCCTGCAGGAGGAGGACGCCGTAACCCCGGTGCGCCGCGCCTATTTCCTGATCCAGAACATGCTGCTCGACCCCACCGCCGCGGCCACCGGCGGCGGTGCCGTCGCCGACGCGATGGCCCAGCTCTACACCGCCTTCACCCGTCCGGACATCCAGGACCGCATCGCCCGCGCCATGGGGCATGTCGGCGAACGCGACTATTACAAGGCGCTCGCCGCCCTGCGGCCGGTCATGGACTATGAGGGCACGCTGCTCGCCGCCACGGGGGCGGCCGCGGCCGTTCCGGCGATCCGCCTCGACCAGCAGGCCGCAGATCAATACGCCACGGGCCAGCACGCCTTCGACCAGCACGCGGGAGGATGACGCCATGCCCACCCCCGTCACCGGCGTGACCGGCCCGTCGGGCGACCGGTCCGTCGCCAGCGCCGACATCATCGCCGAGGCGCGCCAGCGCCAGGCCGACCGCCTGCGCGCCGCCCAGGCCGAGACGACCAAGCCGGCCGAGGTGGTGGAGCGCACGGCCAAGCCCGAGGCTGCCGAGGCCGAACCCAAGCACGCCGCCCGGCCCTACCGCGTCAACCTCGATCCCGACACCCAGCGGATCTACACCGAGGTGCTCGACACCGCGACCGGGGAGGTGATCATGCGTATCCCCGCCGGCTACGGTGCCGGAGCCGGGGCGGAGGACGGCACGCAGGATGCGTCCGGGGCGTCCCCCGGGGCGGCGGAAGCGGACGGCGGGGAGGCGACGGCATGACGACCATCGTCGACCTGCGGGTGGTCAGCCGCAACCACGACCGCTACGAACAGGCGATCCGCAGCCGGCCGGCGGTGCAGCGCGCGATCAGCTATTTCCAGGACAACATCGGCAAGATCACCAACACCGAAGACTTCATGAAGGACGACAAGCTCTATCGCTTCGTCCTGGAAGCCTTCGACCTGGGCAGCCAGGCGAAGTCGCGCGGCCTGATCCGCAAGGTGCTGGAAGAGGGGGTGACCGACGGCGCCTCCACCGCCAACCGGATGAGCGACGCCAAGTTCAAGGAAATGGCGACCATCCTGGGATTTGCCGAGAGCGGCGGCGAGAATCTGAAGCAGCCGGCCGTCGTCCAGGCGATCATCGACCGCTATGTCGACGTGACGCTGGAGGTCGATTCGGAGGCGCAGAACCCGGCGGTGCGGCTTGGCCTCTATTTCCAGCGGCGGGCCGGGAACATCACCAACTGGTATCAGGTGATGGCCGACAGCGCGCTGCGCAAGGTGGTCTACACCACGCTCGGGCTGCCGGACCAGACGGCGCTGCTGGACGTCGACAAGCAGAAGGCGCTGCTGGAAAAGCGGATGGACATCGCCGACCTCCAGGATCCGGCGAAGGTGAGCAAGCTGATGGACCGCTTCGCCGCGATGTATGATCTGCAGAACGGCTCCTCCACCGCGACCGCCTCCATGCCGTCGATCGGCCCGATCTCCCGCAGCGGGCGTGCCTCGATCATCTCGATCGACCCATCCATCACCATGTCGCTGATGAGCTTCCCGCGCTTCTGATACCGCCGCGGGGCTCGCAGGCGGGAGGAACCCAGCCTTGCAGCCGCCAGCCGGCCACCCATCACAGGACCGAAGGACGCGCGACCGCATCCGGCCGCCGGGCACCACGGGCGCCGGGCCGGTGCGGCTCCGCGGCGCGGCCGGGGAGAGCGACGAGGATGACGGGCGCGACGCGCTGCACATCCTGCCGTTGTCGATCCTGCCGCTGGAGACGGCGGGGCTGCGCCGGGCTCGGCTGATCAAGAATGTCCGGCTGGAGACGGTGGCCGAGCTGTTCAACGACGCGCAGACCGGCAGCGGCCAGATCAGGATCGACCAGCTGCCGAAATGCTTCGGTCATGACGGTCCGGAATCCGCGCCGGACCCCGGGCCGGAATTCCGCCGCGACCTGCGCAAGATCAGCCAGATCGCCGAGTCCGCCAGCTTCGACGTCTACAGCCTGCGGCTGGAGCTGCGCCGCCTGAACATCGCCGTCGACGAGGCCGGCGCCCTGCGCCTGTCCGCCGCCAAGCGGGCCGAGCTGACCAGCTACATGCGCGTCTTCACCCGGCCGCTGATCGAGCATGTCTATGGCGCGCAGGGCGCCAGCATCTCCAGCATGGACGAGCTGATCCGCCTGTTCGCCCAGCCGGACGTGGAGGAGGCGCGGCGCCGGCTGCAGCTGACCGCCGACCGGCTCGACATCCCGCTGCTCGAGATCCCGGCCTTCCTGGAGGAGTATGCCGACATCTTCCTGTCGCTGGCCTATTTCAAGCGCTGCCTGGACGACATCGTGCCCGACGTGCAGGGATTCCTCGGCTGGATGGCCGAACTGTACCGGGTCAGCGAGGTGCGGCGCGACGCCCGCCAGGGCCGCATGCTGGACGAGATCGGCCATGACCTGACCGACATCTCGACCTCGATCACCGGCCGCTTCGAGAGCTTCGACAACCGGTCGCGCGATTTCTGGCGCGACATCAACCCGCAGAGCTTCCGCAGCATCCGCGACCTGATCGTCACCCATCACCTGACCATCGGCGGGGTGCTGTGCGGGCTGGCGGTGAAGATGAATTTGTGGAAGCACCGCTTCTCCCGCGGCGGCGGCCCGATCCGCCGGCTGGAGTTCATCCGCTCGGAGATCCTGCCGGGACTTGCCCACATCAAGACCATCGAGCAGGCGTCGCGCAACAACATGGGGATGTGAGCCCGGGGGGCCGGTTCAGGGCCGGGGATCCGGTTTGAGGCCGGGCGACGGCACCGGGCGCGACACCACATAGGCGCCGGCCGCGGTCATCACCAGCCCGGTGCCGCCCAGCACCAGATAGCCCGGCGACGAAACGGCGAGGACGGCGAAGCTGGCGGACATGCCGGCGACGGCCATGACCTTGGCCTTGACCGGGACGGCGCCGCGGTCCTGCCACTCGCGCACGGCATGGCCGAAACGGGCGTCGTTGCGCAGGCGCTCGCGCAGGGCCGGATTGCCGCGGGCATAGGCCCAGCCGGCCAC
Organism: Azospirillum thiophilum; assembly: GCF_001305595.1. Lineage (NCBI taxonomy): Bacteria > Pseudomonadati > Pseudomonadota > Alphaproteobacteria > Rhodospirillales > Azospirillaceae > Azospirillum > Azospirillum thiophilum. The sequence goes on from NZ_CP012406.1 coordinate 19,951, forward strand.
CAGCAGGAAAGGGACGGTGGGCAGAACCGGCAGGAACGCGCCGGCCGTGGCCAGCCCGACCGCCCCATGCCCGACCAGCAGCCACAGCCGCCGCCGCCCGCTGCCCGCGGCACCGTCCTCAGCTGCCTTGTCGATGTCGCCGTCTTCCGCCACCCTGACCGCCCGTCCAATGTGAGACGTCGCACGTAATCGCCGGCAGGGATCCTAGCACGGCTTTCCGGCGCGGCTCCAGGGCGTCGGACCCCAGGTTGCGGACGGCGGCGTCACGCGCCCTTGCGGGTTTGTCCCGGCGTGGCGGCGTTGCCGGTCGCTTCCAGGCTGTAGAGCCTCGCCAGCAGCTGCGGCGCCGGCCGTTCGTCTGTTGGAATGGCCGCCGGGATTGCCGCTTGCGCGGATGCCGGTGCCGTTTCGGCCGGGGCGGTCTTGCGTCGCAGCGCTTCCGCCAGCGCCTGGGGGGAGGGCAGGGACGGGTCCATGCCGCCGTTGCCGCCGTCTCCGGGATCGAGCCAGGGCAGGGCTCCGGCCGGGGTGCCGGCCGTCGTTGCCGTGGCGGTGGCGGACTCCTCGCCGTCGATCAGGCTGCCGATGTGGCCGAGCACGCTGTCGCCGGTGACCTCCTCGAACGCGACCATGGCGGCGCTGCCGATCAGGCCGGGCAAGCCGCCGAACAGGAAGCCGCCGGCCAGCCGGGCGGGGATCGAGATGGTCTCGCCGGTCGCCTCGCGGTAGACCGACGACACCACCGGCAGCTGCTGGAGCGGGTTCACCGCATCCACCAGATCCCCGAAGCCGAGGCTCAACTTGTCGTCCAGCGTCTTGTCTTCCGGCGTCTTGGCCGGCTCGCTGCGGGCGGCGCGCTGCGCAGCGGCCGGGGTGACGGCCTTGGCGGCCAGCCCTTTGGTGGTCGGCTCCTTGGTGGTCGGCCGGGTGTCGATGCTCATGAACGGTCTCCGATGGCGGCAAGCAGCGCCTCCAGGCGCGCGAAGGTGGCGGCGGCGGGGGTGGGATCCTCCTTGCCCTGGCGCAGGAACTCCTCCAGCGGCGGATGCAGGTCGATGGCGGCGTCGGTCTCCGGATCGGTGCCGCGCTTGTAGGCGCCGAGCCGGATCATCTCCTTCATGCCGTCATAGGTGGCGGCCAGCGCGCGGGCGCGGCCGACGATGCGGTTCTCCCGCGCGTCGTGGCAGCCGGGCAGGGTGCGCGAGACGCTGCGCAGCAGGTTCACCGCCGGATAGCGGCCCTGTTCGGCGATCTTGCGGTCCAGCACCAGATGCCCGTCGAGGATGCCGCGCACCGCGTCGGCGATCGGCTCGTCATGGTCGTCGCCGTCGACCAGCACGGTGAAGATGGCGGTGATGTCGCCGCCTCCATTGCCCTTGCCGCCGTCCTCCGGGCCTGGGCCGGCGCGTTCCAGCAGGCGGGGCAGTTCGGCGAAGACACTGGGGGGATAGCTCTTGGCGGTCGGCGGTTCGCCTGCGGCCAGCCCGATCTCGCGCTGGGCCATGGCGAAGCGGGTGACGCTGTCCATCAGGCAGAGGACGTGCTTGCCCCCCTGGTCCCCTGAATCGCGCAGCTCCTCCGCCACGCTCATGCAGAGCAGGGCGGCCTGCCGGCGCATCAGCGGCGGCTCGTCGGAGGTGGCGACGACGACGACGGAGCGCGCCAGCCCTTCCGGTCCCAGATCGTCCTGGATGAATTCGCGCACCTCGCGCCCGCGCTCGCCGATCAGGCCGATGACGACGGCGTCGGCCTCGGCATGGCGGGCGACCATCGCCAGCAGGGTCGATTTGCCAACGCCCGATCCGGCGAAGACGCCCAGCCGCTGGCCGCGGCACAGCGGCACGAAGCTGTCGATCACCCGGATGCCGCTGTCCAGCCGCGCGCCCACCCGGCGCCGGGCGCAGGCGGCCGGCGGCGGCTGGCGCAGGGACCGCGGATGCTCGCCATTGCGCAGCGGACCCTTGCCGTCGATCGGTTCGCCCAGCGCGTTGACGACGCGGCCGAGCCAGCCCGGCCCCGGCCGCAGGGTGAAGGCGGTGTCGTCGGTGACGGCGGCGCAGCCCTCCGCCACGCCGTCGAGGTTGTCGAAGGCCATCAGCAGCGAGCGGCCGTTGCGGAAGCCGATGGTCTCGCACAGCACCCGGCTGCCGCGCAGCGTCTCGGCATGGCATTTGTCGCCGACCGACAGCACGCGCTGCAGCCCGTCGACCTCCAGCGTCATGCCGGCGGCGGACCGGATTTCCCCGCGCCAGCGGCGGGTCGGCAGCCGGTCGAGTTCCGCCGCCAGGGTGGCGAGTGCCGGCATCGGCGCCGTCTCCGTCAAAGTCCATCGATGGACGCAGTCTAGCGGGGGGAATTTAAATCCGGCTTTAAACCGGCGGGTTCATCGTCCGATCCCATGTTCCGGCGCCATCCGGTCTTGGGAAGAGGCGCCCATCCGAAGACATGGTGGACCGAGGTCGCAATGGATTTGAGTAAAATCGGTTTCTTCGAGCTTGCCGGGACGCGCATGGACTATCTGGCGCAGCGGCAGAAGCTGGTCGCCGAGAATGTCGTGAACGCCAACACGCCCGACTACCAGGCGCGCGACCTGAAATCCTTCGACAGCGTGCTGGACGGCTTCCGCCCGGTGGAGACCGCCCGCACCGCCGGCCTGCATCTGGTGGGCACCCGCTCGACCGGTCCCTATCGTGAGGCGGGCAAGGCGGCCTTGTGGGAATCGACCCCCTCGGGCAACGCGGTGTCGCTGGAACAGGAAATGATCAAGGGCAGCGAGACCCGCGACGCCTTCGCACTGACCACCAGCCTGTTCCAGCGCAATGTGCAGATGCTGCGCATGGCCTGGCGCAACGGCTGATGCGCCCACCGACGGAGACGACCCCATGATGAACGATGTCCTCGGCGCGACGCTGAAGATCGCCGGCGCCGGCCTCCAGGCGCAATCGACCCGGCTGCGCGTGGTCGCCGAGAATCTCGCCAACGCCGATTCCACCGCCACGACCAAGGGCGGCGAGCCCTACCGCCGCAAGACGGTGTCGTTCGACAGCGTGATGGACCGTTCGGTCGGGGCCGATCTGGTGCAGGTGAAGCAGATCGGCCGCGACCGCAGCGATTTCCAGCTCGCCTACGACCCCTCGCACCCGGCGGCGGACGACAAGGGCTATGTCAAGAAGCCGAACGTCCAGCCGCTGATCGAGATGATGGACATGCGCGAGGCCGGCCGCGCCTTCGAGGCCAGCATGAACGTCATCGAACAGTCGCGCGCCATGATGGGCCGCGTCGTCGACCTGCTGCGCAGCTGAGGAGCCCTCCCATGATCGAGATGTCCGTCGGCCGCGTCGCCGCCGCCTATGCCGCCAACCGCAGCCCCGCCGTCAGCGGCCTCGCCGAGGCACAGGCGCCGGCCTCGGCTGCGTCGGCCTTCTCCGCCACCGGCGGCACCGACGCGGTGGCGGCCAGCGCCGAGAGCGATTTCGGCGGCTTCCTCGACAAGTCGATCGCCCAGGCGGTCGACACGCTGAAGGAGAGCGAGCGGGTGTCGCTGGCCGCGGTGTCGGGCAAGGCCAGCGCCCAGGACGTGGTGCGCTCGGTGCTGGCCGCCGAGATGACGGTGCAGAGCGTCGTCGCCATCCGCGACAAGATGGTCCAGGCCTATCAGGAGATCATGCGGATCGCGGTGTGAGCCGTCGCGCCTGCCCCCTCCCCATCCCTCCCCCGCTTCGCGGGAGAGGGGGCAGGACATCCGTTCAAGTTGCTGCCATGCCGAAGCGGCGGAGTTCCCTCTCCCGCGGTCGGACCGGCCTTAGGCCGGCCGAGTGCGGGGGAGGGTTAGGGAGGGGGCAACGCAGAGCCACAACTCCCTACAAGCGAAGGACCATCCCCGCCATGAATCAGGCCGACGTGCTGGAGGTGCTGCGCAGCGGCATATGGACGACCCTGCTGGTCGCGGCGCCGCCGCTGATCGTCGCGGTGGTTGTCGGCGTGTCGATTTCGCTGGTGCAGGCGCTGACCCAGGTTCAGGAGATGACCTTGACCTTCGTGCCGAAGATCGTTGCCATCCTGGCGGTAACGGTGCTGGCGCTTCCCTTCATGTATGGTACGCTCGCCACCTACGCGGATCGGTTGAGCGACCTGATTGTCGCCATCGATTAGCGCAGTGGCGAAGCGGCGCAGACCGATGCGGGCAGTCCTTCCCCTTCTCGGCCTTCCCCTTTTCGGCTTGCTCGCCTATCCGGCCGGCGGTGCGGCGGCATCGCCGGCCGGCGCCTCTCAGATCGGGATTTGGAGCACCGCGCTCTATGCCGCGCCCAAGGTGCCGCCCAAGGCCCCGCCAAATGCTCCGGTCCAGCGGTCGGGGAAGGCGCTGCCGCCCGAAGCGCAATGCATCGCCGCCATCCTGGACGCGGAAAAGGCGGCCGGCATCGCCGACCATCTGCTGCTGGCGATGGGCTTCACCGAATCCGGGCGGCGGACCGAGGACAGGCTGTTCACCGCCTGGCCCTGGACGGTGAATACCGAAGGGAAGTCCCATTATTTCCAGACCCGCGACGAGGCCATCGCCTTCGTGCGGGCGGCGCAGGCGCGGGGCGTGCAGTCCATCGACGTCGGTTGCCTCCAGGTCAATCTGCGCTGGCACCCGGATGCCTTCCCCGACCTCGCCACCGCCTTCGACCCGCCCGCCAACGCCCGCTATGCGGCCTCCTTCCTGTCGGCGCTGCGGCGCGACCACGGCTCGCTGGAGACCGCCGTCGCCCGCTACCATTCCGCTCAGTCCGAGCGCGGCGAGGCCTATCGCCAGCGCGTGACCGGCAACCTGCGCTGGGTCGCCGGGGCGCTGGGCTATCTGGAGACGCTTGCGGCCGGGCCGGTGGGCGCGGCGCCGGTCTGGACCGCGGCGGAGCGCGGCCGGCTGAGCTTCCTGTCCGGCCTGTTCGCCGACGGGCCGGCCCGGCCGCTGCTGCCGGAAGGGCAGAACTGAGGCCGCCGCCCGGCGCCGCGCGGAGTTCTGCCGCGTCCGCTCAATGCGGGAAATGTTCGACGTGGCTTTCCGCGGTGCGGCCGTAATAGACGACCCGCCTGCCGAGGAAGGAGACCATGTAGCCGGCACAGCCGGCCGCCCTCACCGTCTCGCAGAATCCCCGGTAGCTGTAGCCGGGCGAATTGGCCTGGGCCTCGCGGACGGCGGCCTCGATCGCGTCGGCGCGGAAGGCGGCGGCGACCGGACCCGGCACGGCCATGGCCGGCAGCTCGACGCTGTCGCCGTCGGGCAGATAGTAGGTGCTGGTGCCGCGGCGGTAATCGACGGCGTAGCCTTCGAAGCCGGCGGCAATGAGGGTGCCGACGATGGTCGGGAAGTCCATGGTGCCGTCATGGGAGGCGGCAAGGCAGCTTCGGGCGATCGACGTCTGCTGCGCGTTCATCGGCGCTCTCCTTGGCAGTGGGATGTGTGATGGACAGGGTGACTGCCTGCGCGCCCGCTCAAGTCAGGGGGCTGCCCTTCAGCCCCTGCGCCGCGGCGACCTTCTTCAGGATCCGGTCGATCTGCGCCCGCTCGTCGGGGGTCAGGCAGCCGAAGGCGGCGGCATCGTTCTCGTCGGCCAGCCGGGCCAGCTCCGGCACCAGCAGCGCCCCGGCCTCCGACAGGGCCAGGCTGTGCGCGCGGCCGTCCTTCGGGTCGTCGCTGCGCGTGACCAGTGCCTTGGCGACCAGCCGGTCGGCCAGCTTGCTGATCGCGCCGCGGGTCATTCCCATCCGTCCGGCCAGCCGATTGGGAGCGAGCGGACCGGTTGCATACAGCTCCCGCAGCATGACCCACTCGGCCACGGTCACGTCCATGCCCTCCAGCCGGCGGGCGAAGGCGAAGGAGACATGGTTGGACACCAGACGCATCCAGTAGCCGAGATGTTCGGTCAGGCCGGAGATGGTATCGGGGGATCGCATGGTGGCCGCCTTGTTTGTTAACTAGGAAACTATCAATGTTTTGTTTCCTAGTCAACTATTTTCCGGGAGGCTGGCCGGCGCGGTCTCCCGTGCCGATTGGCCCGGCCTTAAATCCCGGTTTTACCGCGACACCCTATCGTTCCCGGAACGCGACCTTTCCCTCGAACCCTTCCGGAACGCCATGACCTTCACGGATCACGTCCGCAGCCGGTTCGGCCTGATCGGCGACATCGGTCTGGCGAACCGCGACGTGCTGTTCGCGGTCGCCATCCTGATGGTGCTGGCGGTGCTGTTCCTGCCGGTGCCGTCCTGGTTCCTCGATCTCGGGCTGGCGCTGTCCTTCTCGGTCGCGGTGCTGGTGCTGATGGTGTCGCTGTGGATCCCGCGGCCGCTCGACTTCTCCTCGTTCCCCACCGTGCTGCTGGTGGTGACGATGATGCGGCTGGCGCTGAACATCGCGTCGACCCGCCTGATCCTCAGCGAGGGGCACAACGGCCACGGCGCCGCCGGCCACGTCATCCAGGGCTTCAGCCAGTTCGTGATGGGCGGCAACTTCGTCATCGGCGTGGTGATCTTCTGCATCCTGGTGGTGATCAACTTCGTGGTCATCACCAAGGGCGCCACCCGCATCGCCGAGGTCGGCGCCCGCTTCACGCTCGACGCCATCCCCGGCAAGCAGATGGCGATCGACGCCGACCTGTCGGCCGGCATGATCGACGACATCGAGGCGCGGCGGCGGCGCAAGGAGCTGGAGGACGAAAGCACCTTCTACGGCGCCATGGACGGCGCGTCGAAATTCGTGCGCGGCGACGCGGTGGCCGGGCTGGTCATCACCGTCATCAACGTGCTGGGCGGCATGGCGATCGGCATCGCCCAGAAGGGGATGAGCTTCGACAGCGCCGCCTCCGCCTACACCACGCTGACGGTGGGCGACGGGCTGGCGACCCAGATCCCGGCGCTGGTGGTGTCGCTGGCCGCCGGCCTGCTGGTGACCAAGGGCGGCAATGTCGGCTCGGCCGAAAAGGCGGTGATCGACCAGCTCGGCGCCTATCCCAAGGCGCTGCTGGTGGCGGCCGGGCTGCTGATGGCGCTGGCGGTGACGCCGGGCCTGCCGATGGCGCCCTTCCTGGTCATGGGCGGCGCCTTCGCCCTGCTCGGCTGGTACGCGCCGCGGCGCAAGGCCCGCCGAGTCGCGCTGGCCAAGCTGGACGAGAGCCGCAAGGCCCCCGCCGCCGCCCCGGAGGAGACGGTCGAGGACATGCTGAAGGTCGACGAGGTGAAGGTGGAGGTCGGCAACCACCTCGTCCCGCTGATCCTCAACAAGAACGGCCCGCTGACCACCAAGGTCAAGACGCTGCGCAAGCGCTTCGCCACCGAGTTCGGCTTCATCCTGCCGTCGGTGCGCATCAAGGATTCCAGCTTCTTGGCCCCCAAGAGCTACGTCATCAGCATCATGGGGGTGGAGGCGGCGAAGGGCGAGGTGCGGCCAAAGCACCTGCTCGCCATCGATCCCACCGGCGGGGCGGTGCCCGACATCGCCGGCGACGCGACGCGCGAGCCGACCTTCGGCCTGCATGCCAAATGGATCGACCCCGCCCGCCACGAGGAGGCGGTGGCCAAGGGCTACACCGTGGTCGATCCGGAAAGCGTCATCACCACCCACCTGACCGAGGTCATCAAGGACAACCTCTCCACCCTGCTGACCTTCGCCGCCTTGCAGAAGCTGATCGACGGGCTGGGGCGCGAGTACCAGAAGCTGATCAACGACATGGTGCCGAGCCAGATCTCGCTGGTCGTGCTGCAACGGGTGCTCCAGCAGCTCCTGTCGGAGCGGGTGTCGATCCGCAACCTGCCGGCCATCGTCGAGGCGGTGGCGGAGGCCGTCGGCTGGACCCGCCACATCACGCTGATCACCGAACATGTGCGCATGCGGCTGGGCCAGCAGATCCACCAGGGGCTTGCCGGGCCGGACGGCTTCGTGTCGGTGATCGCGCTCAGCCCGCGCTGGGAACAGGCGCTGCTCGACGGCATCGCGGTGGAGGGCGACGACCGCCGCTTCGTCATGCCGCCCAGCCAGGTGCAGGAGTTCCTGACCGCGGTGCGGCTGAAGATCCAGAAGCACGCGACTCCCCAGGTCTGGCCCGCCCTGCTGGTGGGGGCGGAGGTGCGGCCCTTCGTCCGCTCGCTGCTGGAACGGGTCAGCCCGATGACCCCGGTGCTGAGCCATGCCGAGCTGCACCGCAAGGCGTCGCTCAAGACCATCGATCAGGTCTAGGCGATGGACGCTCTGAGCCAGCTGCTGACCCTGGAGATCTACCGCGGGCTCGTCGTGCTGGCGCGGGTCGCCGCCGCCATCGGGCTGCTGCCCGGCTTCGGCGAGGCGGCAGTGCCGATGCGGGTGCGGGCGGCGCTGGCGGTCATCGTGACGCTGGTGCTGCTGCCGGGGCTCGACGGGCTGCCCGGCCGCATGCCGGAACAGCCGGTCGACATGCTGCGCACGCTGGCCGGGGAGACGCTGGTCGGCGCCTATCTCGGCCTCGGCGCCCGGCTGTTCATGGCCGCGCTGCAGACCACCGGGGCGCTGGTGGCGCAGGTGGTCGGGCTCAGCAACCCCTTCTCGATGGAGGCGGCCGGGTTCGAGGGCGGGTCGGTCCTGTCCGGCGTGCTGCTGATCGGCGGGCTGGCACTGCTGTTCGCGTCGGACGTGCATTACCTGATGATCGGCGCGCTGGCGCGGTCCTACGGCTCCTGGCCGGCCGGGGCGTTTCCGGAGATCGGGCTGGTCGCCCAACGCTTCGCGCAGCTGCTGGCGACCACCTTCCGGCTGGGGGTGGGGCTGGCCGCGCCCTTCATCCTCTACGGGCTGGTGATGAATCTGGCGCTCGGGCTGGTCAACCGGGTGATGCCGGCGATGCCGGTCTATTTCGTCGCCACGCCCGGCATGCTGATGGTCGGGCTCGGCCTGTTCATGGCGACCGCCGGCGCGATGCTGACCGCCTTCGTCGCCGCGCTCGGCGGCTGGCTGTCGGGGAGCTGAGCGATGGCCGGAGAGGACGACGAGCAGAAGACCGAGGAACCGACCGAGAAACGCCTGCGCGAGGCGGCGGAGAAGGGCGACGTCCCGCGCGCCCGCGATGTCGGCCTGCTGTCGGCGATGCTGGCGGCCTGGACCATCGTGCTGATGGCGGCGCCCGATGCGGCGGCGCGGCTGTCGGCGCTGCTGCTGCCGCTGATCGAGAATCCCGACGACATCCGCATCGACGACAGCGCCGCCGACGTCATCCACAACCTGCATTGGCTGATCGCCGGCACCGCCGTCGTGCTGCTTCCGGTGCTGGGCATCCTGCTGGGCGGGGTGGTGCTGTCGGCGCTGGGGCAGGGGCCCTTCGTGGTCGCGACCGACCGCATCCGGCCCAAGCTGTCGCACCTGTCGCCGGGGTCGGGCTGGAAGAGGATCGCCGGCCGCCCGGCGCTGGTCGAATTCGTCAAGAGCCTGGTCAAGCTCGCCATCATCAGCGCGGCGGCGTGGCATGCGCTGGCGCCCTACATCGCTTGGACGGAGGATACTGTGGGCATGGACGTCGCCGGATTGCCCAACCTGCTGCGGGACGTGACCTTGCGGCTGCTGCTGGCCGTCCTGCTGGCGACCGTCCTGATGGCGGCGGTGGACGTGCTGTGGAACCGGCTGGAATGGCGCCGCCGCCTGCGCATGAGCCATCAGGAGGTCAAGGACGAGTTCAAGCAGATCGAGGGCGATCCCAACGCCAAGGCCCGGCTGCGCGATATCCGCCGGTCGCGCTCGAAGAAGCGGATGATGGCGAACGTGCCGCGCGCGACGGTGGTCATCACCAACCCGACCCATTTCGCCGTCGCGCTGGAGTACGAGCGCGGCCGGACCGCCGCGCCGGTCTGCCTCGCCAAGGGCGCCGACCTGATCGCGCTGCGCATCCGCGCCGTCGCCCAGGAGCACGGCATTCCCATCGTCGAGAATCCGCCGCTCGCCCGCGCCCTCCACGCCACGGCGGAGGTCGATGCGGTCATCCCGCTCCAGCATTACCAGGCGGTGGCGGAGGTCATCACCTATGTGCTGAAGCTGAAGGGCGGGCTGGCCCGGCGGGGGTGACGGCAAGGGCTGATGGGGGGTGGCGGCGGGCCCCGAACGCCATTCCGCTTGCAACGGACCGTTCCTGCGGTCATCTCCTCACCGACGAACGCCGGCATGAGCCGGGGTCGGGTGGGCGGGGACGGGAACCGAATGAAGGCGATCATCTGTGGGGCGGGGCAGGTCGGGGCCAGCATCGCCCGGCATCTCGCGCTGGAAGACAACGACATCACGGTGATCGACACCTCGACCGAGCTGGCGCAGCGGATGGACGAGAGCCACGACGTGCGCGGGATGGTCGGCCACGCCTCCCACCCCGACGTGCTGGCGCAGGCGGGCGCGCGGGATGCCGACATGCTGATCGCCGTCACCCATTCCGACGAGGTCAACATGGTGGCCTGCCAGGTCGCCCATTCGGTGTTCAACATTCCGGTCCGCATCGCGCGCATCCGCAAGCAGGCCTATCTGCGGCCGGAATGGTCGAAGCTGTTCGCCGACGAGCATCTGGCGATCAACGTCGTCATTTCGCCGGAGGTGGAGATCGCGCACAGCATCGCGCGGCGCCTGCGCTCCCCCGGCGCGTTCGAGATGGTGCCGCTCGCCGACGGCAAGGTGCATCTGGTCGGCGTCCACTGCACCACCAGTTCGCCCCTGCTCGACACCCCGCTGCGCCGGCTGACCGAGATGTTCCCGGATGTGCGCGCCGCCGTGCTCGCGGTCTTCCGCGGCGGCACCGGCTTCGTCCCGAAGGGCGACGACGTGCTGCGGCTCGGCGACGACGTGCATCTGGTCTGCCGGACCGCCGACATCGTCCGCGTCGTCGCGCTGTTCGGCCATGCCGAGGCGCCGGCCCGCCGCCTGGTCATCGCCGGCGGCGGCAATGTCGGCTTCAATCTCGCGCAGATCGTCGAACGGCAGATGCGCGGCATCTCGATCAAGATGATCGAGGGCAACGCGGAGCGGGCCGAGCTGATCTCGCGCTCGCTGCGGTCGAGCACGGTGGTGCTGAACGGCGACGCGCTCGACCATGAGATCCTGGAGGAGGCGCAGGTCGGCCGCGCCGAGACCATCGTGGCCGTCACCAACGACGACGAGACGAACGTCTTCACCTCGCTGCTGGCCAAGCGCGCCGGCTGCGGCCGGGCGATCACGCTCCTGAACAAGACCTCCTACGCGCCGATCGTCGCCGGGCTGGGAATGGACGTCGTCGTCAACCCGGCGGCGGTCACCGTGTCGTCCATCCTGCGCCATGTGCGGCGCGGCCGGGTCGCCGCGGTGCAGACCATCGGCGACGGCTTCGGCGAGGTGGTCGAGGCCGAGGCGCTGGAGACCTCGCGCGCCGTCAGCGGTCCGATCGGGTCCATAGGCCTGCCGTCCGGCCTGACCATCGGCGCCCTGGTCCGCGACGGGGAGGTCATCATCCCCACCGGGCAGACGGTGATCGAGCCGCATGACCGGGTCATCGTGATGGCCACCGCGGACCTCGTGCGCAAGGTCGAGCGGCTGTTCGCCGTCGGGCTGGAGTTCTTCTGAGCGGTTGCCATCGCCCCCGCCATCGCCCCCGCCATCGCCCAAGCACGAAGACATCATGCCGAATTTGAGGCCGATCCTTTTCATCGTCGCCATCGTGCTTCTTGCGCTGTCCGCAACGATGCTGATCCCGGCGGCGGTCGACCATGCCTATGGCAATCCGGACGCGCGGGTCTTCCTCTATTCCGCCGCCTTCACCGGCGGCTGCGGCGGAGCGCTGGCCCTCGCCACGCGCTGCCACCTGCAGGGCGGCCTGTCGCTGCGCCAGGCCTTCCTGCTGACGCCGCTGACCTGGACCGCCACCGCCGCCTTCGCGGCGCTGCCCTTCCAGTTCGGCCATTTCCCGGATTTGTCGCTGAACTACGCCAACGCCTTCTTCGAGACGATGTCGGGGCTGACCACCACCGGCTCCACCGTGCTGGTCGGGCTGGACCGCACGACGGAGGGGATCCTGCTGTGGCGGGCGCTGCTGCAATGGCTGGGCGGCATCGGGATCATCGGCGTCGCCGTCGCCGTGCTGCCGGCGCTGCGCGTCGGCGGCATGCAGCTGTTCCGCACCGAATCCTCCGACCGCTCGCAGAAGGTGCTGCCGCGCGCCCAGCAGATCGCCAAGGCCATCGCCGCCGTCTATTCCGGGCTGACGCTGATCTGCGGCGTCTGCTACTGGCTGGCGGGGATGACCCCGTTCGAGGCGGTGGTGCATGCGCTGACCAGCCTGTCGAGCGGCGGATTCTCCACCTCAGACCAGTCGATCGGGCAGTTCGAACGCCCGCTGCTGCACTGGCTGGTGACGCTGTTCATGCTGCTGGGCAGCCTGCCCTTCGTCCTCTATGTCCGCACGCTGGCCGGCCAGCGCGACGCGCTGTGGAAGGACAGCCAGGTGCGGACCTATCTGGTCTTCCTGGCGGCGGTGATCCTGCCGCTGAGTGTCTGGCTGGCGGCGACCCACGGCTATGCGTTCGCCGACGCCCTGCGCCTGGTCGCCTTCAACGTGGTGTCGGTCGTCACCACCACCGGCTATGCCTATACCGACTACAGCCAATGGGGAAATCTGGCGGTCGGCGTCTTCTTCGGGCTGACCTTCATCGGCGGCTGCACCGGCTCGACCGCCGGGGGCATCAAGATCTTCCGGTTCGAAGTGATGGTGACGGTGCTGCGCACCCATTTTCTGCACCTGATCTATCCCCGCGGCGTCTTTCCGCGCCAGTACGGCAACCGCCGGCTGGACGACGACGTGCTGGGGTCGGTGATCGTCTTCTTCGCGCTGTTCTTCACCGCCTACAGCGTGGTGACCATCGCGCTGATGGCGCTGGGGCTGGACTTCATCACCAGCGCCAGCGCCGCGGTCACCGCGCTGGCGAATGTCGGCCCCGGGCTGGGCGAGATCATCGGCCCGGCCGGAACCTTCTCGTCCCTGCCGGATGCTGCCAAATGGCTGCTGTCGCTGGCGATGCTGCTGGGCCGGCTGGAGCTGTTCACCGTGCTGGTGCTGTTCATGCCGCGCTTCTGGCGGGGCTGAGGGGACGGCGGGGTGGGTGGCCTGCCCCGCCGGGCTGAGGGTCCTACGGGGTTCGATCGGCCTCCGGCTCGCGGTTGGCCGCGTGGTCCTGCATCTGTTCGGTCTGGATGGTCTTGCCGTCGAGACCGCGCGCCTCGGTGTGGCGGGACTTGTCGCGGTTCGACAGCACCGTGTTGTCGCCGATGGAGCCGGCGGGCAGGTCCGTGGTGGCGCCGGTTCCGCTGCCCTTGCCCTGCGCGCCGGTGCCCATGTGCTTCTTGCTGGCATTCGCCATCGCGATTTCTCCCTATGGCTGGCCGTCCGGTGCCGGGACCGGAGCCCCGGCGCCGGAGACGGATGGTTGACGGGGATTGTCGGGGGCAATTCCGCAGGGATTACTGCGTATTGCCGCTGGGGGCGGCGCCGCGCTTGCCCAGCGAGACGGTGGTGCCGTCATATTCGAATTCGGCCATCTGCTTGACCTGATCCTCGGTCACCTGGCGGGCGACGAGGCGGTCGCCGTCGGCGTTCAGCAGGTTGTAGTCGAGCGCCACCTGCTTGGCCCCGATGCCGAGGATGCCGCCGCGGTCGAGGATCACCTGGGTGGCGTTGCCGGATTGCGGGTCGAGGATGATGTCGGCCACATCGCCCAGCTTGTTGCCGTCCTGGCCATAGACGTCCTTGCCCATCAGGCTCTCGAAGCTGGTGCGCTGCTGGGTGGCGTTGCCGGCAGCATTGCCGGTGGTGCCGGTGGCGGAGGCGACGGCCGGGCGCAGGTCGCGCACCTGGCGCAGATGCTGCTCCAGCGTCGGCAGCGTCTGTTCGGCGAAGCGTTTCAGGTCGGCGTCCTTGCCGGTCTCCGCCTGGGTGCGGAACAGGGCGACGGCGGTCTGGTGGGCCTCGATCTGGCCCTGCAGATAGGCGGCGTCGAACTGGTCGGCCTTCAGGGCGCGGAGTTGGTCCAGCTTCTGCTGGTGTTCGGAATCGAGGCTTGTCGGCAGCGTCATCGATTTCTGCTGTGCCAGTGCCTTCATGGCCTCGGAGGTCTTGCCATGGTCGGCCGCCATATGGCTGCCGAACTGCTTGACCCCGGCGTCCTTCGCCTGCTCCTGCGCCAGCTTGCCGGCCTGGATCTCGAACATGTCGCTGATCGCGGCCTTTTCGGCGAAGGTCTTGTCGGCCTGTGCCGGCTGGCCCGCCTGGGTGGCGGTCTTGGCCGGCGTCGGGGTCTGGGCCAGGGCGATGGCGGGTGCCGCGAACAGCATCAGGGCCGCGGTCGCGAGAAGGTGGTGGCGTTTCATGGCGGCTGTTCCTGCAGGTGCATGGTGATCGATCGCGGTTCCGGTCCCGGCCGACGGCCGGAGCCGGAGCGCCGTTCTTCCCTCCTTCAACCGGCGAGACCGGCCGGCGTTCCGAAACCGGAGCACTGCCGCTTTCGTGCGCCGGCGGTGCAGCGGGGCGAATGACGTAGCGCGCCGGGGGTATAGCCGAATGCGCGCTCGGCCTAGGCCGCCCGTCCGGGGCAAGAAGAAACGGCTTATGTCCCCGGTACGGAGGCCCGCTTGCTACGTGACGCCCGCCATGTCCTGAACGGCACGCACATCGATTGCGATCTCTGCATCGTCGGCGGCGGCGCCGCCGGCCTCACCATGGCGCGCGAACTGGCCGGCGGGACGTGCAGCGTCGTCCTGCTGGAGGGCGGCGGGCTGGAGGTCGACGGCATCTCCCAGGCGCTCTATGCCGGGCGCAACGTCGGCCTGCCCTACGAGCGGCTGACCACCGCGCGCAGCCGCTATCTGGGCGGCAGCACCAACTGCTGGGGCGGCTTCTCCCGGCCGCTGGAGCCGGGGGACTTCGTCCGGCGCCCCTGGATCCCCGGCAGCGGCTGGCCGATCGCGCGCGAGGCGCTGATGCCCTACTACGAGCGCTCGCAGGAGGTGCTCGGCCTCGGCCCCTTCGACTATGGCAACGGGTTCTGGATGGAGCGGGTGGGAGGGCCGAATGCCACCCTGTTTCCCCTGGACGGGGTGGATGGCCAAATGGGTGGCGGAATGGACGGGGGCGATTTCGAGAACCGCGTCGCCCAGCTCAGCCCGCCGATCCGCATGGGCGAGGCCTACCGGGCGGAGATCGGGCGCGCCGCCAACATCACCGCCTTCCTCAACGCCAACGTGACCGGGCTGGAAACCAACGCCACAGCCAGCGCGGTCGAGCGGGTCCGGGTCCGCACGCTGGGCGGCCCCGGCTTCACCGTCGGCGCGCGGTTGTTCGTGCTGTGCTGCGGCGGGATCGAGAACGCGCGCATCCTGCTGCTGTCCAACGGGGTGCAGGCGGCGGGGCTGGGCAACGGCAACGATCTGGTCGGCCGCTGCTTCGCCGACCATCCGCGCTTCAAGACCGGGCCGGTGCGGCTGACCCAGCAGAGGCAGCACCGCAGGCTCTACGACGTCAGCCTGTGCCTGGCCCGGCGGCGGCTGCGGCGGCCGCACCCCCCGGTGGCGCTGGCGCTGGCGCCGACCGCGGAACTGCAGGCGCGGCACGAGCTGCCCAATTCGCGCACATATCTGGTCGCCTCCTACCATTCCGGGGCGCTGGACGCCTTCAAGGCGATGCGCGACCTGCGGCTGCTGCCGTCCCGCCACCGTTGCCGCCGCTTCGGCGTGTCGGAGGACGAGGCGGCGAGCCTGCTGCGCAATGCCGGCCCGCGCATCCTGCGCAGCCTGCCGCAGCTGGTCCACGCCCTGTTCGACAGCACGATCGATCCCGGCTGGCTGCCGCGCCGCTTCACCCTGGAAACGGTGCTGGAGCCGGTCCCCAACCCCGACAGCCGGGTGACGCTGGACCATGCCACCGACCCGTTCGGCTGCAACCTGCCGCGGGTGGACTGGCGGCTGACCGACCAGGACCGCCGGGGGGCCGCCGAGACCCAGCGCCTGCTGCGCGAGGAGTTGCTGCGCCGGGGCCTGATCTCCGTCGATGGCGATGGGGAGGACGGCGGGGAGGGCGATGCGGAGAGGGGGGCGGCGGCGATGGCCGACGTCGGCTGGTGCTGGCACCATATGGGGACGACGCGCATGCATGAGTCGCCGCGTCACGGCGTGGTCGATGCCGATGGCCGCGTCCATGGGGTGGGGAATCTCTATGTCGCCGGCAGCTCGGTCTTTCCGACCATGGGGGCGGACCATCCGACCATGACCATCGTCGCGCTGGCCCTGCGGCTGACCGACCGCGTCGCCGCGCTGCTGCAGGACGAGCGGAGCAGCCCGCCCGCCCCGGCGGTCGCCGCCTCGCTTTGAGCGGGACGGCACAATCCTGTATTCCTCTCCCATCCGGGAGGAGTGCGCCATGGATCTGTTCGACGATGGTCCCGCCATGCCGGCGGAGGGGTTGCCGGAGCCGGCCGGGCCGCTGCCCGACATTGTGGCGCCCGGGCTCGACTGCCTGTTCGTCGGCTTCAATCCGGGGCTGCGGTCGGGGGCGCTCGGCCATCACTATGCCGGGCGGGGCAACCAGTTCTGGCGCCTGCTGGCGGCGGCCGGGCTGACCCCGCGGCTGTACCGGCCGGAGGAGGACGTGACCCTGCCGGCCATCGGGCTGGGCTCCACCAACCTCGTGGCGCGGGCAACCGCCAGCGCCGCCGAGCTGTCGCGGGCGGAGCTGCGCGGCGGGGTGCCGCGGCTGGCGCGGATCGTCGCCCATGTCCGGCCGCGGGTGCTGGCCTATACCGGCAAGGGTGTCTATCTGGCGGCGACCGGCCTGCCCGACGCGCCGTGGGGCGTGCAGGAACGGCCGCTGTTCGACGGCGTCGCCGATGTGGTGGTGCCCTCGCCGAGCGGTCTCGCCCGCCTGCCCTTCGAGGAGAAGCTGCGCTGGTACCGGGAGGTGCGGGCGGAGATCGGAACGGAGATCGGGGCGCCGACCGGGCGGCGGCGCTGACGCCGCCCGGCCTGGCGCCCCGTCCCGTCAGCTGACGATGCCGCCCCGGCTGAAGGGCAGCGTCTGCAACGGCTGGCCGGTCACCGAGAAGACGGCGTTGGCCATTGCCGGGGCGACGGTCGGGACGCCGGGCTCGCCGGCGCCTGTCGGCCGTTCGTGCGAGGGCATGATGTGGACCTCGACCGCCGGCATGTCGGACATCCGCATCGGCAGATAGCCGTCGAAGTTGCCCTGGTCGACCAGACCGTCGGTCATGGTGATCTCGCCGCGCAGGGCATGGCCGATGCCCCAGCCGGCGCCGCCCTCCATCTGCGCCTTGACGATGTCGGGGTTGACCACCTCGCCGCAATCGACGGCGACGACGACGCGGTCGACCTTGAACTGGCCCTTGTCGCCCACCGTCACCTCGACGACATGCGCGACGAAGGTGTTGAAGCTCTCATGCACGGCGACGCCGCGGCCTTTGCCCTTGGGCAGCGGCTGGCCCCAGCCGGCCTTCTCCGCCGCCAGCTTCAGCACGCCGGCCAGCCGCGGATGGTCCTTCAGCATCTCCAGCCGGAAGGCGACCGGATCCTTGCCGGCCGCCTTGGCCAGCCGGTCGATCGTGACCTCCTTGGCATAGGCGGTGTGGGTGTGGCCGACCGACCGCCACCACAGGGTGGTGACCGGCGAAGCGGCGGTGTGCGCATCGACGGCGAGATTCGGCACCGGATAGGCCATGTCCGACGCGCCCTCGACCATCGTCGCATCGACGCCGTTCTTGACCATCACCGCCTCGAACGGCGTGCCGGCCATGAAGCTCTGGCCGACGATGCGCTGCTTCCAGCCGACGATGGCGCCCTTGGAATCGACCGCCGCCTTGATCCGGTGCAGCACCAGCGGACGGTAGCGGCCGCCCTTGATGTCGTCCTCGCGCGTCCACACCAGATGCACCGGGGCCTTGGGATAGGCCTTGGCGATCATCGCCGCCTCGACGATGTAGTCGGCGTTGGTGGTGGCACGCCGGCCGAAGCTGCCGCCGGCCCATTGGGTCTCGATCCTCACCTGTTCCGGCTTGCAGCCGAGGACGCCGGCGACGGCCATCTGCTCCACGGTCTGGAACTGCGAGCCGGCCCAGATGGTGCAGCCGCCCTCGGGGTTGAGGGCCACCACCGCGTTCAGCGGCTCCATCGGCGCATGGGCGAGGTAGGGGAACACATAGTCGCCCTCGACCACATGGCCGCCCTTGGCCGCGGCGTCGGCGATGGCCTTGTCGGCGTCGCCCTTGCCGGCGGCGACCGCACCCGGCCGGTCGGCCAGCTTGCGGAAGTCGGCCAGCATGGCGTCGGTGCCGCGCATCTCGGACTTGGCGTCGTCCCAGGTCACCTTCAGCGCCTCGCGGCCCTGGATGGCGGCCCAGCTGTTCTTCGCGATCACCGCGACGCCGACCGGCAGGGTCACCACCTCGATCACGCCGGCCACCTTGCGGGCGGCGGCATCGTCGACGCTCTTCACCGTGCCGCCGAAGCGCGGGCTGCGGGCCAGCACCGCCGTCACCTGGCCGGGGCGGCGGATGTCCATGGCGAAGACGGCGGTGCCGTCGGTCTTGCTGACATGGTCCAGCCGGTGCAGGTCCGGCTTGCCGATCAGCACATAGTCCTTCCGGTCCTTCAGCTTGACCTGCTGCGGCACCGGCAGCTTCGCCGCCTCCTCCGCCAGCTCGCCGAAGGTGAAGCTGCGATTGCTCGCGGCATGGCGCACCACGCCCTTCGCCACCGTCACCTCGCCGGCCGGAACCGTCCAGCGCGCGGCGGCTGCGGCGACCAGCATCGCACGGGCGGCGGCGCCGGCCATGCGCAGCTCGTCCCAGCTGTTGGCGACGGCGGTCGAGCCGCCGGTGCCCTGGAGGCCGAAGAAATGGTTGGCGTAGAGCTTGCCGTCGGCCGGGGCGAAGGCGCCGCGCAGCTGCGCCCAGTCGGCGTCCAGCTCCTCCGCGACGATGGTGGCGAGGCCGGTGACGATGCCCTGGCCCATGTCGAGATGCTTGGCCAGCACCGTCACGGTGTTGTCGGGCGCGACGATGACGAACAGCTGCGGGCGTGGGTCGGCCGGGCCGACGATCTTCGGCGCGGCGTCCGCCGCCAGCGCCGGCAGCGGCAGGTGGGCGCCGATGACCAGCGCGCCGGCCCCGGCGCCGATGGCCTTCAGGAAGCCGCGGCGCGAGGGTGCAGGCAGATGGCCGAAGGCGGGAGCGCCATCGAGGCCGGGTTGGGCGAATCCCGATTGGGCCGCCTGACGGATCAGGTGATGCAGCATGGCTCAGGCCCTCATCGTCTGGGCGGCATCCTTGATCGCCGCGCGGATACGGACATAGGTGGCGCAGCGGCAGACATTGCCGTCCATCGCCGTGTCGATGTCCTGGTCGGTCGGGTTCTGGTTGTCGGTCAGCAGCGCGATGGCGCTCATGATCTGGCCCGACTGGCAATAGCCGCACTGGACGACGTCCAGCTTCTGCCACGCCGCCTGGACGGCCTGGGCCGCCTTGCCCTTCACCCCCTCGATGGTGGTGATTTTGCTTTCGGCGGTCAGCATGCCGACCGGCGTCTGGCAGGCGCGCGTCGGCGTGCCGTCGACATGGACGGTGCAGGCGCCGCACTGGGCGACGCCGCAGCCGAACTTGGTGCCGGTCATGTTCAGCTCGTCCCGCAGAACCCACAGGAGGGGCATGTCGTCGGGCACGTCGACCTGACGGACCTCGCCGTTGACGTTGATGCTAATCATGGCTCTTGCCTCTTTCTCCCTGGACGGATCCGGTGCCGGTTCGACCGCTGGACGGGTCGGCGACGGGTCCGCTGCCCGGTTGGGGCGTTGGCTTGCGAATTGGCTTTTCGGTTGTCGACTGCTGGCTCAAGCGCTGCCTGGACAGATTACACCGTTCAGTGCACAATGAAGTAGGCGGCTTTGGTTCATATCGTCATGAAAGCTATTCATAACCCTGCGCTCGACCTCAACCTGATCAAGGTGTTCGACGCGCTGCTGGAAACCCGCAACGTCTCGCGCGCGGCCGAGGCGCTGGGCGTCAGCCAGTCGGCGGTCAGCCATGCGCTGGCCCGGCTGCGCACGCTGGTCGGCGATCCGCTGTTCGTGCGCACCGGCAACCGGATGGAACCGACCCCGCGCGCCCAGCGGCTGGCGGAGCCGCTGCGCGACCTGCTGGTCGGCGCGGCGCGGGCGCTGTCGGCGGAGGAGGATTTCGACCCCCAGCGGGAGGAGCGGAACTTCACCATCTCCACCCCCGATTCCATGCAGGCCGTGCTGCTGACCGGCATCCTGCGCGACGCGGCGGAGGGCGATCTGCGCGTGTCGGTCTCGCTGCTCAACCACGACCCCGACGCCGTGCTGAACGGGCTGGACGACGGCACCCTCGATCTGGCGATCGGCTATCTGCCGGAGCTGCGGCGCTGGCACGACCGGCAGGTGCTGTACCGGGAAACCCATGTCTGCCTGTTCAATCCGGAGCTTGTGCCGGTCGCCCCGCCCATCGGGCTGGAGGATTACACCCGCTATCCGCACCTGATGCCGTCGCTGCGCGGCGGGCTGACCAGCTTCATCGACGACGAATTGGCGGCGTTGGGAACCCGGCGGCGGGTCGCCGCCTCCACCACCCAGTTCCTGGCGATCCCCGTGATCCTGACGCAGGCGCCGATGCTGACCTCGCTGCCCGCCCGGCTGGCCCGGCTGTGCGCCGATGCGCTGGGGCTGGCGACCAGCCCGCTGCCCTTCGACATCGGCGACTATGAGGTCTCGATGATCTGGCACCGCCGCAACACCGCTTCCCCGTCGCACAGCTGGCTCAGGCAGCGCATCGGCGAAGAGGCGGCGAAGCTCTGAGAGTGCCGCCGCGGTGGAAAGCCGGGCCTTCGCATATCCCGGAATGCACGTAAAAAAAGAAAATCCTAAAATATTTTCCATTGTCCGCGCATGGTTATCAACGCTAGATCATCATTCATACGAATAATTTCTTCCGGCGCGAGTGGCGTTGCCAGTCGTGGCCGCTCCTGACATTCGCCCGATCGTGTGCGGCCGACCCGCCACCGCTTCGTGCGCCCTCACGGAAAGGGATCGACATGAGTTTCCTCAATCCGGTGCGCCTCGTCTTTTCAGGGATTTTCCAGGCCGACGTCTCCACGGTGAACAACGACGTCCGCCATTACGACAACGACACCTTCGAGCCCGCCTACCAGGAGTTCCAGAAGTCCCTGCCGAATGGGGCCGCGGTCGCCAACGGCTGGTGGAACCCGACCGGGTCGGGCGCCTTCCGGCTGATCGACTGCCGCGTGACCGGGCTGGGCTTCGCCGACGGCAGCTTCGTCGAAGGGCCGGATGCGGATCCCGTGCTGGGCATGCTGATCGGCGGCTCCACCGACCGCACCAGCGGCAAGCTGGTCGACCTCGACCCGCAATGGCAGATGGCCTCGACCCCCTGGGGCCTGGATGTGCGGCTGACCGACGGCAGGACGCCGGCCTTCTTCGGCGGGCGCTACCAGCCCAACCCCTTCCGCGACCTGTGGTTCAACCGGAACGTCAACGGCAACGCCGACGGCGCGGCGTCCTCGACCTTCCAGTCGGTGCTGGAGAATGTCGAGTGGGCCGACGACGCGGCACTCAGCCCCTTCCTGCGGCAGCTGCGCGACGCCACCACCGGCGGCATGCTGTCGATCCGGCTGGCGACCTTCGGCTATATCGGCAACGTCAAGGATCCGCGCTTCACGCTCGGCACCGTCGTCGGCACCATCGGGCCGCAGCTTGCGGGCGAGCCGACCTCCTTCGTCCGCGGCCGGCGCTTCGTCCCGGCCAACAACATTCCCAACAGCTGGGCCGGCATCACCTATTTCTCCGGCCAGGTCGACGGGCCGTCGCGCACCGCCTTCCTCGACCTGTCGAACGCGCTGCAGACCACCGACGGCAAGGGCACGCTCAACCCGGTCGGCCGCATGACGCTGGGCATCCTGCGCGACCCGTCGATGGCGGAGAACACGCCGGTCACCCCGGACAGCTTCCTGCCGGTCGCCGAAATCCCCTATGGCGAGCCGCGCTGGCTGGCGCGGACCGCCGGCGTGGTCGCGGCCAAGCTGACCGACGAGCAGTTCGAGCTGGCGCAGACCCGGCCGCTGGCCCTGGTGACGGTTTCGGAGACGAACCCGGGGGCGACCGATCTCGACCTCGGCTTCGGCATCGTCGCCATCCGCGAGGCGCAGGACGGGCTGTATGTCTGCGCCGAGCCGCTGGTCCACCGCATCGACGGGGCCGGGCGGGCGGAATCGCTGGTCTATGCCACGCGCTACGGCCAGCCGGTGCCCGGCGCCGCCATCGCCATCACCCAGATGGGCCGCATCCCCGGCCAGGGCGGCGGTTTCGGTGTCGACCAGCCGACCGCCGAAATCCCCGACATGGGCGTTCCGGAAGCGGCGGTGAGTTTCGAGGTCGAGGGTGGAGCGGCCACCGGCGGCACCATCCTCGCCGACGGGAACGGCGTCGCCCGGCTGGGGATCGCCACCCGGTCGCCGGGCAACCCGCGCGGCTACATCGACGGCCAGATCTACCTGATCGACTACCGCGTTCCCGGCCAGAGCAACACGGCGCGGTCGTCGTTCGACTACATCGCCCTGCATGTCCGCGACGATTTCGACGTGCCGGCCGACCCGACCTGGGACGACATCGCGCCGATCATGGCGCAGTACGGCAACCTCTACCCGATCATGAGCAAGCATCTGGTCGATCTGGGCAGCGAGGCGTCCTGCGCCCGCCATGCCGACATCCTGCATCTGGCCTTCTCGCTGCCGGAATCGGACCCGAACTACATGCCGGTCACCCGCGACCTGTCGGTCTACAGGCGCGACACCATCCTGGCCTGGCTGGCCAAGGTGCAGCGCGGCGAGACGGCGGTGGAGCGGGGGGTGAAGGCGGTGGCCGGGGCTGCCGGCGGCGCGGCATCCGGTGGCCCGGCATCCGGCGGCCCGGCTCCGGGCCTGCGCACCGGTCCGTCCGGCGCCGCCCCGGCGGGTGCGGCCACGGCGACGCCGGACCAGCCGACGGCGGCCGACGGCAAGACCCGTTTCGCCAAGAGCTTCTCCCGCGTCGCCACGCCGTCGCGTTCCTGACGCCCGGCCCCGATGCCCGGCTCCTGGGAGAGCCGGATAAGGACAAGGAATCCGCCATGCTGAAGATCCAGCCGCACTTCGCCCAGGACATCGACACCGTCCAGGTCCTGCGCAACGCCCTGCAATCCGCCGTCGAGCTGGAGCACGCCACGCTTCCGGCCTACCTGACGGCGCTCTATTCGATCAAGGCCGGCCAGAACCGCGAGGCGGCGGCCATCATCGGGTCGGTGTCGGTGCAGGAGATGCTGCACATGACCATCGCCGCCAACATCCTGAACGCGGTCGGCGGCCATCCGGTGATCGACAAGCCCGGTTTCATCCCGGTCTATCCCGGCCCGCTGCCGATGGGCGTCCATGAAGGGCTGACCATCTCGCTGGGCAAGCTGACCCGCAGCCTCGTCTACGACGTCTTCATGACCATCGAGGAACCGGAGGTCGCGATGGCCTATCCGGTGAAGCAGCCGGCGCTCGCCCTGTTCCAGCAGAAGGCGGCGGCGGCGCAGGAGCCGGGCTTCGCCACCATCGGCGAGTTCTACCAGGCGATCTCCGACGCCATCGGCGCGATGGGCGAGGAGATCTTCACCGGCGACCCGGCCTGTCAGGTGGTGGACAACACCTGGTTCCCGCCCGACCAGCTGTTTCCGGTCGTCGACGTGGCGAGCGCCCAGCGCGCCATCCAGGTGATCGTCGAGCAGGGCGAGGGCTCGCCCCAGTCGCCCCGCGAGGCCGAGAACGAGGCGGCGCTCGCCCATTACTACCGGCTGGCGCAGATCGTCTATGCCCGCCGGCTGGTGAAGGATCCGGACGAGCCGCTGGGCTGGTCCTATTCCGGGGCGCCGGTCGGCATCGATCCGGCCGGGGTGTGGAACCTCTACCCCAACGCCAAGACGGTGGATTACCCGCCGGGAAGCCGCGCCCGCACCGTCTCGCAGCAGTTCAACACCACCTATACGGCGCTGCTGACCTCGCTGCACATCACCTTCAACGGCCAGCCGGAACGGCTGCGCGCCGCCATCGGCCTGATGTACGAGCTGAAGCTGACCGCCGACCAACTGGTGGCGATCCCGCTGCCCGGCACCGACTACGTGGCGGCGCCGACCTTCGAGTATGCGCCGGTGAACGTGTAGCGTAATGGTGTTGGCCCCGTCCCTCTCCCCGCTGAGTGGGGGAGGGACGGGGTGGGGGCAACGTCAGCGCCCATACCACCCCGTCTTCGGTCCGCGTCTTCAATCCGCGGTGACCGAGCGGATCTCGTCCTGGCTGAAGCGCTGCTGCTCCTCCATCACCATCTGCGACAGTTCGCGCTTCAGGCGGTTGAACTCCGGGGCGGAGCCGTCGCGCGGGCGGGGCATGTCGACCAGGACGTCACGCTTCACGGTGCCCGGCCGGTAGGTCATCACGACAATGCGGTCGGCCAGATAGATGCTCTCCTCGATGGAGTGCGTCACGAACAGGATGGTCTTGCCGACCTCCTCCCAGATGCGCAGCAGCTCGTCCTGCAGGGTGCGGCGGGTCAGGGCGTCGAGCGCGCCGAAGGGCTCGTCCATCAGCAGGATCGGGCTGTCCAGCGCCAGCACGCGGGCAATGGCGACGCGCTGGCGCATGCCGCCCGACAGATCCTTCGGGAAGCGGTTGCGGAAATCCTGGAGATGCAGCTTCTCCAGCAGCCGTTCCACCGTCCCGGCGATCTCCGGCTTGGACATGCCCTTGATCTCCAGGCCGAAGGCGACGTTCTGCGCCACCGTCATCCAGGGGAACAGGGCATATTCCTGGAACACCATGCCGCGGTCGGGGCCGGGCTCGGTGATGGTCCGGCCGTCGACGGCGACGGTCCCCTTCGTCGGCGGCTGGAAGCCGGCCACCGCGTTCAGCAGCGTGGACTTGCCGCAGCCCGAGGGGCCGAGCAGGCAGACGAACTCGCCCTTGCGGATGTCGAGGTCGATGTCCTGCAGGGCCACGATCTTCTGGGTGCCGACGGCGAAGGTCTTCTCCACGCCGCGGATGCGGATCTGCACGGGCGCGGCATCGGCGGCGGGCACGGCGTCGGCAACGGTCTTCAGCATGGGCGTCATCTCCATCCCCTCCCTGTCCTGTTTGTGGTTGCGCTCAGTTCTCGAGCCCGCGGTGCCAGCGCAGCAGGTGGTTGTTCAGGCGGTTCATGCCGAGGTCGATGGCCAGCCCCAGCAGGCCGATGGTGAACATCCCGGCGATGATCTTGTCCGACCACATGAACTCGCGCGCTTCCAGGATGCGGAAGCCGAGGCCGGAATTGACGGCGATCATCTCCGACACGATCACGACGATGAAGGCGGTGCCGATGCCGATCCGGGCGCCGGCCAGGATGTAGGGGGTGGCGGCGGGCAGGATGACGCGGACGAACATGGTCAGCCTGCCGGCGCCCAGGTTGCGGGCGGCGCGCAGATAGATGCCGTCGACATGGCGCACCCCGGCGATGGTGTTCATCAGCACCGGGAAGAAGGCGCCGATGGCGATCAGGAAGATGGCGGGCGCGTTGCCCAGCCCGAACCACAGGATCGCCAGCGGGATGTAGGCGATCGGCGGGATCGGCCGCAGCACCTGCATCAGCGGGTCGAACAGCGCATAGACGCGCGGGTTGCCGCCCATGGCGAGACCCAGCGGAAGGGCCAGCCCGGCGCCGACGGCGAAGCCCAGCACCACGCGGTACAGGCTGGACCACGCGTCGAACAGCATCTCGCCCGACAGCGCCCACAGGATCCAGCTGGATTGCGCCGGGTCGTAGGGGTCGGTGGGCAGCAGATAGGCCCACCAGCGCTCCACCACCGCCACCGGCGAGGGCAGCACCACCGGATTGATCAGCCCGGAGGTCGACAGCGCCTGCCACAGCGCGATCATCAGGATGGGCACCAGGGCGCCGCGCAGCAGGATGGCGGGCGAGAAACGGGGCTTGGCTTGGGACATGGGGCGTCCTCCTTCCGCTGGGCCGGGCTCAGTTGGTCTTGACGGCGGTGGTCTTGACGTCACCGGTCTTGGTGGCGGCCTTGGCCTTTTCCAGCAGGTCGAGCTTCACCCAGTCGGCGGCCTTCGGCGGGCTGTCCATGCGGCCGACGCCGAACTTCTGCATCATGTCGGTGGTGACCTGAACATGATGGACCGAGATGTCGTAGCTGTAGGGCGAGTTGCCGATGGCGTCCTTGAAGTCCTGGCTGGAGATCTGGCCCTTGAACATCCGCTCGCGGACGTATTTCTCGGCCAGATCCGGGTCGGCGATGAAGGTCGCCGTCGCCTCGACGAAGCAGCGGACCAGCCGCTCGGCGACGTCGCGCTTCTTGTTGTAGAAATCCTCGGTGATGACCAGCGAGCGGACCGGCTCGCCCAGCTCGGTGTCGTAGGGCTTGATCACCTCGACGCCGAAGCCCTTGTTGATGGCCTGGCTCGACTGCGGCTCCGACTGGGACATGGCGTCGATGCTGCCGGCCAGCAGCGCCTGATTCATGTCGGCATAGGCCATGTAGACGATCTGCACGTCCTTGCCGGCCCGGTCGGACCAGCTCAGCCCATGCTTGGCCAGCTCGGCCAGCAGGATCAGCTCCTGCGCGCCGCCGCGCGGGGTGGCGACCTTCCTGCCCTTCAGGTCGGCGATGCTCTTGATGCCGGCGTCCGGCCTGGCGACGATGCGCGCCCCGCCCTTGGCGAAGCCGGCCACCGCATAGATCGGCACGCCGGACGCCCGGCCGGCGATGGCGGCATCCACCGCGCTGGCGGCAACGTCGATCTCGCCGGCGACGATGGCCGGCAGGATGTCGATGCCCTTGGGGAAGACCCGCTCCTCGATCTTCAGGTCATACTTGCCGGCGATCTCCTTCATGTAGGAAACCGCGCCGTAATGGGCGAATTTCAGGTTGCCGAGTCGGACCAGATCGGCGGCCGAGGCGCCCTGGCCGGCAATGGCGGCAACGGCGAAAGTGGCGGCGGCGAGCAGGGTTTTCCTGAGCATGCGTCTCTCCCATGGGGCTTGCTCCGCGGCCCGTCGCCGCGGTTGTCCCGGGATAGAGCAAGGCCCGTGCCATGATCAGTTCGCCGCGCAAACAGTTGAAAAGCCTCGACCGGGCCGGCGGGGCGACCGCCCGCATCGGCGGATTTCCGCTTGGTCGTCGGAACGGGTCGGCGGAAATCCGCCGATGCGGTTCCCTGCGGCAGGACGACGCGCCGGCCCGGCGGCCCCATTGCCGCATACGACAAGTCATCGCAGCGCAACGAAAAAACGTGTAGAACATGCTGCACTTGCGAACCAACGCACCCGCACGAAAGATAGGGACAAGGAATCATGGCCGAGAGCAAGGGGATCGAAACGGTCGGCGTCATCGGCGCCGGCCAGATGGGCAACGGCATCGCCCAGGTCTGCGCCGTCGCCGGCCTGACGGTGGTGATGACCGACATTTCCGACGCGGCGGTGCAGCGCGGCCTGTCCACCGTCGGCGGCAGCCTGGAGCGTCTGGTCAAGAAGGAGAAGATGAGCGCCGCCGACCGCGAGGCGGCCCTGGCGCGCATCACCGCCACCACCGACAAGGCGGCGTTGGCTGCTTGCGATCTGGTGATCGAGGCGGCGACCGAGAATGAGGATCTGAAGGTCAAGATCCTCAAGGATCTCTGCGCGATCCTGAAGCCCGAGGCGCTGGTCGCCACCAACACCTCGTCGATCTCCATCACCAAGCTGGCGACGGCCACCGACCGTCCGGACCGCTTCATCGGCCTGCATTTCTTCAACCCGGTGCCGCTGATGGCGCTCTTGGAGATCATCCGCGGCATCCAGACCAGCGACGACACCCACGCCAAGGCGATGGCCTTCGCCAAGCGCGTCGGCAAGTCGCCGATCACCGCCAAGAACAGCCCGGGCTTCGCCGTCAACCGCATCCTGTGCCCGATGATCAACGAGGCGATCTTCGCGCTGCAGGAAGGCATCGCCACGGCGGAGGACATCGACGCCGGCATGAAGGCGGGCTGCAACCACCCGATCGGCCCGTTGGCGCTGGCCGACCTGATCGGTCTGGATACCATGCTGTCGGTGATGGAGGTCTTCTACGAGGGCTTCAACGATCCGAAGTACCGCCCGGCGCCGCTGCTGAAGGAGATGGTCGACGCCGGCTATCTCGGCCGCAAGACCGGCCGCGGGTTCTACGACTACAGCAAGTGAGGTGAGGGGGGCGTCGAACCCCCACCTAACCTCCCCCGCTGGGCGGGGGAGGGACTGCCGCCGCTCTCCCGCTTCAGCACCCTAACCCTCCCCCGCTCAGCGGGGGAGGGTTAGGGTGGGGGCTAACGTCCCCTTACGGAAACTCCCGCACCGTGTGCAGGTGGTTGAGCGGGCCGTGGCCGTGGCCCAGGCCCGGCGCGGTCAGGATCGCCGTCTCGACATAGGCGCGCGCCCGCGCCACCGCGTCGCGCGTGTCCAGCCCCTGCGCCAGGCCGGCGGCGATCGCCGACGACAGGGTGCAGCCGGTGCCGTGGGTGTGGGGGGTGTGGACGCGCTTGCCGGTGTAGACCGTCTCGCCCTCCTCGGTCAGCAGCAGGTCGTAGAGGGTGTCGTCCTCCAGATGGCCGCCCTTCAGCAGCACAGATTTCGGGCCGAAGGTCAGGATCAGCTCGGCGGCGCGGCGCATGTCGTCCAGGTCGCGGATCGGGATGTCGGTCAGCGCCTCCGCCTCCGGCAGGTTGGGCGTCACCACCTCGGCCAGCGGCAGCAGCCGTTTGCGCAGGGTCAGCACCGCGTCGGGGTCGAGCAGATGGTGGCCGCTCTTGGCGATCATCACCGGATCGACCACCAAGGGCACGTTGACGGCGCGCGCCTCGTACTCCGCCGCCACCGCCTCGATCACCGCGGCGTTGGCGAGCATGCCGACCTTCACCGCGTCGGCGCCGATGTCGTCCAGCACCACCCGCATCTGCAGGGCGACGAAGGCCGGGTCGACCGGCACCACGCCATGGACGCCCAAGGTGTTCTGCGCCGTCAGGGCGGCGATGGCGGTCATCGCATAGGCGCGGAGCGCGCTGACCGCCTTGATGTCGGCCTGGATGCCGGCGCCGCCGCCGGAATCCGACCCGGCGACGATGAGGACGCGTCCCTTCATTGTGCTGCCTCCAGAGTGCGGGCGGCGTTGGCCCGGATCGCATCGGCGATGTCGGCGACCACGCCATGGACCAGAGCCTCGTCGTCGCCCTCCGCCATCACACGGATGAGCGGTTCGGTGCCGGACTTGCGGATCAGCAGGCGTCCGCCCGCTGCCAGTCGCGCCTCGCCGTCCCGGATCGCCTGCTTGACCACGTCATCCTCCAACGGCCGGCTGCCGGCGGCAAAGCGGACATTGGTCAATTTCTGCGGGACGGGATCGAAGACGCGGCAGACCTCGCTGGCCGAGCGGCCGTCGGCCTGGATCAACACCGCCAGCACCTGCAGCGCGGCGATCAGCCCGTCGCCGGTGGTGGAGTAATCGGACAGCACGACATGGCCCGACTGCTCGCCGCCGACATTGTAGCCGTGCTCGCGCATCATCTCGACGACATAGCGGTCGCCGACCGGGGTGCGGGCCAGATGCAGCCCCAGCCCGCCCAGATGGCGCTCCATGCCGAGGTTGGACATCACAGTGGCGACCACGCCGCCGCCACGCAGCGTCTGCGAGCGTGCCCAGGAGGTGGCGATCAGGCTCATCAGCTGGTCGCCGTCGATCGGGCGCCCGGCCTCGTCCACCATGATCAGCCGGTCGGCGTCGCCGTCCAGCGCGATGCCGAGATGGGCGCCGTGGGCGACCACCTGCTCCTGCAGGGTCTGGGTCGCGGTGGCGCCGCAGCCCTTGTTGATGTTGGTGCCGTCGGGGCCGACGCCGACCGGGACGACGTCGGCCCCCAGCTCGTACAGCACCTTGGGCGCGACCTTGTAGGCGGCGCCGTTGGCGCAATCGACGACGATCTTCAGCCCGTCCAGCCGCAGGCCGCGTGGGAAGGTGTTCTTCACATATTCGATGTAGCGGCCGGTGGCGTCGTCCAGCCGGCTGGCGCGGCCGAGATCGGCCGGGCCGGCGAGGTCTGGGGCGAAGGGCAGCGCCATGCGCGCCTCGATGGCGGCCTCGACCTCGTCCGACAGCTTGTAGCCGTCGGGGCCGAACAGCTTGATGCCGTTGTCCTGGTACGGGTTGTGCGAGGCGGAGATCACGACGCCCATGTCGGCGCGCAGGCTGCGGGTCAGCATCGCCACCGCCGGGGTCGGCAGCGGGCCGACCAGCACCACGTCCATGCCCATCGAGATGAAGCCGGCGGTCAGCGCCGGTTCCAGCAGATAGCCGGACAGCCGGGTGTCCTTGCCGATCACCACACGGTGCCGGTGGTCGCCGCGGCGGAATTGCAGCGCGGTCGCCATCGCCACGCGCAGCGCCGTCTCGGCGGTCATCGGGTCGACGTTGGCGGTGCCGCGGATGCCGTCGGTGCCGAACAGGTGTCGCGTCATGAAAACCTCGTGCTGGAACCGTCTTCGGCCCCGGATGTCGGATCGCGGAGCCGGAAGCGCAAGCGAAGGATGTTTCTTCACCCGCCGGCCCCGCCGGGTCAAGCATCCTTCGGCGGCTGCGCGAAAGGGTTGCAGGGGTGCTTACAGGGGGTGCAGCCCCTCCCAAAGGGCGCGAGCCTGCGCCGTTTCGGCGACGTCGTGGACGCGCAGGATCTGGGCGCCCTGGTTCAGCGTCTCCAGCCCGGCGGCGAGCGAGCCGGCCAGCCGCTCCCCCGGCGGCTCCCCGCGCGACAGCCGGGCGATGAAGGTCTTGCGCGACAGCCCGATCAGCACGGCGCAGCCGAGCGCATGATACAGCGCGGTGTGGCGCAGGATCTCCAGATTGTGCTCCACCGTCTTGCCGAAGCCGATGCCGGGATCGACGGCGACGCGCTCCGGCGGCACCCCGGCGGCGGCACAGCGCGCCACCCGCTCCTCCAGCCAGTCGAACACGTCCAGCGCGGCGTCGCGGTAGCTCGGGGCGGCCTGCATGGTGCCGGGTTCGCCCTGCATGTGCATCACCACCACCGGCGTGCCGCTGCGCGCCACCACCGGCAGCGCGTCCGGATCGCCGAGCCCGGCGATGTCGTTGACGATGCGGGCGCCGGCCGCCGCGGCGGAGGCCATCACCCGGGCGTGGCGGGTGTCGACCGAGACCACGGCGCCCTTGGCGGCGAAATGGCGGATGACGGGCAGGACGCGCGCCTCCTCCTCCTCCGGCGGCACCGGGGCGGCGCCGGGGCGGGTCGATTCGCCGCCGATGTCGAGGATGTCGGCGCCGGCCGCCAGCAGCGCCTCGCCATGGGCGATGGCGGCGGCGGGGTCGAGGAAGGCGCCGCCGTCGGAGAAGCTGTCCGGGGTGACGTTGACGATGCCCATGATGCGCGGCCGGTCGAGCGCCAGCCCGCCGAAGGGCGCCCGCGCCCGGGTCAGGGCGCCGAGCTGGCGGTCCAGCGCCTCGGCCGCGGCGCGCGAGCGCTCCCAGCCCCAGGCCATGATCTCCGACAGCGGCGCGAAGGCGCGGTCGATGCGGCTGCCGCCGTTACCGCCGTCACGGCCATCACGGACGATCAGCTCGGCGGCGGAGAAGGCGAACCGCCCGCCGGCCAGCGGCACCGCCGCCCCCTTGGCCCAGGCGGCGATCGGCATCAGACCGACCGGCCGCAGATAGACCCGCACCCCATCCTCCGCGGCCCAGGGGCAGAAGCCGGCCAGCGAGCCGGCAGCCGATTTGGGGGCCGATCTGGGAGCTGCCGCCTTGGGTGCGGGAGTCGCGGAGAACGGCGGCATCGGGAACCCCCTTCAGGTCACGGGACAGGCTGCGCCGTTCCTGGCACGCGGCCGGCGGGATGGCAAGGGGGGGCATTCCCAACGGACGACGGTGCCGGCCGGTCAGAACTGCTTGAGCAGCCGGTCGATGTAGTTGCGTTCCTCCTGCGGGCGGCCGTATTCGCCGGAGCGGCGGCGCAGCTCGTCGAGGATCTCGCGGGCGCGCTGGAGTTCCGACTGTTCCGGGATCTTCACGTCGTTGGAATCCTGCATGCCGTAGCCCGACGGGCGCCGGCCGAGCGGGTCGCGGCCGCGGTTGCCCTGGCGGGGCATCTGGCCCTGCTGGCCGCCCATCATCGCCGGCCCCTGGCCCATCATCATCTGCTGGGCCATCTGCTCGGCCATGCCCTGCATGCCCTGCTGGAGCTGCTGCATCGCCTCGGTCTGCGACGGCACGGCGGCACCGGGGGCGCCCTGCTGCAGGGCCTGCGCCGCATCGCGCATGGCGCGCTCGGCCTTGCCCAGCGGCTGCGGGATCTCGCCGCCCTGCTGCTCGCCCATGCGGCGCATCAGCTCGCCCAGCTGGCGGCGCAGCGCCTCCTGCTGCTCGGCCTGCTTCTGCAGGGTCGGGCTGCCGGGGGATTGCTGGCCGTTCTGGTTGCGGCGCTGGCTGTTCTGCCGGCCGCGCGGCTGCTCGCCCTGCTGTTGCTGGTCCATTGATTCCTGCGACTGGCGGAAGCTCTGGTCCAGGAGCTGCTGCTGCTGCTGGGCCAGCTTCTGCAACTGCTGCATCATCTCCCAGGCCTGCTGGTTCTGCTGCTGCTGGCCGTTCTGCGGGTTCATCTGGGCCATGGCGCCGGAGCGCATGTTCTCCAGCATCTGCTGCAACTGGGACAGCATCTGGCGGGCGGCGTCGCGCGAGCCGGTCTGCGCCATTTCGCGCATGCGGTCGAGCATCTGCTGCAGATCGTTGCGGTCGGTCATCTGGTCGGCCATCTCGGGCGGGACCATGGGAAGCTGCTCGCCGCGCTGGAGCGCCTCCATCATCCGCTGTTCCATGGCGTCCATGAACTTGTCGAGCGCCGCCTGCAGCTCGTCCATCAGGCGGTTCAGCTCCTCGTCCGAGGCGTTCTTGTCCAGCGCGTCGGACAGCCGCTTCTCGGCATCGCGCAGATCCTTCTCGGCCAGCGACAGGCCGCCATCCTCGATGCGCAGCGCGGTTTCCCACATCAACTGCTGCAGGGCGGGGACGGACTCTGCCTCCTGGTCCAGCATCAGGCGCGCGATGGCGGTGCGGAGCGACAGGAAGGCGACGATGTCGTCGCCGTAGGTGCCGGGCCGGGCCGAGATCTCCGCCAGCGCGCGGGCGACGTCGACCCGCGATTTCTGCGGGCTGCGGGTCAGGATCTTGCGCTGGGCGATGATGGCGCGGGCGACGGGATGGTTGAAGATCCGTTCCGGCAGGGTGACGGCGGCATCCTCCGAGCGGCCGGTCTGGCCGGCACCGTCGGTGGCGGTCAGCCGCACCGTCACCGGCAATCCGGCCCAGGGATGGGCGGTCAGATCCTGGAAGGAATTGCCATGGGCCTCCTTCGGCCGGACCCCGGGCAGCGACAGCGGCAGGGCGAGCACGTCGTCGGCCCCGGCCGGCGTCTCCGCCGCCTTCGGGGCGTCCTTCCTCGTCGTGTCCGCAACCGGCTGCGGCTCCGGCGCGAGGCGGACCTCGGCCTTCACCTCGGTCAGGCCGTAATCGTCGCGGGCGGCATAATCGAGCTTCAGCGCGCCGCGTTCGGCGGCGGCGGGCGGGCTGGCATGGGCGATGATCGGCGCGCGGTCGGGCACCACCTGGATCGGCCAGGATCCCAGCGTGCGGCCGCCCTGGGTGACCGCGATGCGGGTGCCGCCGGTCACCGGCTTCTGTACCTGGAAGTTGGCAGAATCCACCGCCTCGAACGGGCCGGACCGGTCGCCGGCCTCCAGGCTGGGCGTGCCGCCGCCGCCGGTGACGCGGGCCAGCACGAGGCTTCCCTGCGGCACCTGGACGATCCGGTCGGCCGGATGCTGGCCCGGGGGTTGCGGGCTGCCGGGCGGCTGCCCGTCCGGGGCGGAGGCCGAGCCCGACTTGAGGAAGACCGGCGGCAGGCCGGTGTAGTCGGGCGGGTTGATCCACAGATCGAGCGTCGCCGCGGCCGTCGCGGTGCCGCCGGCCAGCCGCGGGGTCAGGGCGGCGGCCAGCCGCGGGCGCCAGTCGCCCCAGGAGGCGGCCCCGGCCACCACCAGCGCCAGGATCACCAGGGCGCGCAGGGCGTAGCGGTCATGGCTCGGCACCTCGGTCCCCGGCCAGGCCACGCGCAGG
The DNA here is from genome assembly GCF_001305595.1 of Azospirillum thiophilum. NCBI lineage: Bacteria > Pseudomonadati > Pseudomonadota > Alphaproteobacteria > Rhodospirillales > Azospirillaceae > Azospirillum > Azospirillum thiophilum. The sequence continues at coordinate 54,238 of NZ_CP012406.1, forward strand.
CTCCGCATCGCGGCGCGGGTGCGCTCCTGGTGCAGGCGCCACAGCGCCTGGGCCATCGGGTCGTTGCCGGCCGGCCGGTCGCGCAGGGTGTGCAGCGGCCGGTGGGCGATGCCGCTGTCCCGCTCCAGCCGACGCCGGGCCTCGGCCTCCGCGGGCGCGCGGAAGCGGCGGAGGCCGATGGCGAGCGACAGCAGGAAGGCCGCCGCCAGCACCAGCAGCGCGGCGCCGTGCAGCCAGCCCGGCAGCAGGACCAGCAGATTCAGCAGCGCCAGCGCCAGGAAGGCGCCGAGCACCGTCAGCGGCGCCCACAGCGCCGGCCCCAGCCGTTCCCACAGCAGCGCGGCGCGTGCCTGCGCCAGCCGGAGGCGCGGTTCGTATAACGGCGCTTCGCGGGAGTTGGCCGTCTGCGGGTTGGCCGTTTGCAAGCTGGCCATTTGCGGGTTGGTTGGCCGGTTACGGCCCGGCCCGGCGTCGCGTCGCTCGTTCTGCTTCATGCCGCCCCCTTCGCGCCGAGATGCGGCCGGTCGGACGGTCCGGCCCGCGATCCGGCGACAGCGCACCAGTCATATAGGCGCGGCGGGCCGGTTTTGCCCAGCGGCGCGATGGTACAGCCCATCACCCCGCAATGGCGAAACTGTGGCAAGCCGTCACGCTGCCGTAAAGTCGCCGTCAGTCGCCGTCGCCGGGGGGGAGCGGCTTGGTCGGGGTGGCGCGGCGGCGGGTCTCGCGGTGCAGGATGTAGAGGCCGCTCGCCATCACCACCGCGGCGCCGGCCACCATGCTGCCGGTCGGCACCTCGCTCCACAGCAGCCAGCCGAAGAGGACCGCCAGCAGCAGCGAGGTGTAGTTCAGCGGCGCCACCACCGCGGCCGGCGCCAGCGAATAGGCCCGAGTCAGCATCAGCTGGCCGCAGCCGCCGAGCAGCCCGGTGGCCAGCAGCAGCAGCCAGTCCAGCGGATCCGGCGTGACCCAGGAGAAGGGCAGCGACAGCCCGAGCAGCACGGTGGTCAGCAGGGTGAAATAGAAGACGATGGTGTCCGGCGGCTCGGTGCGGCTCAGCTGGCGGATGGCGATCATCGCCAGCGCGTTGGTCAGGGCGCCGGCCAGCGCGATGATCGCGCCCAGATTCATCACGTCGCCGCTCGGCTGGACGATGATCAGCACGCCGGCGAAACCGACCAGCACGGCGCTCCAGCGGTGGATGCCGACCTTCTCGTTCAGCAGCGGCACCGACAGCGCGGTGAGGAACAGCGGTGCGGCGAAGTTCAGCGCGATGGCGTCGCCCAGCGGCAGCAGGTGGAAGGACCAGAACATCGCGACCATGGTGGTCAGCCCGATCAGCGACCGCCCCATATGGCCCCAGGGATAGCGGGTGTACAGCGTGGAGGCGAAGCCCTTGCCCAGATGGATCGCCAGGCAGACCGGGATCAGCGCGAACAGGCTGCGGAAGAACATGACCTCGGTCACCGGCAAGCGGTCCATCAGGAGCTTGGCCAGGACGTTCATGATCGAGAAGAACAACACCGACGCCAGCATCGACGCGATGCCGAGCGGTGCGTTGTCGATGCGCCTGTGCGGCTTGGAGAGGGCTTGCGGCGGGACGGTCACGGTGTCCCGAGCCTATCAAGCGAAACCGCCCGCGTCACGGTGTCGCGACGCGGGCGGTCATGCCGACAGGGTATGGCGGCGTTGCAAGCGGCCGCCCAACCATTTGATGATGTTATGCTTTGACGCTACGATCGTTATGACTTGAACAGGCCGGAGACTTCGGCCTCGGCGCGCAGCCAATGCTCCTGCTCGCGGCCCTCGGGGCAGCCTTCCTCCTGCCAGATCGCATAGGCGCGCTCCTGGATCATGCGGTTGCGCTGGCCGCTCAGCAGCCCCTCGGCGATGTTCATGTTCAGCCGGGCCAGCGAGATCAGCCTGCGCTCCTCGATCGTGCCCTGGGTCGCCAGCATGGTGGTGGAGACGACGAACTGCGCCAGATTGCGCAGGTTGGCCTTCACCTCCGGCTCGACCGGGCAGTCGCTGTTCAGCAGGACGGTCTTGATCGCGATCCACAGCTTCAGGTTCTGGTCCAGCGCGACGGTCACCTTTTCCGGCGTCTCGGACTCCAGCAGGGAGCTGGCCGCCTGCAGCAGGACGATGCTGTCCTGTTCGACCGACGCGAAGTTGGTCCGCAGGATGGTGTCTGCCCAGCTTTCGACAGGCGCCTCGAACACCGGCGCGGCGGCAGGAGCGGCGACAGCGGCGGTGGCGGCGGGAGCGGTGGCGGGAGCGGCAGAGGCGGCGGTCTTGCGCTTGGTGGCCATGGTGGGTTCCCCGGGGAGCGTTCGGTCCGCGTCCACTTGAGCCAACCATGTTTAAAATGCCGTTAAGACGCTACCGATGCGGGCGTTGTCCTGCCGCCGGACGCCGCGACACGATGTCCTGCCGCCATCGCAGGATCGGGGGCGGGGTCAGGGACCGCCGAAAGGCAAGCGGTAATAAAAGCCGAAGACATTGTTGGCACCCGCCGCCGGGTCGCCAGCGGCGGCATCGTTGACGATCCGGCTGTAGCCCAGGCTGAAGCGCGACTTGTTGTCGAATTCGTAGCCCAATTCCAACTGCGAGCGGAACTCGGTGCCGGGTCCGCCCTCCCGCCGCACGGTCGGCAGGGTGCCGGCGCCGACGCTGGGGGTGAAGACGAAGGAGCCGAGCGGCACGTCGATCAGCACGCCGCCCATCAGGCCGGGCAATCCGCCGGAGACGGCGCCCGTAACGCCGCCGCCAAGGCCGGTCACGGCGCCGCGCGGTGTCAGGCTGCTGCCGGTGCCCGGCCCGATCCAGGGCTGCACGCTGGCATAGGGTTCGATCTGCGGGATCAGCGAGCCGCCGATCCGCATCTTGCTGTTCAGGACGGTGATGTTGCTGTCCGCCGGGGGCTGCAGGCTGTAGGCCAGCCCGCCCAGCGCCCAGTTGCCGAAGCGGCCGTCGGCGTCGATGGCCTGCGCGCCGGCAGTGCCCGGAACGGCGAGCGCCAGCAGGGCGAACAGGCGGATATGCAGGCGGCTGAACAGGCGATTCACGGGCACCCCCTCCCGGTGACGCGTCGATTCGACCAAATGGTCCGGCAAACGGTCCGGCAAACGGTCCGGCCACTATAACGAAGGGGCGGCGCGGCTGTCGCATGGAGTATCGGCGCTACCCCTAGGATGTCGGTGTCGGCATCCGCGTTTCAACCATGAAAGCGCGGGCGGCACCGATGCGGATTCTGTTATGATCCGAACATGACCGCGCATCCCACCGAACCGCATGCCCGACTGGGACGGCAAGAGGAGGTGATCGCCTTTCTCGGCGATCCGCGGACCCATGGCGGACAGGCGGTTGAGCGGATCGACACCCATGCCGCTCTGGTGTTCCTGGCCGGGGACCGCGCGCTGAAGCTGAAGCGGGCGGTGCGCTATCCCTATCTGGATTATTCGACGGTGGAGAAACGCCATGCGGCCTGCGTGGCGGAACTGGCGGTCAACCGCCGCACCGCGCCGTCGCTCTACCGCGGGCTGCTCGCCGTCCGCAGCGGGGCCGGCGGCCGGCTGACCCTCGATCCCGAACCGGTCGAGGATGTTGGGGCGGCTCCGGCGGACGGGGCAGCGGCAGGGGCAGCGGCGGGCGAACCGGTGGACTGGCTGGTGGCGATGGCCCGCTTTCCCGCCGACGCCCTGCTGGACCGCATGGCCGGGCGTCACGCCCTGACCCCGGCCCTGATGCGCCGGCTGGCCGAACGCATCGCCGCCTTCCACGCCGAGGCGGAGCCCCGGCCCGACGGCGGCGGGGTGGCGGCGATGCGCGCGGTGGCGGACGGCAATCTGCTGGATCTGCGCGCCGCCCCCGACCTGTTCCCGGAACGGGAGGTGGAGCGGCTGGCGGAGCGCACCGCGGCGGCGCTCGACCGGCTGGCGCCGCTGCTGGAGGAGCGGCGGCGGGCCGGCTTGGTCCGGCATGGCCATGGCGACCTGCATCTGCGCAACATCGTCCTGCTGGACGGCGAGCCGACCCTGTTCGACGCCATCGAGTTCGACGAGGCGCTGGCGGTCGCCGACGTCTTCTACGACCTCGCCTTCCTGCTGATGGACCTCGACCATCGCGGCCTGCGGCCCTTGGGCAATGCGGTGCTGAACCGCTATCTGGAAGAGACGGCCGATTACGGTGGGCTGGCGGCGCTGCCGCTGTTCCTGTCGCTCCGTGCCGCGGTCCGTGCCAAGGTGCTGGCCGCCGCGTTGCGGCTCGGCGGCGGCGGGGGCGAGGAGGGGGCGGTGGCGGAGGCGCGGCGCTACCTGGAATTGGCGCTGGCGGCGCTCGATCCCGTGCCGGCGCGGCTGGTCGCGGTCGGCGGCCTGTCGGGAACCGGCAAGACCCGGCTGGCCGAAGGGCTGGCGCCCGGGCTGGGCCCGGCGCCCGGCGCGGTGGTGCTGCGCAGCGACGTCCTGCGCAAGCGGCTGTGCGGCGTTGCCGACACCGGCCGCCTGCCGGCGGAGGGCTATGCGCCGGCGATGACCGGGCGCGTCTATGACGAGCTGTACCGGCGGGCGGCGGCGGTGCTGGCCGCCGGCCATGCGGCGGTGGCCGACGCGGTCAGCGCCCGGCCCGACGAGCGCCGCCGCCTGGAGGCGGTGGCGGCGGCGGCAGGGGTGCGGTTCGACGGGCTGTGGCTGGAGGCGCCGCTGGCCACGCGGGTCGAGCGTGTGACAGATCGTCGCAATGATGCCTCCGACGCCGATGCGGGCGTGGCCGAACGGCAGGACTCCTACGATCTGGGGAGGATCGGCTGGACGCGCCTGGATTCTGGCAGGGTTGCAGCGGATGTGCTGGACGACGCCCGTGGAAGGTTGTCCTAATTCCGGAACGGACGGCGTGTCAGGGCCGGGAGTGGAGAGTTGGGGGGTTGCGGCTTCGCCCCGGGCCGCGGACCGTCGCGTCGATGGGATGCATCGATGGGGCAAATGACGGCTGGGGGAATCGTCCGTCGCACCGGCGGGCGGACCGCCGCCGTCCGGGAAGGGCCGCTCGAACCGGTCCGGGAGGAGTCCATGACCTACAAGACCATCCTTGTGCCGCTGTGCGGCAGTGACAACGATCCGGTGGCCCTGAAAGGCGCGGTCGCGGTGGCGCGCGATTTCGACGCCCATCTCGTCGCCCTGTTCGTCCGCCTCGACCCGCGCGATGCCGTGCCGATGCTGGGCGAGGGCATGTCCGGCGCCATGGTCGACGAGATCATGCGCGCGGCCGAGACGGAATCGGACAACCACCGTGTCGCCGCCCGCCGCCATTTCGATGCGGCCATCGCCGCCGCCGGATTCGAGTTGCGCGACGCCCCCAGCGGGATCGAGGCGCCGTCGGCGTCCTGGCGCGAGGTCGTCGGCCGGATCGAGGACGTGGTGCCGGCCGAAGGCCGCCTGTCCGACCTGATCGTCTGCGCCCACACCACCGTCGAGGCCGACACCCAGGGCTACACCACCATGGAGACGGCCCTGCTGGGATCGGCCCGGCCGGTTCTGCTGGTGCCGAAGGAACTGCCGCCGGAGATAGGCCGCAGCGTCGCAATCGCCTGGAACGGCAAGATCGAATCCACCCGCGCCGTCGCCGCCGCGCTGCCCTTCCTGCGCAGCGCCGACCGCACCGTCGTGCTGACCGCCGAGACCTCGGTGACGGAGGCCGCGACCGGACGTCGCATCGCCGATTATCTCGCTTGGCAAGGGGTTAATCCTGAGTTAACGGTATTGCATCCGGGATCCGAGTCGGTTGGAGAGGCGGTCACCAAGAAAGCCGTCGGGCTGGGCGCCGACCTGTTGGTCATGGGCGGCTACGGTCACAGCCGGATGCGTGAGATGATCCTGGGCGGTGTCACGCGCTACGTGCTGAATCATGCCGGGCTGCCGGTTCTGATGGCCCACTGATAGTCAGCCGATCCTGCCGCATGGGGTTCCTGCCGCCTGAGTTAGGCGGGGGTTCCATGCGGCGATGGCCGTTTCCGCCGGATCGGCATGTCCCTGGCCGCAGGGAGGCCCGGCCGTTCCCGGGAGGAACGCGCCATGTTGACGATCAAGGACTGCATCGCTCTCAGCGACCTGACAGAGGCCGAGATCGACGCGATTGCCGAACACGAACACCTGCCGGAGATGGTGGCGGTGGAGATGGGCCATTGCCTGGCCCACTGCGCCGGCGGCCCGGACCGCATCGCCCACATCATCGCCGACGACATCGCGGAGGCCTGCGCCCACGGGCGCACCGCCCACGCGGTGGAGTTGATGCACACGCTGCGGGAATTCGTCGATACGCATCCTCAAGGGCATTCGGAGGAGCATCGGGAGGGTTGAAGTTCCGGAGCGGCCGGGCGGGAACAGTCGGGGTCCGGCGGGGTTCTTCTGGCAACCCTTCACGCAATGCCCCCAGACTTCCAAGGACCCCGACGATGGCCCGCAAGACCACCGAAGCCCAGCCCGATAGCAACATCTTCGCCCGCATCAAGGCCGATCACGACACCATCCGCAGCCTTCTCGACCGCACCGAGGAGGCCAACGGCAGCGGCCGTGCCGTGTTCGAAGACCTCCAGCGCGAACTGTGGGCCCATTCCAAGGTCGAGGAAGGCGTGTTCTACGCCTCGCTGAAGAAGGCGAAGGAGGCGAGGTCCGAGACCATCGAGGGGCTGAACGAGCATCACCTGATCAACGGCCTGCTCGACGAGCTGAACGCGATGAAGACGACCGACAGCGGTTGGAAGGAAAAGCTCCAGGTGCTGGGCGAACTGGTCCGCCACCACCTCGACGAGGAGGAGGAGGAACTGTTCGAGGAGGCCAGGGACGTCCTGGACGACGACCGCGCCGCCGAGCTTGGCAGCCTCTATGCCGACCGCAAGGACCACATGATGGCCGGCCTGGCGCCGCTGTAAGGCGCCCGAATCTCCGGAGATCCCCTCCCCGATGCAGGAAAGGCCCCTCTCCGGCATCGGGGAGGGGCCTTTCGCGCGTCAAGGAACCGGCACCCGCGCCGCCTTAGGAATCGTAGGCCATCAGCGAGACGCTGGGCACGTCGATGCGGTCGCGGCCATTCAGGAAGGTCAACTCGACCAGGAAGGCGGCGGCGCACACGTCGGCGCCGACCTGGCGCAGCAGGCTGATGGCGGCGGCCATGGTGCCGCCGGTCGCCAGCAGATCGTCGAGAACCACCACGCGCTGTCCCGGCTTCACGGCGTCGGCCTGTACCTCGATGGTGTCAGTGCCGTATTCCAGGTCGTAGGAATGAGCGATCTTGTCGCCGGGCAGCTTGCCGTGCTTTCGCACCATCACGAAGCCGATGCCGAGCGCCAGCGCCAGCGGGGCGGCGACCAGGAAGCCGCGCGACTCGATGCCGACCAGAAGCTCCGGCCGGTGCGGGCGCACGGCGTCGGCAAGCCGGTCGATCGCCGCTTTCCAGGCCTCGCCGTTCGCCAGCAGCGGCGAGACGTCGTAGAACAGGATGCCGGGCTTCGGAAAATCCGGAATGCCGCGGATGTGGTCTTTCAGGTTCATCACGTAACCGGTCCAAGTAGGAATAAAGCATTTCTTTTAATTCCAGATGCGCCTTCCGGGAAAGGAAATTTCTAAATTCTGCGATAACTATATAAATAAGCTGCAAAGCTATGAATAAATAAATCAAAAATTTTGATTCCATCAATAATTCATGAATAATATTCATGCAATACAAACGTATTCACCGAGATAATATTGGCAGTTCTCAAAAATTTAACTTTTTCTGGATATATATGCATATGATAAAATTGGAATTTTTACCAAAAGGAGAATCTCTGTGGCCAAAAAATCCGATCCCTCTTTGATAAAAAAGCTGTCATCCGTCTTGTTCAAGAAAGATTCTATTGTGATGTCGCAGGATTACCTCGCCTATTATGACGTGATGATGGGGCATCATCCAGGTATCGATTATGCCAGTCCAACAGGAACTCCGGTTTATTCTCCATTCGATGGAAAGATATCCGTCTCCGGAGATACCAATAGGGATGGGGTGCCGGATGATAAATATGGATGCGTGATAATGGAGATAACGGTAACGCCTAATCAGAAATATGCTTTCATGTTTGCGCATCTCTCGGTGATATCTGTAAAGAAGGACAATTACGTATATCGGGGCGATATTATTGGTTACAGCGGGAAAAGAGGCACCGGTCGGTCTCATCTTCATGTCGAATGTAGAGTGAGCGGGAAAAAAATGATGGCAAAATATTTTCCGACTGAGAAAGATAATAAAACAAACTACAATCCAACGTTTATATTGGAACTATGGGAGGCTTATAACCTGAAAGAGACTGAAATTCCCTTTCCGATCAGAAGGCCGGTGTATCTGGCTTAAAAGTGATTTGGAATAAAAAATCGACCGGAATCTTGACCCGGAAGCCCATTATCGGCCATTCCTGACGACACAAACCTGCTTTGTGTAGAGAAAAATGGCTGATGCGTCTGCCCGGCCCGGTCACGGCAGCACCGATGTGGGTTGGATCGAGTCCGGACCGATGGATGGATCCGGATGGCGGATCGGCGCGTCCGGACGCTGGACGCTGGCCGCCGCCGGACCGGCGTCGGACGCGCTGGAGCGGGCGCCCCGGCCGGCCGGCGGGGCCGCGGTGCGGCTCGACCTCGCACGGGTCGAGGCGCTCGACACCGTCGGCGCCTATCTGCTGAACCGGGCGGCCGAGCGGTTGTCGGCGGCCGGCCATGCGGTGGCGGTGGTCGGGCTGCGGCCGGAGCATGCCGCCCTGTTCGGCGCGGTGCGCGATGCCGGCAAGGCGCCGCCCCACCCGATCGAGCGCGAGCATCACCCGATCATCGACATGATCGTCCGCACCGGCGAGACGACGGTGAATGCAGCCAGGGAGGTGCTCGACCTCGTCGGTTTCCTCGGGCTGGTCACCGTCACCTTCGCCCGGCTGATCCTGCGCCCGTCGCGCCTGCGCCTGACCTCGGTGATGTTCCACATCGAGCAGACCGGGCTGAACGCCCTGCCGATCCTGGGGCTGCTGTCCTTCCTGATCGGCGTGGTGCTGGCCTTCCAGGGGGCGGACCAGCTGAAGCGCTTCGGGGCGGAGTTGTATGTGGTCAACCTGCTGGGCATCTCGGTCCTGCGCGAGATCGGCATCCTGATGACGGCGATCATCGTCGCCGGCCGCTCCGGCTCGGCCTTCACCGCCCAGATCGGCACCATGAAGGTCAACCAGGAGATCGACGCCATCGGCACCATGGGGCTGGATCCGGTGGAGCTGCTGGTGGTGCCGCGGGCGCTGGCCCTGATGATCACCCTGCCGCTGCTGGCCTTCTACGCCGACGTGATGGGGCTGTTCGGCGGCGCGGTGATGGCCTATGCCACGCTGGACATCACCTTCGGCCAGTTCATCCGCCAGCTCCATGTCGCGGTCGGCATCAACACCGTCCTCGCCGGGCTGATCAAGGCGCCGGTCTTCGCCCTGGTCATCGCCATGGTCGGCTGCTACGAGGGGCTGAAGGTCTCCGGCAGCGCCGAGAGCGTCGGCATCATGACCACCAAGGCGGTGGTGGAGGGCATCTTCCTGGTGATCGTCATCGACGCGGTGTTCTCCGTCCTCTTCTCGATGCTGGGGGTGTGATGGACGCGTCCGCGCAAGGGAACGGCGCCGGCGGGCACAGGCCAGTCATCCGCGTGCGCGGGCTGGTCACCCGTTTCGGGACGCAGACCGTCCATGACGGGCTCGACCTTGACGTCGAGAGGGGCGAGGTGCTGGGCGTCGTCGGCGGCTCCGGCACCGGCAAGTCGGTGCTGCTGAAGGAGATCCTGGGCCTGATCGAGCCGGCGGACGGCCGGATCGAGCTGCTGGGCCACGACATCGCCGGCCTCGACCGCGCCGAGCGCACCGCGCTGCAGGCCCGCACCGGGGTTCTGTTCCAGAACGGCGCGCTGTTCAGCTCGATGACGGTGGCGGAGAACGTCATGCTGCCGCTGAAGGAGCACACGGACCTGCCCCCGTCGCTGATCGCCGAGCTGGCGCGGGTCAAGATCGCCATGGCCGGCCTGCCGCCCGATGCCGGGACCAAGCATCCGTCGCAGCTGTCGGGCGGCATGATCAAGCGCGCCGGGCTGGCGCGCGCCCTGGCGCTCGACCCCGACATCCTGTTCCTCGACGAGCCGACCGCCGGCCTCGACCCCATCGGCGCCGCCGCCTTCGACACGCTGATCCGCGGCCTGCAGCGCAGCCTGGGGCTGACCGTCTTCATGGTCACCCACGACCTGGACAGCCTGACCTCGATCTGCGACCGCATCGCCGTGCTGGTGGACAGGAAGATCCGGGTGGGGACGCTGGCGCAGCATCTGGCCGATCCGCACCCCTGGATCCACGATTACTTCCACGGACCGCGCGGCCGCGCGGCCCTCGACGCGAAAGAGCGCAACGACGCTCCGCGCCTTGCGAAAGGGTAAGGTCACGCCATGGAAACCCGCGCCAGCTACATCCTGGTCGGCAGCTTCGTGCTGGCGCTGGTCGCCGGCCTGCTGGTCTTCACCGCCTGGATCGCCAAGGTCCAGCTGGACGAAACGCGCGAGACCTACCGCATCTACTTCACCGGATCGGTCACCGGGCTCCAGCAGGGCAGCCCGGTGCGCTACCGCGGCGTGCCGGTCGGCACCGTGTCGGACATCCGGCTCGACCCCGACAACGTGACCAGGGTGCGGGTGACCGTCCAGGTGCAGAACGGCACGCCGGTCATGTCCGATTCCATCGCCTCGCTGGAGGTGCAGGGCATCACCGGCGGCGCCTATGTCCAGATCACCGGCGGGGCGGAGGGGGGCAAGCGGCTGACCGCCACCGATGCCGACGGGGTGCTGACCATCCCGTCGCGCCCCAGCTCGCTGACCGCGGTGGTGGACAGCGCGCCGCAACTGGTCAACCGGTCGCTGGAGGTCATCACCCGGCTGGGCGACCTGCTGAACGGCGAGAACCAGAAGGCCATCGGCGACATTCTGGCCAATGCCCGCACCGCCAGCGCCGAGCTCGCCCGGGCCAGCGCCGGGCTGGAGGAGACGATGGCGCAGGCGCGGCGGACGCTGAACGGCTTCGAGGCATCCGGCCCGCAGTTCGACCGCACGATGGAGCAGGCGCGCGACACGCTGGCAACCGTCGATGCCGCCGCCAAGAGCCTGACCGGCGAGACGCGCGAGCTGATGCGGTCGCTGAAGCGCAGCTCGGACACCCTGAACGGCATGCTGGCCGAGAATCGCGAACCGGTGCGCGACTTTACCGCCACCGGCCTGTATGAACTGACCCTGCTGATCTCCCAGCTGCGCGACCTGTCCGGGCAGCTGTCGCGGGTGGTCACGCGGATCGAGAACGACCCGTCGAACTTCCTCTTCGGCGGGACGCGGCAAGGCGTGGAGGTGCGTGGGAAATGAGGCGGACGGCGAACGGGCGCGGGATGGCGTGGGGTGCGGTGTTGGGAGTGGCGGGTGCAGCCCGGCGCGGGATGCCGGGGCGCCGGATATGGTCCGCCCTGCTGTTGCTGGGGCTGGCCGCCTGTTCCACGCTGAACCCGACGGCACCGCAGCTCTACACCCTGACCCCGCGCGCCGCGGTCGGCCCCGGCCCCAGGGCCGACTGGCAGTTGCTGGTCGAGACCCCGGCGGCGGCGGCGGGGATCGACACGCCGCGCATCGCGCTGGCCCGCACGCCGACCTCGCTCGACTATTTCGCCGACGTGTCCTGGGCCGACCGGGCGCCGAACATGGTGCAGGGGCTGATCGTCCAGACCTTCGAGGACAGCGGGCGCATCGTCTCGGTCGGGCGCGACACCGTCGGGCTGCGCTCCGACTATGTGCTGAAGTCGGAACTGCGCGATTTCCAGGCCGAATACGCCGATCCGGGGGCCGCCCTGCCGGACCGCGTGCATGTCCGGCTGTCGGCCAAGCTGGTCGCCATGCCGCGCCGGTCCATCGAGGCGGGCGAGACCTTCGAGGCGACGGCACCGGTGCGCGGCCGGTCCTTCACCGACGTCGTCGCCGCCTTCGACGAGGCGCTGGGCCGCGTTACCGGTGATCTGGCGGGCTGGGCGCTGTCGCAGCGGCTGAAGCCGGCAGGGAGCTGACCGGCAAGCCGGCAGCCCGGCTGCAACCGCAGGTGCCCGAGCTGAAAACCCCTTGTCACGTCATCATATCCGCGTACGTAATAGGGGTGTTCGCGCAGCGCAGGATCGGGCGATGACGGATTTGTCGGAAGTGTCCCGCGAGGAGTTGGAGGCGATGGCCGAGGCGGGGCAAGAGGTGCGCCTGTGCCAGCGCGTCCTCGCCAAGACCGGGGACACGGTGGTCGGCGAGCTTCTGCGCGGCCACGGCACGCTTTACGAGTGGAAGCATTATCCGCCGGGCGACGTCTACGACGCCGAGTTCCACGCCCAATACTACTATCACTGCCATCCCGAGGGCGAACGGCCGCCGGGCGAGCATGGCCATTTCCACAGCTTCCTGCGCCCGCACGGCATGCCACCGGGGGTGCGGCCGGCGGAACTGCCCGATTTCCAGCCGCCCGACAACGACAACGACGCGCTGTCGCACCTGATCGGCATCGCCATGGATCCGGCCGGCCAGCCGGTGCGGCTGTTCACCACCAACCGCTGGGTGACGGGGGAGACCTGGTACAAGGCCGACGACGTCATCGCCATGCTCGACGCCTTCGAGATCGACCATGCCCGGCCGTCCTGGCCGGCCAACCGCTGGATCACCGCGATGATGCGGCTGTTCCGCCCGACCATCGTCGAACTGCTGCGCGAGCGCGACGGCGCCGTCCGGCGCTGGGCCGACGCCCACCCCGACGCCTATGTCTACGAGGACCGCGGGTTGGAGGTCGCCTCCCAGCGCCACATCTCCGTCGAGGAGCAGATCGCCGGAGTGGCGCTGCACCTGCGCGGCGCGCGGCGCCGCCGCTCCATCCTGCCGGAACCGCCCAGCTTCGCCGACGCGTCCTGAGCGCTCCCCCATATGGCTGGAAGGCCTATGACGCAGGAGCGTTAAGGAAGGCTCAACCGTTTGGGAAGATCCTGGGAGCCGTGGGCATGTCTCCGCCCGCAGGCCCGCGGGTACGGCGTCTTCCGCAAAGGACAGATGGAGACGGACCAGGGCAGGAAATCAGGGCAGGAAGGGTCCGGGACCCATGAGCGACGCTTTCAAGACGGCTTATCTGAGCAAGGGCGACGTGGCGCGGCTGCTGGCCGATCCGTCGCCGAACAGCAGGACCGATCTGGCCGCCAAGATCGCGCATCAGTTCGACAGCCCCGAGCTGTCCGAGGCGGAGCGCAAGCTGGCGGAGGACATCATCCGCCTGATGGTCAACGACACGGTGCTGCGCGTCCGCCAGACCCTGGCCGAGAACCTGAAATCCAGCCCGTCCCTGCCGCGGGAGATCGCCCTGACGCTGGCCCGCGACGTCGAGGCGGTGGCGATCCCGGTGCTGAGCGTCTCCACCGTGCTGACCCCGGCCGATCTGGTGGAGATCCTGCACTCGGGCGCCGAGGCCAAGAGCACGGCGATCGCCCGGCGCCCGACGGTTCCGGCCGAGGTCGCCGACGCGCTGATCGAAAGCGGATCCGAACGCGCGGTGGCGGCATTGGTCGCCAACGAGGGGGCGGAGCTGGGCGAACACAGCCTCAGCCGCGTCATCGACCGTTTCGGAGCCAGCGAGGCGGTGCAGGACCCGCTGGTCCACCGCTCCAGGCTGCCGATCACCATCGCCGAGCGGCTGGTCGCCGTGGTGTCGGAGCGGCTGCGCCAGCATCTGGTCGCGCATCACGAGCTGCCGTCGAAGGTCGCGTCGGAGCTGATCCTGCAAAGCCGCGAGCGGGCGACCGTGGCACTGTTCACCGGGGAGAACGACGAGGCCGCGCTCGACCGGCTGGTGGTCCAGCTCGCCGGTACCGGCCGGCTGACCCCGTCGCTGCTGGTCCGCTCGCTGTGCACCGGCGACATCGCCTTCTTCGAAACCGCCATGTCGCGCATGGCCAACGTGCCGATGACCAACGCCCGGCTGCTGATCCACGATGCCGGCCGGCTGGGGCTGAAGTCCCTGTACGACAAGGCGAAGCTGCCGCCGGCGCTGCTGCCGGCCTGCCGCATCGCCATCGACGTGCTGAAGGAGACCCCCTATGACGGCGAGCCCGGCGACCGCGAGCGCCACCGTCGCCGCGTCATCGAGCGCATCCTGACCCAGTACGAGGATCTGGCACCGGAGGATCTGGAATTCCTGCTGGCCAAGCTGGGCGACATGATGCAGCCGGAAAACGCATCGGCGTGACCGGCCCGACCGTTCCCGCCGATGCGCCCGCTCCGGCCGGCAATTCCCCGGCTGCGCCGGCCGAGGCCTCGCCGGAAGACACCATCCGGCGGCTGGAGCGGCGCGTCGCCGAGCTGGAGGCGGGATTCGGCCACTGCGAGGCGCGGGCGGGCGATGCGCGGTTCCGCTCCCTGGTGCAGACGGCGGCCAGCATCATCCTGGTCCTGGACGACGACGGCCGCATCCAGGAGGCCAACCGCGAGGCGGAACGCGCCTTCGGGCTGGAGCATGGCCGAGCCGTCGGCCGGTTCCTGACCGAGATGATGGACGAACGGCCGGCCGGCGTCTTCGCCGCCCAGCTCGCCGTCGCCATGGAAGGCACGGAAATCCGCAATTTCGAGCAGCTGCTGCGCGGGCAGGACTGCATGAACGAACGGGTGCTGCTGTGGAACCTCAACCGCCTGCCGGAAGCCGACGGCGTGCCGCCGGGCATCCTCTGCGTCGGCCAGGACATCACCCGGCGCAAACGGGCGGAACTGGCGCTGCGGCAGGCACGCGACGAGCTGGAGATGCGCGTCGCCGAGCGCACCCGCGCCCTGATGCAGGAGGTCCAGGAACGCCGCCGGGCCGAACAGGCGCTGATCCAGGCCAAGGAGCTGGCGGAGCTGGCCAACCGGGCCAAGAGCGAATTCCTGGCCAACATGAGCCATGAGCTGCGCACGCCGTTGAACGCCATCATCGGCTTTTCCTCGATGATGGAGAGCGAGATCGTCGGGCCGCTCGGCCATCCCAAATATCTCGACTATGCCAAGGTGATCGGCAAGTCGGGCCAGCATCTGCTGGCGGTCATCAGCGACATCCTGGACGTCGCCAAGATCGAGGCCGGCAAGCTGGAGATGCACCCGCAGCCGATGGACGTCCGCGACGCGGTGGAAAGCTCGCTGCTGCTGATCGCCGAACGGGCGGAGGAGGGCGGCCTCAGCCTGATCCACGCCATCGCCCCCGACACGCCCCGGCTGCTGGGCGACCCGGTCCGGGTGAAGCAGATCCTGCTGAACCTGCTGTCGAATGCCGTGAAGTTCACCCCGGCCGGCGGAAGTGTCGCCCTGCGGGTCCGCCCCGACCGTGGCCGCATCCTGGTCGAGATCGCCGACACCGGCATCGGCATGAGCGCCGAAGGCATCGCCGTCGCGCTGCAACCCTTCGGTCAGGTCGACAGCCAGCTGTCCCGCCGGTCGGGCGGCACCGGGCTGGGCCTGCCGCTGGTGCGCTCCTTCGTCGACCTGCTGAACGGGACGCTGGACATCCGCAGCCGCGAGGGCGAAGGCACGACGGTCAGCGTGCGGCTGCCGGTCGCCCCGCCCTATGACGGGGAATAGGGCGGTTCCTGTTCAGCCGGCAGCCCCTTGGGCACCGTGAAGCGCTCCGTCGGGATCTCCCTGCGGATTTTTCTGCCGTTGCAGGCGAGCGCCGCCTGCACTACCTCCATGCTCACGGCCGGTGGCCGGTATCGGCTCAGTGCGCGGCCATCGGGGTCGGCGCCGGTGGCTTTCGCCAGAATGTGCAGCGGATCACAAGCCTCCGGCCATGGGAGGCGTTGCACGGGGGCAAGGCCATTCAATCGGGATTCCTGAAGATGCAGTCCGCCGCCATGGCGCACGGAACGGTGCAGGCGCATTCCCCGGCGGCACCGTCCGCCCCGGCCGTCGCCGTGGTGCTGGGCATCTCCGGCGTCGATCCGCTGGAGTGGGATGTCTGCGCGGCCGGCCATGGGCCGTTCGTCAGCCACGCCTATCTGCGGGCGGCGGAGGACAGCGGGCTGGCCGGGCCGGCGAACGGCTGGCGGCCCGTCCACCTCATCGCGCGGGAGCCGTGCGGCGAGGCCGGGCCGGGCCGGCTGCTCGGCGCGGCGCCTCTTTATGTGCGCGACCGGTCCACCGACGAATATTGGCCGGACCAGGCCTGGGTCGATGGCTTCGCGGCGGCCGGTGGCCGCTATTTCCCCAAGCTGTTGACGGCGGTTCCCTTCGCGCCGGTGACCGGGCCCCGGATCCTGCTGCGGGACGGCGCCCCGCCCGGCGTCGCCGATGCGCTGGTCGGCGCGATGGTGTCGCTCGCCCATCGCCACGGCATGTCCTCCATCCATGCGACCTTTCCGGACGAAGCCGACCGCGCCCGTTTCGAGACGGCGGGATGGCTGACCCGCCATACCATCCATTACGAGTGGCTGAACGACGGCTACCGGGATTTCGCCGACTTCACCGCCGCCCTGTCGAAGCACCGGCGCGAGAGGCTGCTGTGGGAGCGTCGCAAGGTGCTGGCCAGCGGGGTGCGGTTCCGCGATGTGCCGGGCAGCCGGGTGAGCGAAGCCGATGTGGCGACGTTCCTGGAATTGTTCGACGACCTTCACGCCCGCCGGTCGACCCGCCAACCGCTGACCGCCGGATTCATCCTGCGGCTGTGCGCCGGTCTGGGCGATGCCGTGATGCTGACCTTCGCGGAAGCCGGCGGCGTGGCGGTCGGGGCGCTGCTGACCGTCGAAGGGGACGGCCGTCTTCATGTCCGCAACTGGGGCTGCCGGGAAGAGGCCCGCCTGATCCATTTCGAAGCCTGCTATTACCGCAAGATCGAGCGGGCGATCGACCGCGGCCTGCCCGTGGTGGACGGTGGTCACGGCGGACCGCACAAGGTGGCGCGCGGCTTCCGGCCCAAGCTGGTCCATGCCTGCCACTGGTTCCTCCATTCCAACATGCACAGCGCCGTGGCCGAGGGAATCGACCTGCATAACGCCAAGATCCTTCCCGTCTTCGCCCAGGAACAGGCCCGGTCCCCCTTCCGGCTGCCGGTCTTTCAAAATCCGGCTGGCCGATAGCCGCTTGCGCGGTTCCGTCCGGCGCGCCACTTTCCCGTTTCTGGATGGCAAGACGGACGGGGTGGGACATGGCGACGAGCCGCGACGGGCTGAAGACGCGCATCGGGCAGGCGCTGGGCGAGGCGAAGGCCGATCTGGTCATCAAGAACACCCGCTTCCTCAATGTCGTGACCGGCGAGATCGCCGCGGGCGACATCGCCGTCTGCGGCGAGGTCATCGTCGGCACCTATGAGTCCTATGACGGGGTTGAGGAGATCGACGGGCGCGGGCTGACCGTGGTTCCGGGATTCATCGACACCCATGTCCATTGCGAATCCACCTGCGTCACCCCGCAGGAGTTCGACCGCTGCGTCCTGCCGCGCGGCACCACCACGGCAATCTGCGACCCGCACGAGATCTGCAACGTGCTGGGCGAGCAGGGCCTGCGCTATTTCCTCGACAGCGCCGGCGGGACGGCGCTCGACCTGTTCGTACAGCTGTCCTCCTGCGTGCCGGCGACCGAGCTGGAGACCTCGGGCGCCCGGCTGGAGGCGCCGGACCTGATCCGGCACATGGACCATCCCCGCGTGATCGGGCTGGCCGAATTCATGAATTTCCCCGGCGTCTTCCACAAAATCGACGGGGTGCTGGACAAGCTGGCCGCCTTCGACGGCCGCCACATCGACGGCCATGCCCCGCTGGTGAGCGGGAAGGAGCTGAACGCCTATCTGTCCTGCGGCATCCGCAACTGCCACGAGACCACCAGCGCTGCGGAAGCGATGGAAAAGCTGCGCAAGGGCATGCAGGTGCTGATCCGCGACGGCTCGGTGTCGAAGGACGTCCACGCCCTGGCCGAGGTGATTTCGCCGGAAACCTCGCCCTTCCTCGGCTTCTGCACCGACGACCGCAACCCGCTGGACATCGCCGAGGAAGGGCACATGGATCACCTGATCCGCAGCGCCATCCGGCTCGGCGCCCCGGTCGCCCATGTCTACCGCGCCGCCACCTGGTCGGCCGCCCGCGGCTTCCGGCTGTACGACCGCGGGCTGGTGGCGCCGGGGCACCGCGCCGACCTCGTCCTGCTCGACGACCTGGAGGAGTGCGCGGTCAACCGCGTCATCCGCAGCGGCCGGGTCGTCGGCCCGCACAGCTTCGAGGGCCGCCCGGCGGTGACGCCGGTCGGGCTCGACTCCGTCCGGCTCGACCCGGTGGCGGTGGAGGATTTCGCGGTGCCGGCCGGCGGGTCGGTCCAGTCGGTGATCGGACTGGAACCGGGAAAGATCCTCACCGAACACCGCCGCATCGAGGTGCCGGCGGTGGATGGCCGGATGGTCGCCGATCCGTCGCGCGACCTTCTCAAGATCTGTGTCTTCGCCCGCCACGGCAGCAACCGCAACATCGGCCGCGGCTTCGTCCAGGGCTTCGGCTTCACGGAGGGGGCGCTGGCCTCCTCGGTCGGGCATGACAGCCACAACATCTGCACCGTGGGGGCCAAGGACGAGGACATGGCCATCGCGGTCAACCGGCTGATCGAGCTGCAGGGCGGCTTCGTCGCCGTGCGCGACGGCCGCGTCGTCGGCGAACTGGCGCTGCCGCTGGCCGGGCTGATGAGCCTCGACCCGTTCGAGACGGTGGAGGCGAAGCTGCGCGCCTTGCGCGCCGCCGTCCGCGCCATGGGCTGCCCGCTGGCCGAGCCCTTCCTGCAACTGGCCTTCCTGCCGCTGCCGGTCATCCCGCACCTGAAGATCACCGACCGCGGCATGGTCGATGTCGACCGCTTCGAGCTGATTGCCGCATGATTCACCTTCTTGCTTAATGTGCAGGCAAAAGCCTGGAGGTTGGGCGGGCGGTGGCGGGGGCTGCCCATTGGATGAGCGAGGAAATGCCGCTGGCTGACCACTGGCACGGGCTTTGCCAAGTGGTCATATTATTCGACGTCCGTCATCGAGCGAGCCCGACCCGCCATGACCCATCTGGCCCCGATGATCCATCAGTCGCATGACCTGCTGCCGGTCCGGCCGCCGGAAACCGTGTCGATGCGGACACGCGACGGCGTGCGGCTGGATGCCGACCTCTACCGGCCCGACGCCGCCGGCAGCTGGCCGGTGCTGCTGCTGCGCGTCGCCTGCGGCCGGCGCACGGCGCTGACCAGCCATTACGCCCATCCGCGCTGGTACGCCGCGCGCGGCTATGTCGTGGTGGTGCAGGACGTGCGCGGCTGCGGCACCTCGGACGGCCGCTTCCGCCCCTTCGAGGCCGAGCGGGAGGACGGCGCCGACGCCGTCGCCTGGGCGGCCTCGCTGCCGGGGTCGTCGGGGGGGGTGGCGACGTATGGCTGCGGCTATGCCGGGATGGCGCAGTGGCTGGCGCTGGCCGAGGCGCCGCCGGCCCTGCGGGCGGTGGCGCCGGCCTTCGCCGGCTGGGACGTCTTTTCCGACTGGGCCTATGAGGGCGGCGCCTTCCGGCTGGCCGACGCCATGGGCTGGGCGTTGCGCGCCGCCGCCGAGGCCGCCCGCCGGGTGGAGGACGGCACCGGCCACCGGCTGCTGTCCGACGCGGCGCGGCGGCTGCCGATCGACGACGAGATCCCGTCGCGGCCCCAGGCGCTGCGCGATTACGCCCGCTATTCCCATTACGACGACTGGCTGACCAATCCGGTGCCCGGTCCGGCCTGGGCCGCGCTGTCGCCCAAGGCGATGGCGGCGGCGATGCCGGCCGAGGTGGCGGTGCTGCAGGTCGGCGGCTGGTACGACCC
Source organism: Azospirillum thiophilum (assembly GCF_001305595.1). Taxonomy (NCBI): domain Bacteria; kingdom Pseudomonadati; phylum Pseudomonadota; class Alphaproteobacteria; order Rhodospirillales; family Azospirillaceae; genus Azospirillum; species Azospirillum thiophilum. The sequence goes on from NZ_CP012406.1 coordinate 74,155, forward strand.
GCGGCTGGCCGGCACGCTCGACGCCCATGACCTGCTGGCGGCGCGCGGGCGTGCGCCGGTTCGGCTGGTCGTCGGCCCCTGGACCGCCGACGGCCCCGCCGCCGCGCCGGGCGAGACGCCGACGCTCGACACGCTGCACCTGTCCTGGTTCGACCGGGTGCTGAAGGGGGAGGGCGCGGACCGCGGCGGCCCGGTGCGGCTGCACGATGTCGAGACCGGGCGCTGGCACGATTTGCCGGCGATCCCGCCGGCCGAGGCGGTGCTGCATCTGGCCAGCGATGGGCTCGCCAACCGGCAGGGCGGGCGGCTCGGCCTGGAGCTGCCCGATCTGGCCGGGCTCGACGTGGTGGTGCACGACCCGCGCAGGCCGGTGCCGACGGTTGGCGGCCATGCGGTGCCGGAGGCTGCCGGCCGGCCCGACCGCGCCGCAATCGACCGCCGGCCGGACGTCGCCACCTACGGCAGCCTGCCGCTGGACGAGCCGCTGACTCTGGCCGGCCGGGTGGCGCTGGATCTGTGGGTGGAGGCCGACGCCCCGTCCTTCGACATCAGCGCCGTGCTGTCGGTGGTACGCCCCGACGGGCGGGTGCTGCCGCTGACCCAGGGCCATGCACGGGTGGAGCCGGGCGACCCGACCCGGCCGCTGACCATCGCCATGCGGGCGGTCTGCGCCACGCTGGCACCGGGATCGGCGCTGCGGCTCAGCCTTGCGGGCTCCTGCTTCCCGGCCTATCCGGTCAATCCCGGCACCGGGGCCGAGCCGGGCGAGACCCGCCGGGTCGACGCGCTGCCGATCACCCTGCTGATCCACAGCGGCCCCGACCGCCCGTCGCGCCTGCGGCTGCCCGCCGGTCCGCAAGGGCGGGGTTGAAGTCCGGGGTCAGGGCGTTCCGCTCTCTCCCTTGGCCACGGCATCGAGGCAGAAATCCAGGCTCTGCGACAGGAAGCGCAGCATCAGGTCGCGGAACGGCGTCTTGTCGCCGACCGACCAGGCCCGCTCGACCAGATCGAGGTAGAGGCTGCGGTCCTCCGCCCCCACCACCACCGGGGGGTAGCCGGCGCGGTTCAGGATCAGGTTGCACAGCAGCAGCGCCGTGGCCCGGTTGCCGGTCTCGAACGGGCGGATCGCGCTCAGCCGGTGATGCGCCTCGAAGGCGATGTCGGGTGGCGTGTCCGGGCCGGCTTCCGCCTTGCGCATCCAGGTCGACAGCGCCGACATCGAGACGCGCAGCTTGGCCGGGTCGGGCGCGGTGCCGGCCGGATCGTCCTTGGGCGGACCGTTGCGGTACTTGCCGGCGGCATCCTCGATGCCGTGGTAGAGCACGGCATGGAAGCCGGCGACGGTGCGTTCGGTCACCGCGCCGGCCGGCGGATCGAAGGACAGGCGGGCCATCAACTCCAGCGCGCCGCGGTGGTTGAGGACGAAACGCTGCTCGTCCACCGCGCGGTGGCGCAGGATGCTGCCGCGCTCCAGGATCGTCTTGATCTCGGCGCGCTTGACCGGCACCTCCTCCAGCGCCGCGGCGGCGGCGGTGAGGTCCAGCTCGAACCGGTCGGCGATGCCGTGGACGACCTCCTGCGGCAGGGGCCGCGCCTCGTCCAGCGCCCGTTTCTTCTCCGCGATCTCGTCGAGCAGGGCCATCGGGTCACTCTGTTGCTGGGGACGGGGGCTTGGGGGCTGTGGAGCTGGAGGGGCCTTTGCGCATCGTGCCGCGCCTCCCTGCGGGGATTTGCCGCCTGGACGGGCACGGTTGCCGGTTTTAGGATCCCTGTCAAGCTGTCCACAATCCAGCCATGGCCGGCCGCAACCGCTTGATTCCGCGGATATGGGTGGGGGAGATCGCTGCGATGACCTACGTCGCCTGGGACGAATCCATGAGCGTCGGCGTGCCCGTGCTGGACGACGAGCACCGGCGCCTCCTCGACCTGTTCAACGGCCTGCTGGAAAGCGGCATCACCCCCGACAACCACGCCGAACTGTCGAGCCTGCTCGCCAGCCTGCGCGACTATGTCGCCGTCCATTTCGCCCGCGAGGAGGCGATGATGGAGCGATGCGGCTATCCCGACCTGGACAGCCACCTCGCCGCCCACCGCTATTTCGCCGACGAGGTGGAGAAGCTGGGCCGCGACTTCGACGGCGACAACGCGACCATGCTGCGGGTCGACCTGATCCTGCTGCTGAAGGACTGGTTCGTCGAACACATCCAGCGGACCGACAGCCGGTACAAGCCCTTCGTCACCGGCGCCTGACTCTCCGTCCCCGTGCGTCCCCCTCGGGGGCTCTCCCTCACTGCTTCGCCGCCGCCTTGCGGTCCGGCATGCCGGTTTCCAGCTTGGCCTGGATCGCCGCCTTGTCGGTGTCCTCGTCGGCGTTGCGCAGCGCGCGCATCCATTGGAAGCGGGCCTCGTTGCGGCGGCCGGCCCGCCAATAGGCGTCGCCCAGATGGTCGTTGATGGTCGGGTCGCCCGGCTTCAGCTCCACCGCCCGCTCCAGCCTGGCGACCGCCCCCTCGTAATCGCCCAGCGTGTAGAGCGCCCAGCCCAGGCTGTCGACGATGTAGCCGTCGCGCGGGCGCAGCGCCACCGCGCGCTCCACCATCGCCTTGGCCTTGTCCAGATTCTGGCCGCGGTCGATCCAGCTGTAGCCGAGGAAGTTGAGCAGCGACGGCTCGTCCGGCTTCAGCGTCAGCGCGGTCCGCAGGTCTGCCTCCGCCTGGGCCCACTGGTTCGTCTTCTCGTAGGACATGGCGCGGGCGTACAGCAGCGGCCAATGCCGCTCCTGCGGCGTGCCGATGCGCTCCAACGCGGTGCCGTAGGCGGTGATCGCCTCGCCATAGCGCTTGGCGTAGCGGTAGATGTCGCCCAGCCGGGAGACCGCGTCGGTGCGCTCCGGCCGTTCGGCCGACAGGGCCTTGAGAAGCGCGATGGCATCGTCGTCGCGGTCCATGCGGGCGAGGCTGTCGGACTGGCGCATGCGGGCGGTCCAGCCCAGCAGCGGATCCGCCTCCAGCGGCCGGTATTCGGCCAGCGCCTCCTCATGGTGGTCGCGCGCCGCCATGATGTCGCCGATCAGCAGGTGGGCGAGCGCCAGATCGTCGCGCAGATGCAGGGCGATGCGGCCGAACAGCAGCGCCGGCTCGTCGGCATTCTCGTGATGCAGGGCGCTGCCCAGGTCGAACAGTGCCTCCGCCAGGCCGGATCGGGCGTCCGGCACCGGGCGGACGCCGTCCGGCGCGTTCGTCATGGTGGCGATCGCCGGCTCCACCAGCAGCCCGTCGGGGTTGGTGGCCTGGAAGGTCTGGTAGAGCTTGCGCGCCTCGTCCCTGCGGCCGGTGCGTTGCATGAAGTTGCCGACGATCTGCACCACCCGCAGCGGCGCGTCGGTGTCCGTCACCTTGGCGTAGCGGGCCGCCGCCTCGTCGTTGCGGCCGGCGAGGTCGAGGATCAGCCCGGCATGCAGGTTGTAGAGCGCGCCGAAGCCCTGGATGGGGGCCAGCGGCTCCAGCGCCGCCAGCGCCTCGTCGGTCCTGCCGCGCGCGACCAGCAGCCATGCCCGGGTCAGAGGCGTCAGGAACCGGCCCAGCCCGTCGGACGGCAGGCGGGCGGCATAGCCGTCGGCCTCGTCCAGCCGGCCCTTGGCGAGCGCGTCGGCGGTCAGCAGGGTCAGCGCCATCTGCGGTTCGCCCTGATTGGCCGGACCGTCCTGATTGGCCGGACCGCCCTGGCCGCCGAGCAGCCGGCCGGCATAGCCGAGCGCCGTGTCGATCCGTCCCTCGCCCAGCCGCAACAGGAAGCTGCGGCGCAGCAGGGCCGCGTCGTCGGGGTCGGCGGCCAGCGCCTGGGCGGTGAAGCGCGCCGCCGCGCTCCAGTCGTCCTGGTGCTGGGCGTAGCGGCCGGCCAGATAGCTGCCGGTGGCCGAACCGGTGCCGTCCCCCGGCTGCCCGGCGGCAAAGGCGGGGGTGAGGGCGGCGGGCGCCAGTACACCCCCGGCGATCAGGGCGGCCAGGGGGATCGCCAGCAACCGGCTTCGGAAACTCGTCATGCTCTCGTCACCTCGTCTTCCGAGTCGGTATCCCATCATCTTCGGTGCGCCATGGGCAAGTGACTTTCGTCTCCTGTTCCCCTTCTCCCCCCTGGGGAGAAGGCCGGGATGAGGGGGTTCGGCGACGCCGAAGGCGTTCGGCCATGCCGCCCCCCTCACCCTAACCCTCTCCCCGGGGGGGAGAGGGGATCACGTCGATCCAGTCCCGCCGCACCCGTTCGATCCGCCCGGCGCGCAGGACGTCGGCGGCGTGGGCGTCCATGTGGGCGCGCAGGGGCTCCGGCATGCCCGGCGACAGGGTGGCGCCCTCCACCGACCAGCGGGCCATCCAGGACAGGGTGCGCAGCCAGACCAGCCGGCGCAGCGGCTTCAGCCAGGGCCGCACCTCGTCGGCGAGGTCGCCCGGCACCGCCATCGCCCAGGCATCGACGAAGGCGTCGATGTCGGCCGGCGCCAGCTCCGCATCCACCGCCGGATCCCACCTTGTCGAGGTGTAGAGGCTGGCATGGGCGAGGTCGGCGGCGGGATGGCCGTATTGCAGCTTCTCCAGGTCGGTGAACCACGCCTTGCCATGGCCGTCGATCAGGAAATTGCCGGGATGCACGTCGATCCCGACCGCGGTCAGCGGCATCGGGGTGTCCCGCGGCGGGGCGAGGTCGCCGGCACGGGCCGCCGCCAGCTCCTCCGCGATCAGGGCCCTGGCGTCGGGCGACAGGCCCGCGCGGTCGAACCACTCGGCCTGCCGCTCGACCTGGGCCAGCAGGGCGGCGACCGGATCGGGCGGGGCGGGAAGCGGCTCGAAGACGTCCGGCGGCGCCATGCGGTGCAGCGCGGCGAGCGCGCGGGCGATGGCCGCCATGTCGGCGGGCAGGACGGGGCTGCGTCCCTCCACCTCGCCGACCACGAGTGCGCCCAGCGGCAGCCCGTCGCCCGGCGGCAGCAGGCCGGCGAAGCGCGGGGTGTGGCCCGACGGCTCGGCCCGCCGGAAGGCGGCGGCCTGCCGCTCCAGCGCCGTCCAGGGATCGAGGCCGAGCTGGCTCCAGCGCGGGATGCGGGCGACGAGGCGTCGGCCCTTCAGGCGCACATGGTCGTGGGCGACACCCTTCAGCGGCATCGGCTCCAGCATGCCGGGGTCGAGGTCGGCCAGCCGCGGCAGCGTCGTCAATGCTGCATGCAGCGCCTGCGGCGTGAAGCCCCCGGTTCCGCTCACGCCATGTGCTCGCGCAGGCGGGGCATCAGCTCCACGAGGTTGCAGGGGCGGTGGCGGTTGTCGAGCTGCCAGACCAGGATGTCGTCCCAGGCGTCGCGGCAGGCGCTGGGCGAGCCGGGCAGGGCGAAGATGTAGGTGCCGTTGGCGACGCCGCCGGTCGCCCGGCTCTGGATGGTCGAGGTGCCGACCTTGGCGTAGCTGAGGTAACGGAACAGCTCGCCGAAGCCGGGGATCGCCTTCTCATAGAGCGCCTCGACCGCTTCCGGCGTCACGTCGCGGCCGGTGACGCCGGTGCCGCCGGTGGTCAGCACCACGTCGATCCGCGGATCGGCGATGAAGGCCTGGACCTGGGCGCGGATCGCGGCGATGTCGTCCTTGACGATGGTGCGGGCGGCGACATGATGGCCGGCCCCGGCGATCCGCTCGGCCAGCGCGTCGCCGGAGCGGTCGTCGGCGGCGACGCGGGTGTCGGACACCGTGACCACGGCGATGTTCACGGGAAGGAAGGGGCGGCTCTCGTCGATCTTCGGCATGGCGGCGCGCTTATGTCCTCGTGTCGGGCCGGAGCCCGACACGAGGGCACCAGCGGTCAGGGTATCGGGTCGGTCTCGCTCCGTTCGGCGACCGTTTCAACCGGGGCGGCGGGCTTGGCCGCCGGCACCATGTCCGGCTGGACCGCGACCTGGGTCGGGCGCACTTCCACGGACAGGTAGGACGGCCATTTCCCGTCGGCGACGGCGTCGAGCGAGGCGGTCTCCTGGCCCAGCCGGAGCCGGTAGATCCAGAAGTTCGCCATCACCTTCTCCACATAGTCGCGCGTCTCGCCGAAGGGAAGGCTTTCGATGAACAGCAGCGGGTCGGTGATGTCGCTCAACTCGCGGCGCCAGCGCGCCAGCGTCCCCGGCCCGGCATTATAGGCGGCGGCGGCCAGGAACAGGTTGCCGTTGATGTCCGGCATGCCCAGCAGCTCGGTCAGGTAGCGCTGGCCGAGTTCCATGTTGCGCGACGGGTCGAACAGCGCGTCCCGGCCGGCATCCTCGCCGCTGATGTCGGCGTTGCGCTCGCGGACATGCTGGGCGGTGCTGGGCAGGATCTGCATCAGCCCGGCCGCCCCGGCGGAACTGACCAGCCGCGGGTCGAAGCGCGATTCCTGGCGCATCACCGCGAAGACCAGCGCGCGGTCGATCGCGAAGCCGTCGCGCGGCGTCCAGTAGGGCAGCGGATAGAGCGCCGCGGCATAGGGCGCGCCGTCCGGACCGGCGACCGCGTTGCCCAGGCGCAGAGACAGGGTCGGCAGGCCGGCACGGTCGGCCAGCGCCACCATCGCCTGTTCCACCAGCGGGTCGCCCTGCGGGTGGATGCGTTGCAGCTCCAGCCCGGCCAGTTCGCGTTGGCCGACCTGCAACAGGGCAATGGCGCGGGCGCCGGCCGGCTTGGCCGCCACCGCAGCCAGCTGCCGCCCGCTCAGGTCCGGGGCCTGCCAGCGCACCTCGGCCAAGCTGCCCAGGCCCAGGCTGTCCAGCCTGCGCAGAGCGATCAGGCCGTAGAAGGTGTGGGGATAGCGGGCGGCGGCGGTCAGATGCTCCGCCGCCTCCTTCGCCTTGCCCTTGCGGGCCAGCGCGCGGGCGGCCCAGTAATCGGCGGCCGCCGCCCTCCAGGGCGAGCGCGGGCCGGCGGCGGCCATGCCCTCGAAATGGCGGGCGGCGCGGTCGGTCTGCTTCAGCCGCCATGCCGCCAGCCCGGCGATCCAGTGGGCTTCCGGCAGCACGTCGCCGGAACGGGCGGCGCTGGCCGAGGCCAGGGTCAGCGCCTGCGCCGTCTCGCCAGAGTAATAGAGTGCCGAGGCGATGCGGGCGCGGGCGGCGTCGTATTGCACGGTGTCGAGCTTGCCGCCGAACTCGTCCTCGCCCAGCAGGCTCAGCGCGCTGCCGGTGCGGCCGGACCGCAGCAGCTCCTCGACCCGGGCGACGGCGGCGCGGTCGCTGCGGGCGCGCGACACGGTGCGGCTGCGCGGCGCAACGGTGACGCTGTCGTCGTTGTCGCCGTCATCCTCGTTGGCGGCTACGGTGCGCAGGCCGCCCAGCCGTTCGAGCGAACCGACGAGACGAACGCGCTCCTCCCCCCGCGGCGGCTTCGGCGCCCGCTGGCCGGCGGGCTGGCGCTTCTGGGCGAGGCTGTGGACGCGCTCCGCCCCGGCGAGGTCGCCGTAATCCTGCATCCAGCGGGCGAGTTCCTCGTAGCCGGCGCGGCGGTCGGGGTGGAGGTAGCGCTGGCGCAGCACGTAGCCGACCAGCCGGCGGTCCTTCAACTGGCGCAGCTCGGCGTCGGCGGCGTCCCAATCGGCCCTCTCCTGGAGGGCGAAGATGCGGCGGTAGCGGCCGGCATCCTCGGCGTCGAGCTGCACCGCGCGGGCCTCGGCATCGTCGGCGAGCAGCAGGGCCGGGGCGGCGGGATCCGCAGCGGGGTTTCCAGCGGTGTCGGTCGCCGGGTCGATGGCGGGGGCATCTTCGGCGGTCGGCGCGGTGGGGGCGGCATCGCCGTATAGGCTGCCGATGTCTGTACCGATGTCCGGAACGCCGAAGTCGGGCGGGCCGAAAGCGGGCGCGACGGGTTTGGGGTATCCGAAATCGAACTCGTCCGGATCGGGCAGGCTGGGATCGGGCAGGCCGGGATTGGCCAGGGCGGCGCTGGGCCGGGCGGAATTGGGCACGGAATCCGGGCCGGGCGGGACGACGGCGTGACCGTCCGGCGCGTGGATGATGAGGGCGGCGCAAGCGGGCCGGAACCCGACCGCACCGTTGGACCCCATGGTGTATGCCACCGTGAGACCCAGCACCCCCAGAAGGTTCCGCCGCAGCGGGACCGCGTTCGCGGCCCGGTATGCTGCACTGCAAAATATCCGGAGCATGGCAATGAGATACCCCACCATCCGGCGATCCGCAAGCAACGGATTCAAACGGATTGTGCCTCGCCGGGTAATCGCCAGTGCAAACAACGGGTTAAGGGGGCTGGGAAAAAGGCTCTAGCCCGATGGGAAGGTGCCTTCCGGCTTCGCTCCATTACATTTGTGTCATACAACCTGCCGAGTCATACGAACGATTTTGCCGGCGCTGTGACATTGCGGCTTTGTTTATGGATACTTGATTTCTTCTTCGGCAATTCTTTGCTGCAACGCAAGCATGTCCCGCCACGCTTCCCGCTTTGCAATCGGGTTGCGCAGGAGGTACGCCGGATGGAGCATCGGCATCAGCGGAATGGGGGTGCCGGCGCCCTCGTAGCTGCGCCACTGGCCGCGCAGGCGGGTGATGCCCTCGGCCCGGTTCAGCAGCGTCTTGGCCGACACGCCGCCCAGCGCCACCAGCAGCTTCGGCCGTACCAGCTCCACATGCCGTTCCAGGAAGGGCAGGCAGGCGGCGATCTCCGACTGGGTCGGGCTGCGGTTGCCGGGCGGGCGCCAGGGCAGGATGTTGGCGATGTAGACCTTGCCGCGGTCCAGCCCGATCTGCGCCAGCATGCGGTCCAGCAGCTTGCCGCTGACCCCGACGAAGGGCTTGCCCTGCCGGTCCTCGTCCTCGCCCGGCGCCTCGCCGATCAGCATCACCGGGGCCTGCGGGTTGCCGTCGGCGAAGACGGTGTTCATCGCCGTCGCCTTCAGCGGGCAGCCGTCGAAGGCGCGCAGCGCCGCTTCCAGCGCGTCGAGCGACTGCGCTTCGCCGGCGCGGGCGCGGGCATGGATGCCGGCCTCGCTGGCGCCCAGCGGCTGGTCGGGCGACTCGAACGGCAGCGCCGGCCGGGGGGCAGGACGGGGGGCGCCCGGGATCCCGCCGCTTCCCATTCCTCCGGCCATTCCTCCGGCCGTCTGGGCACCTGGAGTCATGCCCGGCGGCGCCGCGCGCAGGGGGGTGCGGGCGGTGAAGGCGGACCAGTCGATCGGCTCGTCGCCGATGGCCTCGTCGCAGCCGACATCGGCATGCCAGCGCAGCGCGTCGAGGATGTCGCATACGTCAATCATCGTTTGACCTTACCACAGATCGTGTGGTCTTTCATGTCCAGATACCCAATTTGGGTGCGGGGCAAACCGTGCTACAAGCACGCGCCCGCAAAACAAGGGCGTCCGAGGGGACAAACACCCGAACGAGACCGGTGGGAGAGATGGTGTGATGGAACGCGAACCGCGCGAGGTCATGGAGTATGATGTTCTGATCGTCGGCGCCGGCCCTGCCGGGTTGAGCGCGGCGATCCGCCTGCGCCAGCGCGCGGTCGAGACCGGCCAGGAGATCAGCGTCTGCGTGATCGAGAAGGGGTCGGAGGTGGGCGCCCACCTGCTGTCCGGCGCCGTCTTCGAACCGCACGCGCTCGACGAGCTGATCCCCGACTGGAAGGAGAAGGGCGCCCCCCTCACCACCAAGGCGCGCGAGGACCATTTCCTGTTCCTGACCGAGACGAAGGCCTTCAAGTCGCCCTTCGCCCCGCCGCAGATGAACAATCACGGCAACTACATCATCAGTCTCGGCAACCTCGCCCGCTGGCTGGCCACCCAGGCCGAGGAGCTGGGCGTCGAGATCTATCCGGGCTTCGCCGCCGCGGAAGTGCTGTACGACGATGCCGGCGCCGTCAAGGGCGTCGCCACCGGCGACATGGGCATCGGCAAGGACGGCGAGAAGACCGGCAACTATACGCCCGGCATGGAACTGCACGCCAAGCAGACCATCTTCGCCGAAGGCTGCCGCGGTTCGCTGACCAAGACCCTGTTCGAGAAATTCGACCTGCGCCGCGACTGCCAGCCGCAGACCTACGGCCTCGGCATCAAGGAGCTGTGGGAGATCGACCCGGCCAAGTCGAAGCCCGGCCTGATCGTCCACACCATCGGCTGGCCGATGGACCCCAAGACCTATGGCGGCTCCTGGCTCTACCACATGGAGGGGAATCTGGTGTCGGTCGGCTTCGTCGTCGGCCTCGACTACTGGAACCCGCACATGAGCCCGTTCGAGGAGTTCCAGCGCTACAAGACCCATCCGGCGATCCGCCCGACCTTCGAGGGCGGCCGGCGGCTGGCCTATGGCGCCCGCGCCCTGAACGAGGGCGGCTTCCAGTCGATCCCGAAGCTGACCTTCCCCGGCGGCCTGCTGATCGGCGACGGCGCCGGCTTCCTCAACGTGCCCAAGATCAAGGGCAACCACACCGCCATGAAGTCCGGCATGGTCGCGGCGGAGTCGGTGTTCGACCATCTGACCGGCGGTGCCGAGGGTGCCGAGGTCATCGCCTATCCGGAGCGGCTGAAGCAGTCCTGGGTGTGGCCGGAACTGAATGCGGTGCGCAACATCCGCCCCGGCTTCCAGAAGGGCCTGTGGGCCGGCCTCGCCAACGCCGCCTACGAGACGGCGCTGAAGGGCAAGTCGCCCTGGACACTGAAGCACCATGCCGACAACACCACCCTGGTGAAGGCCAGCGAGGCGCCGAAGATCGTCTACCCCAAGCCGGACGGCAAGGTGACGTTCGACCGTCTGTCCTCGGTCTACCTGTCCAACACCAACCATGAGGAAGACCAGCCGGCGCACCTGACGCTGAAGGACAAGTCGGTTCCGATCAGCGTCAACCTCGCGCTGTACGACGCGCCGGAGCAGCGCTATTGCCCGGCCGGCGTCTATGAGATCGTGCGGAACGAGGACGGCTCCGACCCGCGGTTGCAGATCAACGCGCAGAACTGCGTCCACTGCAAGACCTGCGACATCAAGGATCCGACCCAGAACATCAACTGGGTGGTGCCGGAAGGCGGCGGGGGGCCGAACTATCCGGGCGGCATGTAAGGCAGGCGTATGTGAGGGCCGGGGCGACGTCGCGGAGAGGCCGCAAGCGAAGGGATAGGGAGTGCCCGCCTCCGGTGCCGGTTGCGTCGCCGGGCACTCCTATCTATAAGGCAAGCGGCAACCTTTCTGCGACGGCGCGATGATCGTTTCCTGCCCGACCTGTTCGACGCGCTACACCCTGTCCGACGAGTCGCTCGGACCCGATGGCCGCAAGGTGCGCTGCGCCCGCTGCGGCCACACCTGGTGGCAGATGCCGGAGGGGCAGGAGCAGGACGCGGTGGTGGCCGACGCGCCGACGGAGATCCGGCCAGCCAAATCCGCCACCAAATCCGCGGCCAAGCCCGCCGGCAAACCGGCTGCAAAGGGCAAGTCGCCGAAGGCCCCGCGGGCGAAGCCGACACGCGGCACGGTGATCGGCTTCGCCCTGCTGGCCGCCCTGCTGGCCGGCACCGCCGCCGGGGCCTATCTGGGGCGCGACGCGATCGTGCAGCGCTGGCCGGCAACGGCCCTGCTCTATGAAACGGCCGGGCTGCCGGTCGAGCCGCCGGGCTTCGGGCTGGAGCTGCGCAACATCCGTTCCGAACAGAAGCTGGAGGGCGGGGCGGCCGTCCTGCTGCTGGACGGCGAGGTCGCCAACACCAGCGATGTGGAGCGCATGGTGCCGCCGTTGCGTGCCATCACGCTCGGTCCCGACCGCAAGCCCCTGCAAAGCTGGACCATGGAGCCTTCCGCCGCCACGCTGGCGCCGGGTGCGGTGGCGACCTTCCATCACAGCCAGCCCGGCCCCGGCGCGGTGACCGAGGTCACCATCACCTTCGGCAGCCCGCCGCCCGGCCTGGACGCCGCCGGCCACCCGGTGGAAACGCCGGCCGAAAAGGCCGCGGAGAAGCCGGCGGCTGCGCCGGCTGCCGACAAGCACGCCGCGCCGGCCAAGCCGTCCGGGCATTGAGTTTACGGCCTCAGCGGTCCGGGATGCCGTATTTCCGCAGCTTGTTGGCGATCATCGTGTGCGAGGTCGCGAGCCGGGCCGCCAGCTTGCGGCTGGAGGGGAAGCGCGGGTAGAGCCGGCGCAGCAGCGTCCGCTCGAACCCCGCCATCGCGTCCTCCCAGCTGTCCGCCCAGTTCTCCGCTTGGTCGGCGGGCCCCGCCGACGCCGGTATGCCGGCCCCGGCCAGCTCCAGGTCGGCGGCGTCGAGCGTGCCGCCGTCGCTCATGGTCACGGCGCGGAAGATGACGTTTTCCAGCTGGCGGACATTGCCGGGCCAGCGGTTGGCCAGCAGCGCCGCGGAGGCCGCCGGGGTCAGCCGGCCGGGCGGCCGGCGGGCCTGGGCCGCAGCGCGGGCGATGAAGTGGCGGGCCAGCAACAGGATGTCGCCGCCGCGCTCGCGCAGCGGCGGCACGTCCAGCGTCAGCACGTTGAGGCGGTAGAACAGATCCTCGCGGAAGCTGTGGTCGGCGACCATCGCGTCCAGCGAGCGATGGGTGGCGCTGACGACGCGCACATCCACCTTCTGCTCGCGCTCGCCGCCGACCCGGCGGAAGCTGCCGTCATTGAGGAAGCGCAGCAGCTTGGCCTGGAGATAGGCGGACATCTCGCCGATCTCGTCGAGGAAGACGGTGCCGCCATGGGCCAGCTCCAGCAGCCCCGGCTTGCCGCCGCGCTGCGCCCCGGTGAAGGAGCCGGGGGCGTAGCCGAACAGCTCGCTCTCCGCCAGATTCTCCGGCACCGCGGCGCAGTTCAGCGCCAGGAAGGGCTTGTCGCGGCGCGGGCTGGCGCGGTGGCAGGCATGGGCGATCAGCTCCTTGCCGGTTCCGGTCTCGCCCAGGATCAGCAGCGGCGCCTCCATCGCGGCGACCCGCGCCGCCCGCGCCTTCAATGCCCGCACCGGCGGCGATTCGCCGAGGATGCGGTCGAAGCCGCCGCCCGATCCGAACTCGTCGAAATTCTGGATCGCGTCCAGCCTTTCGCCCAGGCGCGAGGGGGTGAACAGGGTGACGACCGCGCCCGCCGCCTCGACATCGACGATCGGCGTCACCTCCAGCAGGAAGGGCTGGCCGTTCAGCGTCACCTCGCGGCCGGACATGCGGAAGCCGCCGCCGGTCAGCTCGGCCGTCAGGCCGGGTTCGCCGAACAGCGCGCCGAGGTCGAGGCCGGCCAGCCGCGATTCCGGCACCCCGGCCACCGCGGCGGCGGCGGCGCTCGCCACCACCACCCGGCCGGCGCGGTCGACCGCCAGCACCGGGTCGGGCAGCGCCGCCAGCAGCGCGTCGAGATGCAGCCGCCGCCGGGTGCCCGGCAGCATGTCGATGGCGGCAACCGAGCGCACCCCGGCGATGGTGCGCAGGGCATCCGCCAGGGCGGGCAGCGCCGCCGGGTCGAGGCCGGGGGCGTCGATGTGGATCAGCGGCGGATCGACCTCGACGCCGACGACGTTGAGCCGGCGGATCGCCAGCACGGCGAGGATCTCATGGGCGATGCCGACGCGGTCGGTGAAGATGACTTCGATGCGCATGGGGCGAGGGGGGTGTCGTGGATGGAACGGTGTGGCCCCCTCCCTAACCCTCTCCCGCCCAGCGGGGGAGGGTTAGGGAGGGGGCATCCGGCAACCACTGTACACAAAACGTTACGCCGTATCAAAATCTTTACACCGACTCAACCCATTGAATCACAACGATCTTGGGCGGATCGTCCATTATTCCGTAAACATCCGCATACACCCCACTCCCCACCACACCCGCCGCACCGCAGCAAAACCGCCATTTCCCGGTCTGGCACGCCGTTTGCGAACCCTGTCGCCCAAGCGAAGTCATCCATCCCTCGGGAGCCAGTCTCATGCGCGTCATCGTTCTGGGCAGCGGCGTCATCGGTGTCACCACCGCCTATTATCTGGCGCGGGCCGGGCATGAGGTGACCGTCGTCGACCGTCAGGCCGGCCCGGCGCTGGAGACCAGCTATGCCAATGCGGGCGAGGTGTCGCCGGGCTATTCCGCCCCCTGGGCGGCGCCGGGCCTGATCCTGAAGGCCGCCAAATGGATGCTGATGAAGCATTCGCCGCTGGTGATCCGGCCGAAGCTGGATCCGGCCATGTGGTCCTGGTGCCTGAAGCTGCTCGCCAACGCCAACGAGGCGAGCTACCAGCTCAACAAGAGCCGGATGGTCCGCGTCGCCGAATACAGCCGCGACTGCCTGAAGGCGCTGCGCGCCGAGACCGGCATCACCTATGACGAGCGCACCCAGGGCACGCTGCAGGTCTTCCGCACCCAGAAGCAGATGGACGCCGCCGGCTACGACATGGCGGTGCTGGAGCGCTACGGCGTTCCCTACAGCCTGTTCGACCGCGACGGCCTGACCTCGGTCGAGCCGGCCCTGGCCCATGTGAAGGACAAGCTGGTCGGCGCGCTGCACCTGCCGGGCGACGAGACCGGCGATTGCTTCCAGTTCACCGGCAAGCTGGCCGACTATGCCGCCAAGCGCGGGGTCGAGTTCCGCTACGGCGTCTCGATCCGCGGGCTGGAGAGCGACGGGCGCAAGATCACCGGCGTCCTGACCGACCAGGGCACGCTGACCGCCGACAGCTACATCGTCGCCATGGGCAGCTATTCGCCCAAGCTGGTGAAGCCGCTGGGCATCGACCTGCCGGTCTATCCGGTGAAGGGTTATTCCCTGACCCTGCCGATCACCGACGCCGCCCACGCCCCGGAATCGACGGTGATGGACGAGACGCACAAGATCGCCGTCACCCGGCTGGGCGACCGCATCCGCGTCGGCGGCACGGCGGAGCTGGCCGGCTTCGACCTGACCTTGCGCCAGGGCCGCCGCGGGGCGCTGGACCATGTCGTCAGCGACCTGTTCCCCAAGGGCGGCGATCTGTCCAAGGCCGAGTTCTGGACCGGCCTGCGCCCCAACACCCCGGACGGCACGCCGATCCTGGGGCCGACCCATGTCCGCAACCTCTACCTCAACACCGGCCACGGCACGCTGGGCTGGACGATGTCCGCCGGCTCGGCCCGCGTGCTTGCCGATCTGGTCGGCGGCCGCCGGACCGAGATCGACATGGAGGGCCTCAGCGTCGAGCGCTACGGCCGCAAGGCCGCGGTCGCGGTGACGCGCCCGGCCGCCGTCCGCCCGGCCTGAACGGCCTTTTCCACCTTTGCGACCCGCGCCGCCCGGCGGACGCGGGTCATCGCCAGCTCCAGCAGGGCGGCGTCGGCGATCTCGGCCCCATCGAGCCGGTGACGCCCGCGCCGCCCTTCGCATTTCTCCACCCGGTGGCCGAGCCGCCGCAGATGCAGGATCGCCTCGTAGAGCCGGGTCGCCGGTTCGGCGGTGGGGCGATGCGTGCTCATGGCCGCACCACCAGGACGATCAGCCGCTTGGGTCCATGGACGCCGTAGGCCAGCGTCTGCTCGATGTCGGCGGTCTTGCTGGGGCCGGAGACCAGCAGCGCGTTGGTCGGCATCGCCTGTGCCCAGTCCTGCGCGCGCATGGCTTGCAGGAAGGTGTCGTAGAGCGCATCGGCGCGCAGCAGCGCGATGTGGATGTGCGGGACCAGCGACAGGGTTCGCGGCTCCTCGGCGGTCGGCCACAGGATCAGGCTGCCGGTCTCGGCGATGGCGCCGCGGGTGGTGGTCAGGCCGGCTTCGATGGAGCCGAAGAGTTGGGGCTTGAGGTCTTCGATGGGGCGGTCGTAGGGGATCAGGGTGGGGGGGGCTCCCTCTCCCGCCCCGGGAGAGGGAAGGGGCCCAAGCGAAGCTTGGGAAGGGTGAGGGGTGGTGCAAGGGTCAAGGGATCCATGTCCGGATTGCCCCTCACCCTCCCCACGGCTTGCGCCGTGGGTCCCCTCCCTCTCCCGGGGCGGGAGAGGGCTTGTTCCCCACCCCTCGACCAGCCGCATTCCCGCCTCGGTCTCCGGGGCGTAGAGCAGCGAGCCCACCCCTTCGCGCGCCAGGAACTCCCGCAGCACCGCCGGCCAGTCGGTCTCAGTCGCGTCGAGGAACTCGGTGTGCACCGCCTCCATCAGGCGGCGGATGCGCGGCAGCCGCTCCTCCGGCGCCCAGCGCTTGGTGTCGATGGGCGCGAAGTCGGAGACCGGCGGCGTCAGCGGATGGGCGTCGCGGCCGGCGCGCAGTTTCGTCAGGATCGAGTTGCGGGCGTCGGATTTCGGGTCAGGCATCGGGAATCCCCTTGGCGCGGGCGAGGTCGTGCAGGGTGCGGGCCGCGAAGCGGGGCTTGGTCCGGACATTGGTCCAGTCCTTCAGCAGCGGCAGCGACGACGGCGCCGCGTTGCCGACCCTGCTCATCGCCAGCGTTGCGACGCGGTAGGCGGCGGGGGAGGCGTTCATCGCCGCCCAGCCGCTCCACACCATCGCTTCGGTTCGGCTGGCCTTGGCGCCGCCGCCCTTCACCGCGCCGCCGGGACGCACAGCCTCGACCCGCAGGCGGCCCATGATCTCGACGATCGGGATCTTCACCGGGCAGATCTCGACGCAGGCGTTGCACATGGTGCAGGCGTGGGGCAGGGCGCCGCGCTTGTCCAACCCCTCGATCTGCGGCACCAGGATCTTGCCGATCGGGCCGGGATAGGGGGCCTCGTAGGCATGGCCGCCCACCTTGGTGTAGACCGGGCAATGGTTCATGCAGGCGCCGCAGCGGATGCAGCGCAGCGTGTCGCGCAGTTCCGGATCGGCGTAGATCGATGACCGCCCGTTGTCGAGGATGACCAGATGCACCTCGCGCGGGCCGTCCTTCTCGCCCGGTCTGCGCGGACCGGAGATCATGTTGACGTAGGTGGTGATCGGCTGGCCGGTGGCGGAGCGCGGCAGCAGGCTGATGACCGGCGGCACGTCCTCCAGCTTTTCGACCACCTTCTCCAGCCCCATGAAGGCGATGTGGACCGGCGGCACCGTGGTGCACATGCGGCCGTTGCCCTCGTTCTCGATCAGGCAGAGCGTGCCGGTCTCCGCCACCGCGGCGTTGACGCCGGACATGCCGACGTCGGCGGCCTGGAACTTGGCGCGCAGCACCCGGCGGGCGAGGTCGGTCAGGTAGGCGGCGTCCTCGCGGCTCTCGGCGTCCTTGATCCTGCGCTTGAACAGATGGGCGATCTGTTTCGTGTTCAGGTGGATCGCCGGCATGATGATGTGCGACGGCATGGTGCCGTCCAACTGCACGATGTATTCGCCGAGGTCGCTTTCCAGCACCTCGATGCCGTCCTTTTCCAGGACGGCGTTCAGGTGCATTTCCTCGGTCACCATCGACTTGCCCTTTACCACCAGCTTGGCGTCGACCCGGTGCAGGATGTCGAGCGCGATGGCGTTGGCCTCGTCGGTGGTGGCGGCCCAATGGACGGTGATGCCGTTGCGGGTGCAGTTTTCCTCCAGCTTTTCCAGCAGCTCCGGCAGCTTTGACAGGGCGCGCAGCCGGACCGAAGCGGCGAGCCCCCGCACGCCGTGCCATTCGCCCGCGTCGGGGAACTGGGCGGCGCGCTTGCCCATCAGCCCGTCCATGGCGCGGCGGAAATTGCCGCGCAGCTGCGGGTCTGCCAGGGCGGCGCGCGAGGCGGCGGCGAAATCCGTGCTGTCACTGGCCATGGATGCGCTCCTTCAGGAACTGGGCGATGTGCTGGCCGCCGACGGGCCTGTTGCCGGCCGGCCGGCCGGCGGATTTGTCAGCCGCTTCCAGCGCGCCGGCGATGTTCAGCAGGCAGCCGCAATCGCCCGACACCACGCGTGCGGCGCCGGTGTCCGCGATGTCGGCCAGCTTGTCGCCGACCATCGCGGCGGAGATCTCCGGGTGGCGCACGGCGAAGGTGCCGCCGAAGCCGCAGCATTCCTTCTCCCGCTTCAGCTCGACCAGCTCGACGTTGGCGAGCTGGCGCAGCAGGGACTTCGGCTCCTCGACCACGCCCATCTCGCGCTGGGCATGGCAGGAGGCGTGCCAGGTGACGCGGACCGGCTCGCCCTTGTCGGTCAGCCGGACATCGAGCACCTGGACCAGGAACTGGGTCAGTTCCCAGACCCGGCCGGCGACCTGGACCGCCTTGGCCTCGTCCGGCTCGCCGCGGAACAGGTCGGGCCAGTGCTTCTTCATCATGCCGGCGCAGGAGCCCGACGGCACGACGATGGGATCCTCGCCGGGGAACAGGCCGAGCTGGGCACGGGCGACCTTCAGCGCCTCGGCACGATAGCCGGAATTGTAGGCGGGCTGGCCGCAGCAACTCTGCCCCTGCGGGAAGACCACGGTCAGCCCCTGGGATTGCAGCAGCTCGATGCCCGCCATCCCGGCATCGGGGAAGAACAGGTCGACGAGGCAGGTGCCGAAGTAATAGACGCGGGTGGGCTTGGGGGTGGGCTGGGGGGTGGCGGACATCTGGCGTTTCCTCACCGTCTTGGTACTGCCCCCACCCCGACCCTCCCCCGCTGGGCGGGGGAGGGGGACAGGAGCTTTGTCGGCGTTCAGCGGCAATCCCCTCCCCCGCGTTAGCGGGGGAGGGTTAGGGAGGGGGCAATCGCCGACCTAGAAAGCCGGCTCCGCCACCCGCGCCTTCTGCTCCACCTTTGCCGTGGCGCAGGCATCGACCAGATAGACGATGGAGCGGTAGGGCACGCCCGCCGTGTCGGACAGGCCGATCTCGCAGGTGCGGCTGGTGGAATAGCCCGACGCGCAGCCGTCCGGCACCGAGGCCGGCAGGTGGCGCAGCGCATGGGCGTTCAGCTCCGGCGTGGTGAAGCCCTTGTCGCCGGCGAAGCCGCAGCAGCCGACGTCGGGCGGCACCACCACCGTCTCGGCGCAGGCCCGCGCCACCGCGGTCAGCGCGCCGTCCAGCCCCATCCGGCGGGTCGAGCAGGTCAGGTGCAGCATCACCGGCCCGGCCGTCTTGGCGATCTCCAGGCGGGGCAGGGCGAACTCGCCGAGGAACTCGGCGACGTCAAGGATGCGCAAGCCGCTGTCGGCCGCCCGCTTCCTGAGACGCAGGGTGCAGGGGCTGGTGTCCATCACCACCGGATGGCGGCCGCCGTCGCTCGCCTTCGCCAGCGCCGCCAGCATGGCGTCGGCCTTGGCGTCGGCGGCCTCGATCAGCCCCTTGCTCTCCAGCGGCATGCCGCAGCACTGGCCGTCGGCGGCCTCCGGATAGACGATGCGGAAGCCGGCCTTGCGCATCACCGATTCGACCGCTTCGGGCAGCGGGCGTTTCTGCGGGTCGCTGGCCGCCGGTCCCATGGTCCGGCTGACGCAGCTCGGCGCATAGACCACCGTCGGGCGGTCGTCACCGGCCGCCGGATCGGAGGTCAGCGCGAAGGAGGCGGCGGTGGGCAGGCTGTGCGGCAGGGCCGGCAGATGGCCGCCGGTCAGGGCGCGGGCCGCCGCCTGCACCACGCCATGGCCGACGGTGCGGCGGGCGAGGTCGGCCAGGCGGAGGCCGGAGCGGGTCAGGCCCAGCGTGCCTTCCATATGATCGGCGACCAGCGACCCGGCCTTGCGCGCCAGGGCGCCGCGGCGTTCGCCGCGCATCGACTTGATCAGCAGGCCGGTCTCGATCCCGACCGGGCAGGCGGTGGCGCACAACCCGCAGGCGGCGCAGGTGTCGATACCCTGGTACTCGTAGGCGGCGCCGATCGCCGCCAGCCGGCCGGGGTCGTCGCCGGACGCCTCCAGCCGGGCGATCTCGCGCCGGCCGACGATGCGCTGGCGCGGCGACAGGGTCAGGCGATGCGACGGGCAGGTCGGCTCGCAGAAGCCGCATTCGATGCAGGTGTCGACCAGCGGGTCGGCGGGCGGCAGCGGCTTCAGGTTCTTCAGATGGGCCTCGGGATCGCCGTTCAGGATGACGCCGGGATTCAGCAGCCCGTCCGGATCGAAGATGTCCTTGATCTCCTGCATCAGGCCATAGGCCTGCGGACCCCATTCCATCGCGACGAAGGGGGCCATGTTGCGGCCGGTGCCGTGCTCCGCCTTCAGCGAGCCGTCATAGCGCTCGACCACCAGCACGGCGACGTCGTCCATGAAGCGGCGGTAGCGGTCGATCTCGGCCTGGGTGTCGAAGGCTTGGGTGAAGACGAAGTGAAGGTTCCCTTCCAGCGCGTGGCCGAAGATGATCGCCTCGTGGTAGCCGTGGCGGACGAACAGATCCTGCAGGTCGCGCGTCGCCTCGGCCAGCCGGGGCAGCGGGAAGGCGACATCCTCGATGATGACGGTGGTTCCGGTCTGGCGGATGGCGCCGACCGCCGGGAACAGGCCTTTGCGGATCTTCCAGAAGCCGTCGCAAGCCTTGGCGTCGGTGGTGAAGCGGCTGTCGCCGATGGTGACGCAGTCGGCCAGCACCGCGCCGATGGCCATGACGTTGGCGTCGAGCGCCGCGGCGCTCTCCGCCCGGGTCTCGACCAGGACGGCGGCGGCGTCCGGGCCGAAGCCCCTGATCTGCGGCGGCATGCCCGGCTTGTCCTGGATCGAGCGCAGCGAGGCGCGGTCCATCAGCTCCGCCGCGTCGACCGGGGCGGCCTTCAGCAGGGCCACCGCATGGCAGGCCTCGCCGATGTCGGGGAAGAACAGCAGGGCGCTGGCCTTGTGCGGATGCTCCGGCACAGTGCGCAGCGTGATGGAGGAGATGAAGCCCAGCGTCCCTTCCGACCCGATCATCAGGTGCTGGAGGATATCGACCGGATCCTGGTAGTCGACCAGGGCGTTCAGGCTGTAGCCGGTGGTGTTCTTGATGCGGAACTTGTCGCGGATGCGGCCCGCCAGAGCCTCGTCGCCGCGGGTGCGGGCGCCGAGCCCGGCCAGCCGGTCGAGCAGCGCGCCGTGGCTTCGCTGGAAATCCTGGCAGCTGGCCGGGTCGGCGGTGTCCAGCACCGTGCCGTCGGCCAGCACCAGCCGCA
Organism: Azospirillum thiophilum; assembly: GCF_001305595.1. NCBI lineage: Bacteria > Pseudomonadati > Pseudomonadota > Alphaproteobacteria > Rhodospirillales > Azospirillaceae > Azospirillum > Azospirillum thiophilum. Next base: position 95,090 of record NZ_CP012406.1, read on the forward strand.
TGCTTTCCAGCGTGCGGTAACTGTTCTGCGCGGTGCCGCAGCACATGCCGCTGGCGTTGTTGGCGGCGATGCCGCCGATCTTGGCGGTGGCGATGGAGGCCGGGTCGGGGCCGATCTTGCGCCCCAGCGGGGCAAGGCGACGGTTCGCCTCCGCCCCGATCACGCCGGGCTGCAGGGTGACGGTGGTTGCCGCCGGGCCGATGGCGCAGCCCCGCCAGCCGTCGCCCAGCACCACCAGCACGCTGTCGCTGACCGCCTGCCCCGACAGGCTGGTGCCGGCGGCGCGGAAGGTCACCGGCACCGCATGGCTGCGGGTGATGCGCAGCAACCGCACCACCTCCTCCTCCGTCTCGACCAGCGCGACGATCTTCGGGATCAGCCGGTAGAAGCTGGCGTCGGTGCCGTAGGCCAGCGTGCGCAGCGGATCGGTGATCAGCCTTGTCCCTGGCCGGGCCGCGGGAAGGACGGTGGCCAGTTCGGCAAGCACGCGGTCGTAGGGAGCGGCCAAGGTCGCTTGCGGGGGGGCGGCGGTCGGCATCGGCGGCGGCTCCTGCTGGTGGGGGAGGGAATGGTCCCGGCCGCAAGCCGTGCCCGCCCCATGCCGGAAGGCCATTCGCCGGCCGGGGGGGGCGGACATCCGTTGTCCATGCGGTGAGTGCTGGATAAAAGATTTTACCAAATTGTGCAATGACTGAATCGTTTGCCAGACGACCCGCTTCGGCAGCGGCCCTGCCCGCGACGCGAAGGCCGGCCTGCATGCCCATCCGGACGGCCGCTCTGGACGCATCTTCGATCCACCGCTATTGAAGAGGGCGCAGGACATGCAGGAGGGAGCCGCCGATCCGATGCAGGGGACGATCAAACCGGCCAAGCTGGCCGACGCCATTGCCGAGCATCTGGAACGGCTGATCCTGGAAGGCGCGCTCCGTCCGGGCGAGAAGCTGCTGGCGGAACGCGAGCTGGCGGTGAAGTTGGACGTGTCGCGCCCGTCGCTGCGCGACGCCATCGCCAAGCTGGAGGAGCGCGGCCTGCTGGTGACCGGCCGCGGCGGCACCCATGTCGCCGGCTTCCTGTCGCAGATCGCCGACCCGCTGATGACGCTGATGCGCAACAAGCCGGACGCGTCCTTCGATTATCTGGAATTCCGCCGCTCCATCGAGGCGGAGGCGGCGAGGCTGGCGGCGCAGCGGGCGACCGATGTCGACCGCGACGGCATCCGCGCCATCGTCGCCCGCATGAAGGCCGCTCACGGCAAGGACGACAGCTCGGAGGAGGCGGAGGCGGACGCCGACCTGCATCTGGCGATCTACGAGGCGGCGCACAATGTCGTCATGCTGCACATCATGCGCACCCTGTCCAACCTGCTGCGCAACGACGTGTTCTACAACCGTGCCGACCTCTATTCCCGGCCGGGGGTGCGCGAGCTGCTGCTGCAACAGCATCTCGCCATCGCCGACGCGGTGCTGGCCGGCGATGCCGCGGCGGCGCAGGCGGCGGCCTACGGCCATGTCGAGTTCACCCTGCAGACCCTGCGCGAGATCCGCGAGCACAACGCCCGCGTCCAGGTCTCGCTGCGCCGGATCGGCCGGACCGACCTGATCGACAGCGGGGCGTGAGCTGTTTCGGCCGGCCCAGTCCTCGACCCGGTTTCACGCTGACAGTGGATGGAGCCTTTTAACGCCTTACGGCAAACGCTGACAGTGGGTGGAGATCCATTGGTCCAGCGGTTGAACGTAGGTTTCGTAGAGGCCGTCGAGCCAAGGATTCGCAGCTTTGAACAGCAGCTCCCGCACCGATCGCGCCTGGGAGCAATCCGACGCCGCGATCTGGTCGGTTGGTTGCAGCAGTGCCCCGGAGCCAAGGAGCGAAGAGAGTGCGCGATAGTAGGCGCGGCGATCCCGCATCGGTTCCGGACTGCCGGGACGCGGGCCTTCTACACCTTGCGGTAGGAAGGTCGCAGCATTCGCACTGGAAGACTGACGCCACACCTGTTGGCCATCCGGATAGGAGATCAGGCATGCCAGATGCGGGGACAATGGACGTCGGTCCAAAACGGGATGATCGGTCGTGCCGGGGGCCTGATTGCGCCCGAATGCCACCATAAGGTACAGGCGCGCGCCGTGCCATTGAAGGACCGGAAGCGTTTCGTACCACTCGTCCTTGATGCTTGATTGATAGGCGGTGCTGTTCCGCATGTCGCGGATGATCGTCTCGACCCATTTTTCGTCGGGCTGCATCGTTCGGATTTCCGTCGGGTGAAGCGTGATATCAGTTATCGGGCCAGATCGGATTGTCGGTGACGTTCATCGATCCGGACCCGCTGTCGAGGACGTCCTCCAACTCGTCGACCGAAAGACGGTATCTTTTATCGATACCGGTATCATTCACAAAAACACCGGTGAGATTGCCATTTTGGTCATAATCGCCGTGAGTCAATACAACGGCATGACGGCCGGTCGGTGTCGGAGGGGGAACGCGCCCATTCCATAGAACCTGCACATCGGCTGAAACAATCACGCCTTTCCTATTGCGAAGAGCATCGTCAACCTCTTCAACCGATGTCGGTTTTATAGACGAGTCAACACCATAAGATTTCAATATGCATTGACGATCCTGTGCATTTGTTCCACCGGATTCCTGAGGGTGTGGAGTTGATTTATCAACATTGCATGTTTTTATGGCATCTTCCAGAAATTCAAGCTCGGTCTTTTTCAAGCATAAGCCCAGTGCTTGCTCAACTATTTGCCTTGAAGATTGGACGCCGCAATTTTGATAGCTCTGCTGCCCAGGGAAGATGGCTTCTGCAGAGGCCTTCCATTCCTGACCGACGATTTCCTGGAGAGGACAACTCTGTATGGCGCTTTTATAGGGTCCAGCGCCAAAAAACTTTTTAACGCTGCGAAATGATTTCTTCAAGTGATAACTAATTCCAACGCTCATGATGGAATTCTCTTCTTGGTTTACTAGTTATAAATCCGATAGCACTGTTCAATTCTTTCTTCGATAGAGGCTGTTTTATTTTTTAATATCGCTTCGATTGTTTTTTTGGCGGACTTCGGGTCATCCGAAGCGTCGGCGAGTAAATACAAGATCACGCAACAGGCTGCATTTTCTTCGCTTTTGATACCAATGGATGCCGCTGTTTTCATTACGAGTTGGATCGCATCTTCGACTGGCAACGCCAATCCGTCCGGGCCGGCTTCCGCAAGTTGTTCTGCTAGAAAAAAGCGCAGCCTCCGACAGAACTCTTCTTCGCGAAGCTGCTCAAATATACGGCATTGGTCCTGACGGATTGTCAGCATACAAATCATTTCCTATAAGTTGTACTATTTTCAACGAATTTCCGAGAAATTGATTCATAAATAAAAAATACCATTTATACATAAAAATCAAGCCTGACAATACGAAAAATTGATAAAATTGGTTCTTAACCAACTTGATTCTCGGGCGGCCGGAGGAACATCGCCGTATGGAGGAATCTGTCCGCCCCTCATTCCCCGCGGCATCGGCGGCTTGGGCTGCCCCCTGACTGGTGATTTCCGCCACGGAGCGATACACTCCCGTCCTCAAGACACGGACTTTCCGTATAGATCGAGTGCCGCCTGTGCCTGCATCCAAGAAGCGCCGTATCCTGCTGATCGAGGATACGGTCCCGCTCGCCAAGCTCTACATCGAGTTCCTGCGCGCCGACGCCCACGAGGTCGTGCATTGCACCCGCGGCGGCGAGGCGCTGGACGCCGCGGCGGCCGCGCCGCCCGACGCGGTGATCCTCGATCTGAAGCTGCCGGACATGGACGGGCTGGAGGTGCTGCGGGCGCTGCATCACCGCGATCCCGGCATCTCCGTCGTCATCATCACCGCCCATGGCTCGATCGATCTGGCGGTGGAGGCGATGAAACTGGGCGCCTTCGACTTCATCGTGAAGCCGTTCAACGCCGACCGGCTGAACCTGACGCTGCGCAACGCGCTGGAGCGCCGTACGCTGGCACGGATGGTCGAGGGCTACCGCAAGGATCTCGACCGCGGGCGCTTCCATGGCTTCATCGGCAGCTCGCCCGAGATGCAGGCGGTCTACCGCATGATCGAGAGCGTGGCGGCCAGCCGCGCCAACGTCTTCATCACCGGCGAGAGCGGCACCGGCAAGGAGGTGGCGGCCCAGGCCATCCACCGCGCCAGTCCGCGGCGCGACGGCGCCTTCGTCGCGCTGAACTGCGCCGCCATTCCGAAGAACCTGCTGGAATCGGAGATCTTCGGCCATGTGAAGGGCGCCTTCACCGGGGCGGCGACCGACCGGCCGGGGGCGGCGCTGCTGGCCGACGGCGGAACGCTGTTCCTGGACGAGATCTGCGAGATGCCGGTGGATCTGCAGGCCAAGCTGCTGCGCTTCGTCCAGACCGGTGCCGTCACCCCGGTCGGCAGCGGCCGGGAGGAGCGGGTCGACGTGCGCTTCGTCGCCGCCACCAACCGCGACCCGCTGGCCGAGGTCCAGGCCGGCCGCTTCCGCGAGGATCTGTACTACCGCCTGCACGTCATTCCGCTGGCCCTGCCGCCGCTGCGCGACCGCGGCGACGACGTGATCGACATCGCCCGCGCCTTCCTGGTCGATTATGCGCGGGAGGAGGGGAAGTCGCTGTCCGTCTTCGCCGCCGAGGTCGAGGCGCGGCTGCGCGCCCATGATTGGCCGGGCAATGTCCGGCAGTTGCAGAACGTGATCCGCAACGTGGTGGTGCTGCATGACGGATCGCAGGTGACGCTGGACATGCTGCCGCCGATGGCGGCCTGCGCCGACGCGCCGGCCGCCATCGGCACCGCGCCCGGACCGGGCGGGCCGGAGGCCGACGCCACCGTCCTTCCCCTGTGGCGGGTGGAAAAGGACATGATCCGCAAGGCATTGCGGCTGGCCGGCGACGACGTGCCGCGCGCCGCGCTGATGCTGGAGATCAGCCCGTCGACCATCTACCGCAAGCTCCAGCAATGGCGCACGGCGGAGGAACGGGGCGCGGACGGGCGTGGTGCGGAAGGGCGGCCGGCCGGGGAGACGGCGGCGTGACGGAGCGGTCGGCCATCACCGGGGCCAACACCGGGGGCATCGCCGCGGCCGGTCCGGTTCCGGCCGCCCTGCCTCCCGACGAGCCCGAGCGGCTGGCGGTGCTGCACTCCTATTGCGTGCTCGACAGCGCGCCGGAATCCGGGTTCGACAACATCACCCGGCTGGCCCAGCATTTCTTCGGCACCCGCATCGCCCTGGTTTCCCTGATCGACAGCAGCCGGCAATGGTTCAAGAGCCGCGTCGGGCTCGATGTGGCGGAGACGGGGCGCGACCTTGCCTTCTGCGCCCATGCCATCCTGGACGATGGCGTGCTGGTGGTGCTGGATGCGAGCAGGGATCCGCGCTTTTCCGGCAATCCGCTGGTCACCGGCGCGCCCAACATCCGCTTCTATGCCGGCGCCCCGCTGATGGCCGGCGGGCACAAGCTGGGAACGCTGTGCGTCATCGACGACACGCCGCGCAGCGGTTTCGACGCCCGCGAGGCGGAGACCCTGACCCAGCTGGCCCGGCTGGTGGTGGACGAGCTGGAGCTGCGCCGCGAGGCGGCGCGGCGCGAACGGGCGGAGGCGGAGCTGCGCGACCGCTCGCGCCTGCTGAACCTTGCCGAGGAGATCGGGCAGTTCGGCCATTGGTACGTCGACTTCGTCACCGACCGCCGCCGCTGGTCCGACGAGGTCTACCGCATCATGGGCCTGACGCCGCAGGCCGGTCCGCCGACGGTCGAGATGTCGCGGGCCGCCTACCATCCGGACGACCTGCCGCGGCTGGCCGAGCTGGTCGAACGGGCCCGGACCGGCGGCGAGGGGTTTTCGGTCGAGGCGCGCGTCATCCGTCCCGATGGCGACCTGCGCCATGTCTTCATCCGCGGCATGACCGAAGCCGGGCCCGACGGCCGGCCGGTCGGCCTGATGGGCGTCGTCCAGGACATCACCGAGGCCAAGCGCGAAGAGGCGGAGCTGCGGTCGAACCGCGAGCTGCTGGACCTCACCGTGCAGGCGACGCGGGACGGCATCTGGGACTGGGCGCTCGACACCAATACCATCTGGTTCTCGCCCACCTGGAAGGAACAGCTCGGCTACCGTGACGACGAGCTGGAGAACAGCCTGGAGATGTGGGCCGGCCTGATCTTCGAGGAGGACCGGATCGCGGCGCTGGAGACGGTCCGGGCCTACAATGCCGGCCGGATCCCCAATTTCGAGATGGTGCAGCGCTTCCGCCACAAGCAGGGTCACACCGTCTACATCCTCAGCCGCGCCATCCACATCCGCGACGCCTCCGGCCAGGTGGTGCGCATGGTCGGCGCCCACACCGACATCACGCGCGACAAGAAGTCGGAGGAGGAACTCCGGCTCGCCAAGCAGACGCTGGACGACGCGATCGAGGCGGTGCCCGAGGGGCTGGCCTATTTCGATGCCGACGACCGGCTGATCCTGTGCAACGAGCGATACCGCGAGGCGCATCCGCGCACCGCGCCGCTGCTGACGCCCGGCCGCCCCTTCGAGGCGATCCTGCGGCTGGCCATCGCCAACGGGGAATTCGCCGGCAACCCCGAGGGCGCCACCGACGAAGCCTGGATCCAGGCCGAGCTGGCCCAGCACCGCAACCCCGGCCCGCCCTTCGAGCGGGAGCTGCCCGACGGCCGCTGGATCCTGGTGGCGGAGAACCGCACCTCCAGCGGGGCGCTGGTCTGCACCCGCACCGACATCACCGAGCGCAAGCGCTTCGAGGCGGAGCTGCAGCGCCAGGCTGCCGACATGTGCGCGCTGGCCGAGGGGCTGGACGCCGCCCGCGAGGAGGCCGACGCGCTGCGCGCCCGGGCGGAGGCGGCGACCCAGGCCAAGTCGGAGTTCCTGGCGGCGATGAGCCACGAGATCCGCACGCCGATGAACGGCATCATGGGCATGACCGAACTGCTGTTCGACACCCCCCTGACGGAGGAGCAGCGCCAGTTCGCCCAGGCCATCCGCAGCTCGTCCAACGCCCTGCTGACCATCATCAACGACATCCTGGACATCTCCAAGCTGGAGGCCGGCCGCGTCACCGTCGAGACGCTGCCCTTCGATCCCGCCGATCTGGTGGAAGGGGTGGTGGAACTGCTGACCCCGCGCGCCCAGGAGAAGGGCATCGAGATCGGCTTCTACATCGACCCGATGCTGCGCCGCACCCTGCTGGGCGACCCGACCCGCATCCGCCAGATCCTGGTCAATCTGGTCGGCAACGCGGTGAAGTTCACCGATGTCGGCTCGGTCGCGGTGGAGCTGGAGGCGCTGGACGCCACCGACGCCCATCTGGTGCTGCGCATGACGGTGACCGACACCGGCATCGGCATCGCGGCCGATGCGCTGCCGACCCTGTTCAACAAGTTCCAGCAGGTCGACGGGTCGATCACCCGCAAGTTCGGCGGCACCGGGCTGGGGCTGGCGATCTGCCGCCAGCTGTCGGAGCTGATGGGCGGCGGCATCGCGGTGGAGAGCACGCCCGGTGCCGGCAGCCGGTTCCAGGTCGACCTGCCGCTGACCCTGTCGGACGAGGCGCTGCCGCCGGCGGAACGGCCGCTGGCCGGCCGCTCCGCCCTGGTGGTCGACGATCTGGCGGTGAACCGTCGCGTGCTGGCCTCGATGCTCGACAGCCTGGGCGCCCGGCCCTCGACGGTCGACAACGCTCCCGACGCGCTGGAGGCGCTGACCCGGGCCGCCGTCGGCGGCCGGCCCTTCGACATCGTGCTGATCGACCAGACCATGCCCGGCATGGGCGGCGACGCGCTGCTGGCCGCAATCGCCGGCAATCCGCTCCTCGCGGACAGCCGGCGGGTGCTGGTCACCGCCCTGGCGCCAGCGGCGCGGGCCTATGGCGGGCCGGTCCAGGGGCTGGCCCACGCCGCCATCGGCCGGCCGCTGCGCCAGGGCGCGCTGTGCGCCTGCCTGTCCGGGCTGTTCGCGGTCGACGGACCGGCTGCGGACCGGCAGGACAGCCTGCGGGTGGCAGCCGAAGCCCGGCGGGCGGAGCCGGCGCGCAGCGGCCGCATCCTGCTGGCGGAGGACAACCGCACCAACCAGCTCTTCGCCACCACCCTGCTGCGCAAGCTCGGCTATACGGTGGAACTGGCGGAGGACGGGGAGCAGGCGGTGGCCGCGGTCTGCCGCGGCGGCATCGACCTCGTCCTGATGGATGTGCAGATGCCCGGCATGGACGGGCTGGAGGCCGCGCAGGCGATCCGGGCGTTCGGCGGCCCGCTGGCCGGGCTGCCGATCATCGCGCTGACCGCAGACGCCATGCCCGGCACGCGGGAGCAGTGCCTGCGCGCCGGCATGAGCGACTATCTGACCAAGCCGATCAGCCGCGCCGGGCTGGTGACGGCGTTGGACGGCTGGCTGGGCCGGAAGGACGGGAGGCAGGAGGGCGGGCAGGACGGGGGCGCGGCGAGGATTCCCGATACGGCCCCTGATACCGCCCCCAATGCGGCCTCCTCCGGGAAGGCTCCGGCCGGTGGCGCCGCGGACGACGAGATCCTTGCCGGGGATGTGCAGGACGGTGAGCCGCTCGACGGGTCGGTGCTGGCCGATCTGGCCGGGACCGTCGACCCCGGCAGCCTGGCCCTGATCGTCGACAGTTTCCTGGACGACGTTTCCCGCCGGCTGGAGCGGCTGTCGGCGATGGCGGAGGCCGCCCGGGACGGCGCGCTCGATCTCCCGGCGCTGGCGGGCGAGGCCCACGACCTGTCCAGCCTGTCGGGCAGCTTCGGCGGGATGACGGTCATGCATCTCGCCTGGCGGCTGGAGGTGGTCTGCCGGTCCGGCGACCGGACCCAGGCCGTCCGGATCCTGCCGCTTCTGGTCCGAGAGGCCGGCCGGCTGGAAACCGCCCTGCGCGAGCGCACCGGCGGGGTACGGCCGGCGGCCTGAGCGCCGGCCGTACCCCCTTTTGCCGGTGCCAGGCTTGGCTCAGCCGGTGCCCGGCTGGGCCGAACCGTCGGTGTCCTCGGCCCGTTCGCGCAGCTCCTCCGACGACAGGCCGGCCGGGGTGGCGTCCTGGAGGGTGCCGTCGCCCGGCGTCTTGGTCATGTCCTCGCGCGGGGAGCGTTCGCCGGCCGGCGTCCCGTCATGCTTCGCCGGAACCGGCTTCTCCGGGGAGGGGCTTCCTTCGGAGGGGGTGCGTGTTTGAGACGTGTCGGTCATGATGTCCTCTGCTATCTTCCGGGGGAGTCAACGACATGGGACGGGTGCGGGTTCCGCCCCCGGGCCGACCCTTCGGAGACCGGGAGAAGACGGCGCGGCGCCTTCGGCGTCAAAGCGCGCGGGCATGGGCCAACCACCAAGGTCCGGCGGCGGCGGTCGACAGGCGCCGTCCGGCCGGCCAGCAAGGAGTGCGAGAAGGTCATGGAATCGAGCAAGCACACGCCGCACGGCGATGTGACCCAGGTCGGCACCGTCACGCTGACCGACGACGCCACCGGCAAGACGCTGAAGCTGCCGCTGCTGGGCGGGTCCACCGGCCCCAACGTGATCGACATTCGCAAGCTCTACGCCGAGACCGGCTATTTCACCTATGATCCGGGCTTCACCTCGACCGCCGCCTGCGATTCGGCGATCACCTACATCGACGGCGACGAGGGCGTGCTGCTGCACCGCGGCTACGCCATCGCCGATCTGGCCGAGAATTGCGACTTCCTGGAGGTCTGCCACCTGCTGCTGAACGGCGAACTGCCCGACCCGCAGCAGAAGGCCGATTTCGAGCGCACCATCACCTACCACACGATGGTGCACGAGCAGCTGTCCAAGTTCTACAGCGGCTTCCGCCGCGACGCCCACCCGATGGCGATCATGTGCGGCGTTGTCGGCGCCCTGTCGGCCTTCTATCACGATTCCACCGACATCTTCGACCCGGTGCAGCGCAAGATCGCCGCGCACCGCCTGATCGCCAAGATGCCGACCATGGCCGCCATGGCCCACAAATACACGGTCGGCGAACCCTTCATGTATCCGCGCAACGACCTGACCTACGCGGAAAACTTCCTCTACATGACGTTCGGCACGCCGTGCGAGCAGTGGAAGGTCGACCCGATCCTGTCGGAGGCGATGGACAAGATCTTCATCCTGCATGCCGACCACGAGCAGAACGCCTCGACCTCCACCGTCCGTCTGGCCGGCTCGTCGCACGCCAACCCGTTCGCCTGCATCGCGTCGGGCATCGCTGCCTTGTGGGGTCCGGCCCATGGCGGCGCCAACGAGGCGGTGCTGAAGATGCTGGAGGAGATCGGCTCGGTCGATCGCATCCCCGAGTTCGTCCGCCGCGCCAAGGACAAGAACGACAGCTTCCGCCTGATGGGCTTCGGCCACCGGGTCTACAAGAACTACGACCCGCGCGCCAAGATCATGCGCGAGACCTGCTATCAGGTCCTCGACCGCCTGGGCATCAGGGACGAGCCGCACCTCGCCATCGCGATGGAGCTGGAGCGGATCGCCCTGTCGGACGAGTATTTCATCGAGAAGAAGCTCTATCCGAACGTCGATTTCTATTCGGGCATCATCCTGAAGGCGATGGGCTTCCCGACCAGCATGTTCACCGTGCTGTTCGCGCTGGCCCGCACCGTCGGCTGGATCAGCCAGTGGAAGGAGATGATCGAGGATCCGGCCCAGAAGATCGGCCGTCCCCGCCAGCTCTTCACCGGCCACGCCGCCCGTCGGTTCGTGCCGCTGGACAAGCGTTGAGCGGAATGGCCTTCCCCCTCGCCCCGACCCTTTCCCCGGAGGGGAGAGGGGGAAGACCGGTTCCATCGTGACCAGGCCCCTCCAGCTCGGCCTGTCGGTCGCCATCGTGGCGGTGACCGGCGGGACGCCGCGCGTGGTGACGGTGCGCAGCGGCTTTGCCGTGCCGGAGGACCATCGGCGCGGCGACGAGCCGTTGCCGCACCGCGACGCGCTGCCCGGCGCACCCTTCGAGCCCGACCGCTTCCGCACCCTGCAGGATGGCGTCCGTGCGGTGGCGGAGGGGCTGTCGGGCGTCGCGCTCCGCTATGTCGAACAGCTCTACACCTTCGGCGACCGTTACCGCGACCCGCATGAGCTGTTCGGTGGGCCGCGCTCGGTCGTGGTCGGCTATCTGGCCCTGGTCCGCGATGGCCCGCTGGGCGGCGACGCCTCGGCCGAATGGCGCGACCTCTACGATCATTTTCCGTGGGAGGATTGGCGCGACCGCCGCCCGCAACTGCTGGACGGGGTGATCGCCCCGGCGCTGCGCGGCTGGGTCGATGCCGCCGGCGACGAGGAGACCCGCCGGCGCCGGGCCGAGCGGGCGCAGATGGCCTTCGGGCTGGACGGCGCCGATTGGGACATGGAGCGGGTGCTGGAGCGCTACGAGCTGCTCTACGAGGCGGGCCTGGTGGTGGAGGCGTTCCGCGACCGCGACCTTGCGGCCCGTATCGAGGATGGGACGGGCGCGGCGTCGGCGGCCGGTTCGTTTGTGCAGACCGGGCCGATGCCGCGCGCGCTCGGCCGGCCGATGGCGCGGGACGGGCGGCGCATCCTCGCCACCGCGCTGGAACGGCTGCGCGGCAAGCTGCGCTACCGTCCCATCGTCTTCGAGCTGCTGCCGCCGACCTTCACCCTGCATCAGTTGCAGCTGGTGGTGGAGGCGCTGTCGGGCGAACGGGTGCACAAGCAGAATTTCCGCCGGCTGATGATCTCCGGCGGCTTCGTCGAGCCCACCGGCAGTTATGAGAGCCAGACCGGCGGCCGCCCGGCCGAGTTGTACCGCTTCCGTCGCCAGGCCATCCACGAACGCACCAGCGCCGGGGCCATTCCGTCCGCGGATGGATAGAGTGAATCCGCCGGAAACTTCGCCGCGCGGCATCGGGCACAGTTGTCAACGGGCGGCTGTAAGGGGATACTCCTGCAATGGTTTTATTTCCGGACTGTCCATGTCGCACCGCATTCTGATCGCCGACGACCATCCGCTGATGCGCACCGCGCTGACCCAGACCATCGGGCAGGCGATAGCCGGAGCCGTCATCCTGGAGGCGTCGCGCTTCGATCAGATCAAGCCGCTGCTGGACACCGGCGAGCCGCCCGACGTCATCCTGCTCGACCTGCACATGCCCGGCATGAGCGGCCTGATCGGCCTGATGATGCTGCGCTCCGAACATCCGGCGATTCCGGTGATCGTCGTTTCGGCATCGGAAGATCCGGTGACGATCCAGCGCGCCATCGATTACGGCGCCTCCGGCTTCGTGCCGAAATCCGCTCCCAACACCCAGATCGTCGAGGCGATCCACGCCGTGCTCGACGGCGAGCTCTGGCTGCCCGAGATCAAGGGCGGTCCCGAGACCGACGCCCCCGACCCGGCCCAGCGCGCCGCCACCCTGACGCCGCAGCAGCTCCGCGTGCTGGCCGGCATCGCCGAGGGCAAGCTGAACAAGCAGATCGCCTACGAGATGAACGTCGCCGAGACGACGGTGAAGGCGCATGTGACCACGATCCTGCGCAAGCTGGGGGTGCTGACCAGGACGCAGGCCGCGGTTCTGGCTAGCCAGCTGGCGCTGTCGGCCGCCCCGCCGCCGCCGGTGGAGTGACACAGTAGGCAAGAATAGGGCAGCGGATCGTGCTTACTGCTGCATCGCGTATGCAATATTAAGTTTCGATCATGAATCCATAACGCTCGGCAAGATTGATGAGCGGGCCAAACACACACGTTGCAGAAGTAACGGTTATGTATACATAATTTGAAGATACGACCAGGAATATGCCGGGATAAAGTATAGCGAGGCCAACAGTTACTCCGGTGGAAAAAGTAAGGCCATCAAGAAGGTGCCGAAGAAGATTTTTCGACACAGCCAATCTCTTATGTCTTATTGAATCAAATATTATGATAAGTATGCAATACCCCGCAGATAAAAGGAAATATGTTATTCCAACGCCACTGTCCGATAAAGGGCTGATTGCATTGATATCGCTCATTATTACATAACGCTTTCTTTTTTTGCTTTTGATTCTAATGCAGCCTCTTTCTCAGAGACTTGAGTAAAGTGCGCGGCAATTAGTGCGCCCAGAACGGCCCCTACAATCGGAATGATATTTCCAAGTGGGCCGCTGAAAAGTCCGCCAAGAAGGCGAGGGCCAATAGCCTCAAGGCCAATGGCGGTCATACCGGCGGCGCCGAGCCCAGCCTTAAGCTTTTCCAGTTTTGGGAATAGTGAGATTTTACCTGCTGACATGTTCTGCCTCGCCCCATACCCATCCGGTAGCATAGCCAGTTATAAACATAGCATAGCCTGTGGTTGGAATGAAGGTCATGCGCCGATAATGGATTTTGCGAGATCTTTGTTCCCTAAGTTTCAGAGCAATTTCCGTCTCACCCCACCAGCCGCTGCCCCTCCGCCAGTAACTGCCCAAGCAGCGCCCTGAGCGCCCCCGGCCGCACCGGCTTGTAGAGCAGCCGGCAACCCGCCGCCTCGATGTCCTCGCGCACCGAGGCGTCGCGGTCGGCGGTGACCACGGCGGCGGGGATGTCGCCGCCCAGCGTCTCGCGCAGCCCCCGCAACGCCTCCACCCCGGTCAGGCTGCGGTCGAGATGGTAGTCGGTCAGGATCACGTCCGGCCTGCGCCCCTCCAGCTTGGCCAGCGCCAGATCGGGGACGGCGGCGGTGACGACGCCACAGGACCAGCTCGACAGCAGATCCTCGGTCGCGCGGGCGATGGCGGGTTCGTTCTCCAGGCAGAGCACCAGCACCCCGCGCAGGTCGCGGCCGCGCGGGCGCGCCACCACGGCGCGGGCGGCGACCGGCTCGTCGGTCAGCGGCACCAGCACCGAGAAGGCGCTGCCGAGCCCGACCCTGGAGCGGACCTGCACCGTATGGTCGAGGATACCGGCCAGCCGCTCGACGATGGCGAGGCCGAGCCCGAGCCCCTTGCCACGGTCGTCGGCGTCGTTGTCGAGCTGGCGGAACTCCATGAAGATCTCCGGCACCTTGTGCTCGGGGATGCCGGGGCCGGTGTCCCACACCTCGATCGACAGGACGCCGCCGCGCCGCCGGCAACCGAGCAGGATGCGGCCGGTGCGGGTGTAGCGCACCGCATTGGCGAGATAATTCTGCAGGATGCGGCGCAACAGCGTCGGGTCGCTGCGCACGATGGCCGAACATTCCACCACGCGCAGGGCCAGCCCGTGGCGGCTCGCCAGCACGGTGAACTCCTCGCCCAGCGGCTTCAGCAGCTCGTCGATACGCATCGGCACCGGGTTCGGCTTCACCACGCCGCTGTCGATCTTGGAGACGTCCAGCAGGTCGCCCAGGATCTGCTCCACCGACCGCAGCGAGGCATCGATCTGGCTGATGGCGCTGTCGCCGTTGCGCTCCGACAGGGCCGACAGGAACAGGCGGGCGGCGTGCAGCGGCTGCAGCAGGTCGTGGCTGGCTGCGGCGAGGAAGCGGGTCTTGCCGCGGTTGGCGCGCTCGGCCTCCGCCTTGGCTTCCGACAGGTCGTGGGTGCGCTCGGCGATGCGGCGTTCCAGCGTCTCGTTGGCTTCGCGCAGGGCGGCGGCGGCGCGGTGGCGTTCGGTGACGTCGGTGTAGACCGCGACGAAGCCGCCGCCCCCCGGCTTTGGCCCCCCCGGTTTTGGGCCAGGCATCGGGTTGGTGGCGATCTCCAGCACCGTGCCGTCGGGCCGCACCCGCTCGTAGACGTCGGGCCGGTTGCGGCGGCGCGGGTCGGAGCGGCGGGCGAGCAGCGTCTCGACCTCGCCGTTGCGGCCATACTCGCCGCGGCGGTCGATCAGCCCGACGATCTCCTCCAGCGAGGTGCCGACCTGGACGAAGCCGTCGGGCAGGTCGAGCAGGACCAGGAACTGGTTGTTCCAGGTGGCGACGCGCCACTCCTCGTCGAACACGGCGATGCCCTGGGGGACGTTCTCCACGGTGGCGCGCAGCAGTTCATGCTGCTTCAGGATGGCGCGCGACGCCTCGTCGATGATCGAGCGTGCGTCGGTGCGCGACAGCCGGCGGTCGGACAGCAGCCCGGCCACCACCACGCGGGCCGATGCCGAGCCGACGGCGCCGGCCAGCAGCCGCTCGGTCAGCTGGATCGCCTCGCCGTCGGTGCGCGTCAGCAGGGCGGTGGGCAGGTCGCCGTCCTCCACCCCGGTAAAGCGGCAGAAGGCGGCATCGGCCCGCGCCTGTCCGACATAGCGCACCGCCAGATCATGCAGGTCGGCCAGCGTGGCGCCGCGCGGCCCGTGCGCCTCGCCATCGGTCGCACGGCGCAGGCTCATGAAGCGCGCGGCCTGCTGGCGCTCAAGCGTCGACGGACGGGTCAGCAGCGACACCAGCACGAACAGCAGCAGGTTCGGCCCCAGGCTCCACAGCGCGGCATTGGTCAGCGGGTCGATGCCGGCGATGCCGGCCAGCGCCACCGGACTGAGGCCGGTCAGGCCGAAGGGGCCCTCGCGCAGCGCGCTCGACGCCAGCCAGCCGGCATCGGCGAAGGACGGCAGCAGCATGGTGTAGGCCCAGCCGAGGAAGCCGGCGCAGATGCCGGCGAAGGCGCCGCTGCGGCTGGCCCGGCTCCACACCAGCCCGCCGAGCAGGGCCGGGGCGAACTGCGCCACCGCGGTGAAGCTCATCATGCCGATGGTCGCCAGCGGAAAGGCCGGGCCGATCAGCCGGTAGCAGCCATAGGACAGCAGCACCAGCACGATCACCGCCGAGCGGCGCACCAGCAGCAGGATGCCGGCCGGATCGTCGCGCAGGCGGCGGTTGTCTGGGCGCAGCGCCATCAGCAGCGGGACGGCGATGTCGTTGCAGATCATGGTGCTGAGCGCCACCATCTCCACCAGGATCATGCTGGTGGCGGCCGACAGCCCGCCGATGAAGGCGGCCAGCGCCAGCCACGGCCAGCCCTGGCTGAGGGGGATCGAGACCATGAAGGTGTCGGCGTTGGTGGTGCCGTCCGGGAACAGCATCAGCCCGGCCAGCGCCACCGGCAGCACGAACAGGTTGATGGCGACCAGATAGGCCGGGAACAGCTTGGCCGACGAGCGCACGTCGCCGCCATGGGTATTCTCGACCACCGCGACGTGGAACTGGCGCGGCAGGCACAGGATCGCCAGCGCCGACAACAGGCAGGCGACCCACCAGTCGGCGCCGATGCTGTCGAGCCGGATCATCTCCAGGAATTCCGGATGGCTGATGGCCGCCTCGACGAAGGCCGCCGGGTTGCCGAACATGGAGAAGGCGATGGCCCCACCCACCCCCAGCGCCGCGGCCAGCTTCACCACCGATTCCGCGGCGATGGCCATCATCAGGCCGCGATGGTGCTCGTTGGCCGACACGCTGCGCACGCCGAACAGGATGGCGAAGGCCGCCATCAGCAGCGCCGCCATCAGCGCGGTGCCGCCCGGCATCTGGTTGACGTCACTCCCCAGCGCGGCGCCGGCCAGGATCTCGAAGCTGACGCTGATCGCCTTCAATTGCAGCGCGATGTAGGGCAGCAGCCCGATCACCGCGGCGATGGTGACCAGCGCCGCCAGGCTGCGGCTCTTGCCGTAGCGGGCCGACAGGAAGTCGGAGATCGAGACGACGTTCTCGGACTTGGCGACGCGGACGATGCGGGCCAGCACCGGCCAGCCCAGCCCGATCATCAGGATCGGGCCGATATAGATCGGCAGGAAATAGAATCCCCCGGTCGCCGCCCGCCCGACCGCGCCGTAGAAGGTCCAGGAGGTGCAGTAGACCCCGAAGCTGAGCGCATAGAGCCAGGGGGTGCGCCGCTCGCCGCCATGGGTGCCGGTGCGGTCGCCGTACCAGGCGATGGCGAACAGCGACAGCAGATAGGCCAGCGACACGGCCAGGATGAACCAGCTTTCCATGGGGCTTTTCGCATCCCGTTCTTGGACTTCTTCTCCCTATGGCGGTGGAGGTTATCACAAGATTGCGCGGACGGGCGGAGGGAAACCCCTCCGCCCGTCCGCTCATTCAGGACTGCGACCTCAGGATTTCAGCCGGTCTCAATCATGTTCGTAGATGTCCACATCCTTGGTCTCGCGGACGAACAGCATGCCGATCACCAGGGTCGCGGCGGCGATGATGATCGGGTACCAGAGGCCGGAATAGATGTCGCCGGTCGCCGCCACGATGGCGAAGGAGGTGGTCGGCAGGAAACCGCCGAACCAGCCGTTGCCGATGTGGTAAGGCAGCGACATCGAGGTGTAGCGGATGCGGGTCGGGAACATCTCGACCAGCATGGCGGCGATCGGGCCGTAGACCATGGTCACATAGAGCACCAGCACCGTCAGCAGGGCGATGACCATCACCGTGTCGATGCGGGCCGGGTCGGCCTTGGCCGGATAGTTGGCCGCCTTCAGCGCGTCGCCCAGCCCCTTGTCGAAGGCCGCGCCGGCGCTCTTGGCGTCGGTCGGGGTGGCAGGCGCGGTGGCCGGGGCATGGCCGAGCGACACGGTGGCGGTCACCTGCGGCGCGGCCGAATAGCCGGCGATCACCGTGCTGCCGACCTTGATCGAGGCGACGGTGCCGGCGGGGGCCGCTTCGTTGGTGTAGGGGATGCCGCGCTTCACCAGCGCGCCCTTGGCGATGTCGCAGGAGCTGGTGAACTGGCTGGTGCCGACCGGGTTGAACTGGAACGAGCACTCGTTGGGATCGGCGATCACGACCACCGGAGAGGTGGCGATGGCCTCCTCGAGCGCCGGGTTGGCGTAGTGGGTGATGCCCTTGAACAGCGGAAAATAGGTCAGGCAGGCCAGCAGCAGACCGGCCATGATGATCGGCTTGCGGCCGATGCGGTCGGCCAGCGTGCCGAAGAGCACGAAGAAGGGCGTGCCGATCAGCAGGGCCGCCGCGATCATCAGGTTCGCCGCCTGGGCGTCGACCTTCAGCGTCTGGGTCAGGAAGAACAGGGCGTAGAACTGGCCGGTGTACCAGACCACCGCCTGGCCGGCGACGAGGCCGAACAGGGCGAGCAGGACGATCTTCAGGTTCTTCCACTGGCCGAAGGACTCGGTCAGCGGCGCCTTGGAGTGCTTGCCCTCCTCCTTCATCTTCTTGAAGGCGGGCGATTCGTTCAGCATCAGGCGGATCCACACCGAGATGCCGAGCAGCACGATGGAGATCAGGAAGGGAATGCGCCAGCCCCAGGCGTTGAAATCCTCCGCCGACATCGAGACGCGGCAGCCCAGGATGATCAGCAGCGACAGGAACAGGCCGAGCGTCGCCGTGGTCTGGATCCAGGAGGTGTAGTTGCCGCGGCGGCCGTGCGGCGCATGCTCGGCAACATAGGTGGCGGCGCCGCCATACTCGCCACCCAGCGCCAGGCCCTGGAGCAGGCGGAGGACGATCAGGATGATCGGGGCGGCGATGCCGATCGAGGCGTAGTTGGGCAGGATGCCGACGATGAAGGTCGACAGGCCCATGATCAGGATGGTGACCAGGAAGGTGTATTTGCGGCCGATCATGTCGCCGAGGCGACCGAAGACCAGGGCGCCGAAGGGCCGGACGGCGAAGCCGGCGGCAAACGCCATCAGCGCGAAGATGAAGGCCGCCGTCGGGTTCACGCCCGAGAAGAACTGTGCGGCGATGACGGCGCTGAGCGAGCCGTACAGGTAGAAGTCGTACCACTCGAAAACGGTTCCGAGCGAGGACGCGAAGATGACCTTCTTCTCCTCGCCCGTCATCGGTCGGACGGCATCAGCCGTCGAAGCCGCATAGGCCATTGTCTTCACCCTCCCAAGTGAATAGTCCGGTCGTATGGTTGGTTTTTAGTGAGCGGCGCATTGCAGCCGCAGGGACTGATGACTGAGCGCCGATCTTGGTTTTCAGGCTGATAGTGTGGTGTACAAACCATCGGCGTCACCCCCGACCATGGTCGGGGGTATCAGGGGCTGCGATGCTGCGCTACCTTGATCATTCTGGTAGGTGCCAACCCACCACCCGGCTTCCCTACTGGAACACCGGGGCGTAGAGCAACCCGCCCTGGGTCCAGGGCCGGTTCGGCCCGCG
Organism: Azospirillum thiophilum; assembly: GCF_001305595.1. Classification (NCBI taxonomy): domain Bacteria; kingdom Pseudomonadati; phylum Pseudomonadota; class Alphaproteobacteria; order Rhodospirillales; family Azospirillaceae; genus Azospirillum; species Azospirillum thiophilum. Next base: position 114,139 of record NZ_CP012406.1, read on the forward strand.
CTCCAGCTTGAAGGGGGAATGGGCTCCCAGGTTGCGCTCGAAGATCTCACCGTAGTTTCCGACCTGCACGATCGCCTGATAGGCCCAGTCGGGCCGCAGCCCGGCCTTGACCGCCACCTGCGGCAGACCGGACAGCAGCCGGCGCATCTCGCTGCTGCCGGTGATGCGCTGGAAATTGGCGTTGGCCCCGGTGACGCCGGCATCGTCGGCCAGGAACAGCGCGTACATCGTCCAGCGCACCGCCGCCATCCACATCCGGTCGGCATTCGGCGTCAGCGGCGTGATCGGCTCGCGCGAGGGCAGGGACGAGAGCTCGGGCGAAGAGCTTGCGGAGGCCAGGGGCGCGTCGGCGATCTCCATCGACCCGCGCGGCTGCTCCAGCACATGCAGCGCGGTGGTCAGCGGCGCCCGGTCGGCGCTGAGCGCCGCGCAGTCGCGGCTGAGGAAGGCTTCCAGCGCGTCGGGCCAGCCGGGATAGAGGCGCAGTTTCCATGGCCGGTCGCCGCGGGCCAGCAGCGCCTCCAGTTCGGCCTGGGTCGTGGTGCCGACCGGCACGCAGATCGTCAGCTCGCCGCTCTCCAGCGCCGACCGGCCGTCGGGCAGCCGCCATGCGGCGATCCCCTGCACGTCGTGGAAGACAGGCGGGCCGAAATCGACGGCATAGGTGGCGTCGCGCGTCAGCGTCCACGAGGTCTGGGCAAAGGAAACGTCGACATCTCCGGCGGCGACGGCGGCGAACTCCTGCGGTTTCGACAGGCGGCGGATCTCGATGGCGTCGGCCTTGCCCAGCACCGCGGCGGCCAGCGCGCGGCACAGATCGACCATGAATCCGACCGGCCGTCCGTTGTCGTCGTTGGCGGCGAATCCGGGATTGAAGGACACCCCGCAGCGCACGACCCCGCGCCGCTCGATCTCGGCCAGCACCGGGCGCTCGCCGACCGGGGGCGGGGATGCGCCCTGCTGGGCCGCGGCGGTCCCGGCAAGAGCCAGCAGCAGGCCCAGAAACAGACCCGGCAGCAGGCCCGGCGCGGCGATCACGGGCTTTCTCCCCATCCTTCTCCCCTTATCCGACGGCGCCGCTATGATACGCTCGCCGCGGTGCCGCGCAAACGATCGGGGTGCCGGGTCCTGAACATGCGGGAACGGGAATGGCGGCAGACGGCAAAACGGGCGTGGTACGGATCGGCGTCGGCGCGCGGCTGTTCGGCGCGCTCGCCTTCAACGGGTTGGTCGCCTTCCTGATCGGGCTCGGCGCCTACATCGCCTTCGACGGGCTGCATGCCGGCATCACCAAGGTCACGTCGGAACAGTTCCCCGCGGTCGTCGCCTCCGCCAAGCTGGAGCGCCAGCACCAGCGGATCATGCGGACCCTGGAACAATTGGCCATGTCAGACGACAATTTCGGCCGCGAAACGATCAGTCAGGGGCTGTCCGACCAGCTCAACGGCTATGACAGGCTGCTGGCGGAGATGGAGCCGTCCGCCGGCCGGCAGGCGCAGCGCATCGCCAACCTGAAACAGCAGCGCGACGAGATCCTGCGGCTGCGCGACGCCATCGACCGCGGCGTGACCGCCCGCATCGCCGCCCGCCGCGCCCTGGCGGAGCGCGGCCGCGACGTGCGGCGGATGGCCGACGCCCTGGCCGAACCCGGCCTGCGCGGGGTGGAGGATGTGGCTGTACAGCGCTGGCTGGCGATGGCGGAGCGGCTGCTGTTCCTGATCGCCTCGGTCCACCAGACGGAAAACAGCTTCGCCCTGGCCCGGCTGGCCGACAGCGCGGCGGCGCAGCTGGCGGCGCTGGCAGGCACGCTGCCGGCCGATGCTTCGGCCAATGTGGCGGACGGGGTGGCTGGGCGGCTGGCCCGGCTGGCCGGCGGCATGCGCGCGGTGGTGGAGGGCGAGCGGTCGGTCTTCCGCCAGCGCCAGGCCGAATTGCAGGCGTCCGAAGCGCTGAACGGGCTGGTCGACCGCGCCAATCAGGTGTCGCTGGTCAACACCGGCCTGAACACCGGCATCTTCGTCGAGCAGACCAAGGCGGCGGAGGAAAGCCGCCAGCAGGTGATCGAGGTGTCCACCACCTACAGCCGCCTGTTCTTCGCCTCGGTCGGGGTGGTGGTGCTGGGGATGGTGCTGTCGGTGCTGTATGTCCGACGCAAGGTGCTGGCACGACTGTGGGCGGTCAGCGAGGCGATCCGCGACCGCACCGGCGGCGGCAAGGCCGAGGTGCCGGTGACCGGCGCCGACGAGATCGGCGAGCTGGCCCGTGCGCTGCGCTTCTACATCCAGGAGACCGAGGACAAGAGCGAGGCGCTGAGCCGCAAGGAGCAGTGGCTGCGCACGGTGCTGGAGGCGGCGCCGGTGCCGCTGGTGATCTCCGGCCGGGCCGACGGACAGATCCGCTTCGTCAACCGCCGCGCCGCCGACCTGTTCGAGGTGGCCGACGCCGCCGACCTGCTGGGCCGTCCGGCCGCCAGCGTCTGGTACGCCCCGGCGGTGCGCGAGGAGTTCGTCCGCGACGTGTTCGGCAGCGGCCTCGCGCTCGACGTCGAGACCGAACTGGTGACCGAATCCGGCCGCCGCCTGTGGGGCCTGCTGTCCGGCATCGCCTTCGAGTTCCAGGGCGAGGAGGTGCTGCTGAGTTCCATCGTCGACATCACCCGCCGCCGCGAGGCGGAGGAGCTGCTGCGGCGGACCCAGGCGTTCCTGGACGCGGTGATCGACAATGTGCCGAGCGTGCTCTACGTGCTGGAGGGCGACAGCGGCCGGGTCGTGCTGTGGAACCGGGCGGCGGAAGACCGGTTCGGCACCCGCCGCGCCGACATCGAGGGCCGCACCCTGGCCGAGGTGCTGGGGCCGGAAACCGGGCGGGCGCTGGCCGGCGGCGATCCCGGCGCCATGCGCTCGCTCGGGGTGGAGGAGCTGGTGCTGGGCCGCAACGGCGAAACCGCGGTGTTCGCCCTGCAGCGCCATCCCTTCGAATGGTCGGGCGACGGCCGGTGCCGCATCATCTGCGTCGCCAACGACGTCACCGCCTCGCGCCGGGCGCGCGAGGAGCTGCGGCAGGCCAAGGACCGGGCCGAGCGGGCCGACGCCGCCAAGACCGAGTTCCTCGCCACCGTCAGCCACGAGATGCGCACGCCGCTGAACGGCATCCTCGGCCTGTGCCGGCTGTTGCTGACCGGACAGCTCCATGCCGGTGAGCGGCGCTACGCCCTGTCGATCATGCGCTGCGGCCATGGGCTGCTCGATCAGGTCAACGACATCCTGGACCTGCGCAAGATCGAGGACGGCAAGCTCGACCTCGACCCCGCGCCCTGCGCCCTGCTGCCGGTGCTGGAAGAGGTCGTTGCGACAGTGGAAGGATTGGCGAACGAGAAGGGCATCGACCTCGATCTCGACATCTCGCCCGACGTGCCCGACCTTGTGGTGATCGACCGCCAGCGGCTGCGTCAGATCCTGGTCAACCTCGTCGGCAACGCGGTGAAGTTCACAGAACGCGGCGGGGTCGACCTGCGCGTCGATATCGATCCGGCATCGGAACGTTCCGGAACCGGTGAGATGATGCGCCTGGCGGTGCGCGACACCGGCATCGGCGTGCCGCCCGAACGCCGGGCCGCCATCTTCGAGAAGCTGGAGCAGGCCGATCCCACCATCGCCCGCCGCTTCGGCGGCAGCGGGCTGGGGCTGGCCATCGTCCGCCACCTGCTGGACGCCATGCAGGGCAGCATCCGCGTCGACAGCGCGGTCGGGCTGGGCAGCGTCTTCACCGTCACCATCCCCCTGCTGCGGGTGGAGGAACCGGCCCTGCCGGCCCGGCCCGGCCGACTGCTGCCGATCAGCCTCGTGCGGTCGCTGGCGCTGCTGCTGGTGGAGGACGACGCGATCAACCGCGAGGTGGCGCTCGGCCTGCTGTCCGACGCCGGCCACCGCATCACGGTGGCGGAAACCGGGGAGAAGGCGCTGGAACTGGCGGCCCGGCGGCGGTTCGACGCCGTGCTGCTGGACATCCGCCTGCCCGACATCGACGGGCCGGAGGTGGCGCGGCGTATCCGGGCGCTGCCCGACGACGACCGCGCCGCGGTGCCAATCGTCGCGGTGACCGCCAACGTCTTCGCCGCTGACCGGGCCCGCTATCTCGCCGCCGGCATCGATGCGGTGATCGAGAAGCCGATCTTCCCGGAGCGGCTGATGCATCTGCTCTCCAACGCCGTCGCGGCGCGGCGGGCCGGTGAAGGCGATGGCGATGATGCCGATCACGGGTCGGATGAGGAGGACGGCGGCATCCCCGTCCGGCCCCCGGTTGTCGAGGACGATGTGAACGCTGCGATCCTGGAACGATACATCCGCTCCCTCGGTCCGGCCCGCTTCGCCACCATCCGCGGATTGCTGATGGAGTCGGCCGGCGAGGGACTGCCGCGGCTGGGCGCCGCCGACATCCCCGACGACGAGATCGAGGACATCGCCCACCGGCTGGCCGGCGCCGCCAGCCATTTCGGCCTGACAAGCTTCGTCGGGCTGATGCGCGCGGTCGAGGACGGCATGCGGGAAGGCCGGCGAATCGAGGCGCAGGACCTGGCCGCCACCGCCGCGGCCGTGTTCGACCGCGGCGTCGCCGCGATGGATGCGATGCAGGGAAGTCTGGTGGGGGTGTAGGGCACCCCCGCCTTCAGGCCGCCGCCTCTCAGGCCGCCTTTGCCGCGCGGTAGGCTTCGAGAAGCTGGCGACCGGCGGCCAGGATGGCCTCGCGGTCGCCCTTCTTGACCAGCCCCTCGTCGACCAGCTTGCCGCCGGCCCCGACGCAGGCCACGCCGGCCGCGACGTAGGACGCGACGGTGGTGGCGTCGATGCCGCCGGTGGGGACGATGCGGACGCCGGGGAACACCGACTTCAGCGCCTTGATGTGCGCCGGGCCGACGGTGGAGGCCGGGAAGATCTTGACGGCATCGGCACCGGCGGAAATGGCGGCATGCACCTCGGTCGGGGTCAGGGCGCCCATCAGGCAGGCGACGCCATGGTCGCGGCAGGCGGCGGCCACCTTGGGCAGGACGCAGGGCGACACGACGTAGCGGGCGCCGGCCTTCACCACCTCGGCGACGGCGGCCGGGGTCAGAACGGTGCCGGCGCCGATCAGGGCGTCGCCCTCCGCCGACAGTTCCTCGATCAGGCCGACGGCGCCCGGGGTGGTCATGGTGATTTCGAAGGTGCCGTAGCCGGCCTCGCGCAGCCAGCCGACCGCGGTGCGGGCCAGCTCGGCCGAGCTGTTGCGGATGACCGGGACGACGCCGTAGGCGACGAGCTGGTCGATGACTTCGGCCGGGGTCAAGGCGGCGGGGGATTGGGCCGGGGATTGGGTGGTGGACATCAGGATTCCTCGGGACTCTTCGTGGGGGATGGAGAGGGGGACGGCGTGCCGGTCCGGTCCGGCACGCGATGATGACCGGCCAGCACCGCCTTGATGCGGGCCAGCCGACGGTCGAGGCCGGGCGGCGCCTGCAGCCCGACCGCGACGGTCAGGGCGTCGATCAGCGCGAGCTGGGCGAGGCGCGAGGCCATCGGGGTGTGGACCGCGGTGTCCTCGTCGACATCGACGGTCAGGCGGATGTCGGCGCGTTCGGCCAAGGGGGTCGCCGACGCGGTGATGGCGATCACCGTCGCCCCGCCGTCGCGGGCGATGGCGGCGACGTCGAAGATCTCGTCGCTGGTCCCGGTCTTGGAGATCGCAAGCAGCGCGTCGCCGGGACCGAGCGTCGCCGCCGCCATCGCCTGGAGATGGGCGTCGGTGGAGGCGGTGACCTGCGGCAGCAGGCGGAACAGCTTGTGATGGGCGTCCAGCGCCACGGTGCCCGACGCGCCGACGCCGACGATCTGCACCCGCCGCGCCTGCGCCATCACGCGGGCGGCGCGTTCCAGCGCCACGGTGTCGAGCCGGCCGCGCAGGCGGACCAGCGCGTCGATTGCACGGTTCAGCACCTTTTCCGCGGCGCCGGCGACACTGTCGCCGGGCGACAGGTCGCGCACCAGCGGTGTCGGCCGCTCGCCGGCCTCCTCGCGCGCGGCCGATGCCGCCAGATGCCCGGCCAGCGCGATCTTGAATTCCTGGAAGCCGCCATAGCCGGCGGAACGGCAGAAGCGCAGGACCGACGGCTCGCTCACCCCGGCCTTGCCCGCCAGCTGCGCCAGGCTGTCGCGCACCGCCGACTCGGGGTCGGCCAGAACGGAGCGCGCCACGGCGGCTTCCGCCCGGCGCAGCCGGTCAAGGGAGGAGGCGATGGTGTCCAGCATGGAAGGGCCAGCATGTGCCAGTGGGGGGACCGGATCGGGTGCCATCGATGAGGATGGCGGGCAGGACCGGAGCCTGAATGTAGTTTTACTACATCATCCCAGCCTTGTCGACCAAACTTTGGAGCAACGCTACAATTCGTTCGTTGACCCCTTTACTTTCCGGGCCAGCCGGGCAGGATCGGCGGACACGTACCGCTCATCGGGGATTGGTTTTCATGAAACTGCTGCGCTTTGGCCCGCCGGGCCTGGAAAAGCCGGGCCTGCTCGACGCCCAGGGCCGCATCCGCGACCTGTCCGCCCATGTCGACGACATCGCCGGGGCGACGTTGCTGCCGGACGGGCTGGATGGTCTGCGAGCCATCGATCCGGAAAGCCTGCCGCTGGTTCCGGGCGAGCCGCGCCTCGGCGCTTGCGTCGGCCGGATCGGCAAGATGGTCTGCATCGGCCTGAACTTCTCCGACCATGCGGCGGAAACCGGGATGGCGGTGCCGCCGGAGCCGATCATCTTCATGAAGGCGACCAGCGCCATCGTCGGGCCGAACGATCCGATCGAACTGCCGCGCGGCTCGGAAAAAACCGACTGGGAGGTCGAGCTGGCCTTCGTCATCGGCAAGACCGCCAAATACGTCTCCGAAGACGATGCGATGGACCATGTCGCCGGCTATTGCATCGTCAACGACGTGTCCGAACGCTCCTTCCAGATCGAGCGCCAGGGCCAATGGACCAAGGGCAAGAGCTGCGACAGCTTCGGCCCGACCGGCCCCTGGCTGGTGACCCGCGACGAGATCGAGGATCCGCAGGCCCTCAAGATGTGGCTGGACGTCAACGGCCACCGCCAGCAGGACGGCAGCAGCGCCACCATGGTCTATGGCGTGCGCTATCTGGTGTCCTACCTGTCGCGCTTCATGACACTGCATCCGGGCGACATCGTGTCCACCGGCACGCCGCCCGGCGTCGGCATGGGCAAGAAGCCGCAGGTCTTCCTGAAGGCCGGCGACGTGGTGGAGCTGGGCATCGAGGGCCTGGGCAGCCAGCGCCAGAGCGTGGTCCAGGGCTGAACTCCGGCCATCAAAAAGGAAAAGGGCGCCTCCACCGTCGTGGAGGCGCCCTTTTGCCTGTGACCGGCCCCCGTCAGGCCGACCGCACCTGGATCAGGAAGCGGTCGATCTGCTGCTGAAGCTGGCCGGTCTGGTTGGAAACCTCCTGGGCGACCGACAGCACCTCCTGCGCCGACTGGCCGGTCTGGCCGGCGGCGGTGCGGACCTGTCCGATGTCCTGCGAGGCCTGGGCGGTGCCGCCCGCCGCCTGCTGGACGTTGCGGGCGATCTCCGACGTGGCGGCACCCTGCTGCTCGACCGCGGCGGCGATGCTGGCGGCGATGTCGTTCAGCCGGCCGATGGTCTGGCCGATGCCGCGGATGGCGCCGACCGCCTCGTTGGTGGCGGACTGCATGGCGCCGATCTGGCCGGCGATCTGGTCGGTGGCCTTGGCCGTCTGGCTGGCCAGCTGCTTGACCTCGCTGGCGACGACGGCGAAGCCCTTGCCGGCCTCGCCCGCCCGCGCCGCCTCGATGGTGGCGTTCAGCGCCAAGAGGTTGGTCTGCCCGGCGATGTCGGAGATCAGGTCGAGCACCGCGCCGATGCGGCTGGCGGCCTCGTTCAGCTCGCGCATCGTGCTGTCGGTGCGCTCGGCCTCGCCGGCGGCCTTGGCGGCGATGGTCGCCGATTCGGTCACCTGCCGGGCGATCTCGCCGATCGACTGCGACAGCTCGTGTGCGGCCGACGCGGCACCGTCGACATTCACCGACGCGATCTCCGCCGCCTGGGCGGCGCTGCCGGCCTGACGGGAGGTGTCGTCGGCGGTCGCCACCATGCCGGCGGCGGTGTGGTGCATCTGTGTGGCGGCGGCGGACACCGTCTCGACCACCGTCTTGACGCCGCTCTCGAACTGGTCGGCCAGCGACAGCATGGTCTGGCGGCGTTCCCCGGCGGCCCGGCGGCGTTCGTTCTCCGCCTCGGTGCGGGCGATCTCCACCTCGCGCGCGGTGTCGCGGAACACACGCAGGGCGGCGCCCATCTCCGCGATCTCGTCACGGCCGTCCAGGGTGATGTCGGCGTCGAGGTCGCCGGCGGCGATGCGGCCCATGCCGGCCTTCAGGTCCAGCATCCGGCGGATCACGATGCGGCCGATATAGAGCCAGACCACCAGGATCGACACCAGCACACTGACCAGGGAGACGGCGATCTGGGTCAGGCGGCTGTTCTCCAGCATACGGGCGGTGGCGCCGCTCGCCTCGGCGATGCCGCGTTTCTGGCCGTCGACCAGCGAGGCGATCCCGATCGACAGGGTGTTGGCCAGGGCCTGGTTGCTCTCCAGCAGCTGGGTGAAATAGCCCTCGATCGCCAGTTCCTTCTGGCGGATGGTGACCAGGGAGCGGTCGCCAGTGGCGAAGCCGGTCAGCAGGTCGGCCTGCTTGCCGGCGACGGCGGCCAGCCGCTCCGGCAGGGTCTGGGCGGCAGCGACGAGGCCGGCGAGCGAGACGCTGACACGGGTCTCGATGATGGCCAGCCGCTGCTCGTCCCGGGTGGTGGCTGCCTCCATCATCATGTTGCGGATGTTGGCCGCCTCGCTGACGACGATGGACAGCGGCTTCTTCTGGCCGTTGATGCGGGACAGGGTGGCGGCGGCCTCACGGACCGCGGCGGGAGCGGACTCCGCATCCTCCAGGGTGGTGCGCGCCTGTTCCTCCTCGTTGTTGAGGACGGAAAGCCACGGCGCGGAGAATTTCTGGATCTCCGATTCGGCGGCCATCACCTTGGGCAGCATCCCCTGGCGCTCCGCCGAGAGCGCGACCCGCTCCGCCGCCGCCTGGTCGAGCTGGACGAGGTTGCCGAGCAGCCCCTGCGAGGCCTCCTCGATGGCGGCGAGCTGTCCGCCGGCCGAGCCGGTGGCCCGCAGACGGGCCAGCCGCGCGTTGAACTCCTCCTTCGCCGAGGCGATGCCGCCAGACACCGCCTCCCGCTTGGCGGCGCTGTCGGCCGAGGTCAGCGCCGGGGCCAGCGCCACCAGCCGTTCGGCCTGCTGCGCCACGCCCATGCCTTCCGTCATCGCCGGCACGGCCTGGCCGACGATGGCGTCGATGGTGGTGCGGACGTTGGCATAGCCGCTCAGCGCCACGGCGGCGGCGACCAGCGTGCCGGACAGCACCACGCCGATGGCGATCATCAGCTTGCCGCGCAGGCCGGAATACCAGGCACCGCCCGTCTTCGAGGCTCCAGCCAGCGTCCCAGCCGGCGTCCCCTGGGCCATCATGATCCCGTCATCCTTCGACATCCCGTCTTCCCCCCTTGCGCCCTCCGGCGCAACACGCACTTGCAAGCAATGCGGCCAGCCGTTCCGGCTCTCGCCGCGCAAGCGATCATATCCGTCGTTGCGGTCACATCTTTCCCGACGGGGCGGCCGGTCAGTTCCGCAAAGCCGGCGGATGCCAGGATTTGAGAACAATTGTAAGCAATTGGACCACCCCATCGATATGATAACCGCAAAAATGGCTAAGAAAGAAATAAGGAGAATCCGCATGGCTCCTGTCTAACGACAGAATGCTTGCGCGGCTTCGAGGGATGGAAATCCTTCACGCAAGGCCGCCTCAGCGAATGGGCGCATTCTCTGTCGTGGCGCTCCCTTGAAGGTGGCGGAATTTCCCGATGGAAAAGATTTTTGGCGGCAAATAGCAAGCTTCGATAACCTGAGGTTGCCATCCGATCCGAAGCCGCCGGCGGGAAAAAAAGGCCGGCCTTCGGGGAAAAGGCCGGCCGGCAGGATGAGGAGAAGGATTCGGTATCCGGTCAGGCAAGTGCTTCCCGGGGTCCGAAGAACTCGTGCACGATGGCCGAGTCCGGCAGACCGAGTGCGGTCAACGCCTTGACGACCGCCGCCATGAAGGGCTTCGGCCCGACGACATAGGCTGCCACCCCCGGCTCGTCCGGCAACAGGCCGGCCAGCCGGTCGCGGTCGAGCAACCCGACCATGTGCGGGCGGTCGTCCGGCTGCGGTTCGGCATAGCAATAGACGGGCATGAGCGTCCGATGCGTCTCGGCCAGCCGGTCGACCTGATCGCGGAAGGCGTGGACGGAGCCGTTGAGCGCGGCATGGACGTAGATGACCCGGCGGCCGGCGGCCAGCGCCTGTTCGGCCAGCGGCAGGGCAGGGGTCTGGCCGACGCCGCCGGTGATCAGCAGCAGCGGGCCGCTGCCGTCGCGCAGCACGAACTCGCCGGCCGGCGGGTAGACGTCGATCTGGTCGCCGACCTGGGCGCGGTCATGCAGAAAGCCGGAAACCAACCCCTGCGGCTCCCGCTTCACCGAGATGCGGTAGTCGCGGCCGTTCGGCGAGGCCGACAGGCTGTAGTTGCGATGGACCGTCTCGCCATCGATGCCCAGGCGCAGGCCGAGATACTGGCCGGGTTGGAAGTCCATCACCCGCCCGCCATCCACCGGCTCCAGCCGGAAGGAGGTGATGACGGCGCTCTCCGACGTCTTCGCGGCGATCCGGAAGCGCCGGGCGCCGCGCCAGCCGCCGGTCAGCGCCGCCTTGCGGGCATATTCCTTTTCTTCCGCCGCGATCAGCAGGTCGGCGAGCTGCCGGTAGGCTGCGCCCCAGGCGTCGGCGACCTCCGCCGTCACCGCAGCGCCCAGCACCGTGCCGATCGCCTCCATCAGGCAGGTGCCGACGATGTCATACTGGTCGGGGGTGATGTTGAGCGAGACGTGCTTCTGCACGATGCCCTCCACCGCCGGACCCAGCACCTCCAGCCGGTCGATGTTGGAGGCGTAGGCGATGATGGCGTTGGCCAGCGCCTCGGGCTGGGCGCTGTTGCGCTGGTGGCTCTGGTTGAAGACGGCGCGCACGTCGGGGAAGCGCTCGAACATCAGCGGATAGAAGGTGCCGGTGATCCGGCTGGCATTGGCGGCGACCACCGGGGCGGTGGCCTTGATGACGGCGGTCTGGGCGGGGGTCAGCATGGAAAGGGCGATCCTTTTGCGCGTCACGATGTCGCAATGCCATGGCAAGCCCTGTGCCAAAGCGCCGCAGCGCGGGTTTCCGCGTCGCTGGAGTCGACTGTTGTCAGATTGACCGCAGATGGTATGATGTCGAATGGACAACGATACGGTCATTTCGACAACACCGATCCTGCTCGACGATGCGGGGGCGCTGCTGCGGACGCTGGACGATCCGGCGCGGCTGTGGCTGCTGCTGCTCGACCTGATGGCGCGGCACCTGCCTTGCGATGCCTGCGCGCTGCTGCGCCGGGACGGGGCAGGGGGACGGGTGCTGGTGCCGCTCGCGACGCGGGGACTCAGTCCGGACACGCTCGGCCGGCGTTTCGAGCTGGACGGGCATCCCCGCCTGCAGGCGATCGCCGATGCCGACGGGCCGCTGCTGCGCTTTCCCGCCGGCTGCGAACTGCCCGACCCCTATGACGGGCTGATCCCCGACCTGGGGGAGCGGCTGCATGTCCATGACTGCGTCGGGGCGCCGCTGGCGGTCGACGGGCGCCCCTGGGGCATGCTGACGCTGGACGCACTGAACGAGGAGCGCTTCGACGGCTGGGAAGAGGCGATCGCCGCCTGGGCCCGGCTGGCCGGCGACCTCGCCGCGGCGGCCGGGCGCCGCGCCGCCATGGCGGCCGTCGAGGGCGGGGGGCTGCCGGTGTTCGACGGGATGCGGGCCGACCCGGACCTCGACGCGGCCGGGTCGGGACCGGCGATGACGGCGCTGCTGGCGGAGATCGACACGGTGGCGACCAGCGACCTCGTGGTGCTGGTGCTGGGCGAGACCGGCGTCGGCAAGGAACTGGTGGCCCGCCGGCTGCACGCCCGCTCCGGCCGGGCGGCCGGGCCGCTGGTGCATGTCAATTGCGCGGCACTGCCGGACGCGCTGGTCGAAAGCGAACTGTTCGGCCATGTCCGCGGCGCCTTCTCCGGCGCGGTGGCCGACCGGCGCGGCAAGTTCGAGCTGGCCGACGGCGGCACGCTGTTCCTCGACGAGGTCGGCGAACTGCCGTTGACGGTCCAGGCCAAGATGCTGCGTGCCTTGCAGAACGGCGAGATCCAGCGCGTCGGCTCGGACCGTCACATCACCGTCGATGTCCGGGTGGTCGCCGCCACCAACCGCGACCTGGCGGCGGAGGTGCGGGAGGGGCGCTTCCGTGCCGACGTCTATCACCGGCTCAGCGTCTACCCGCTGCGGGTGCCGCCCCTGCGCGACCGCGGCACCGGGATCCTGCGGCTGGCCGGACTGTTTCTGGAGCGCAACCGGGCGCGGCTGGGGCTGCGCAACCTCCGGCTCTCCCCGGCGGCGGAGCGGCGCATGCTGGCCTATCCCTGGCCCGGCAACGTGCGCGAGCTGGAGCACGCCATCGGCCGCGGCGCCATCCGCGCCCGCGCCGCCCGCCCGACCGAGGGGGGCGTTCTGACCCTGACCCCGGCCGACCTGATCCTCGACGATGTGGGGGAGGGCGTGCGGGCACCGGCACCGGTGACGAACCACGCGGCGGCGGACCGTCTGGCGGAGCCGCTGCCCGACCTGCCACTGAATGATGCGGTGGAGGAGCTTCAGCGGCGGATGATCCGCGACCGGCTGGCCCGCCACGGCGGAAACTGGGCGCAGGCGGCGCGCTCCCTCGGCCTCGACCGCAGCAACCTGTTCCGGTTGGCGAAACGGCTGGGGTTGCGCGCATGACGGCGGCAGACTTCGGCTGGCGGGCGGAGATCGACGCGCTGGTCTTCCGCCCGGCGGGGCATGGCGGCTGGTGCGCCGTCCACCGGCTGGCATTCCGCGCCCTGCTGGGGGTGCGGGAACCGACAGCGGCGGACTGCCTTACCTATGCAGCCGCGCATCGCGCCGCGTTCGAGGCTGCGGCGGCCGGCAAGATCGCCCGGCGAGGGTACGACGCCGCGGCCAGCCTGCACCTGACCAGCCGCGACGTCGCCCGTGCCCTTTAGATCGGATCGCGTAAAATCGGCATCGATTTGAAGCGTGAATCCGATCGCCAAGCATAAGGCTAGAGTTTCGGGCGTTTCATATTAAACGCACGAAACTCTAGAAGCCCATCTGCCGCGGCATCCACAGCGCCAGATCAGGCCAGACGATCACCGCGACCACCACCAGCAGCATGGTGACCAGCGGCCAGATCACCCAGCGGATCGTGCTTTCCATCGAACAGCCGGTCATGCGGCAGGCGACCATCAGGTTGACCGCCATCGGCGGGGTGAACTGGCCCACCGCGATCATCAGGGTCAGGATGACGCCGAACCAGGTCAGATCCCAGTTGTAGGCCTGGGCGATGGGGATCAGCAGCGGCAGCAGGATGATGAAGATCGAGATGCCGTCCAGGAAGGTGCCGACGATGGTCAGCAGCACCACCAGCAGCGCCAGCACGCCATGTTCGCCCAGCCCGGAATGGATGATTGCGTCGGCGATGGGGTCGATCACCGACAGGGTGCTGAGCGCCCAGCCGAACACGCTGGCCAGCGCGATCACCGTCAGGATGATGGCGGAGATCTCCGCCGCCTCGACCAGCATGGACCGCAGGTCGCTGACCTTGATGGTGCGGTAGACCACCATGCCCAGCAGCAGGCCGTAGGCGACCGCGATCACCGCCGCCTCGGTCGGCGTGAAGATGCCCAGCCTGAGGCCGCCCAGGATGATGACCTTGGCGAACAGGCCGAGCGAGGCGTCCCACAGGCTGCGCCAGAAGGGCGGGCGCGGCTCGTGCGACAGCTTGACACCCAGATTGTGCTTCCGGGCCAGCCAATAGACCGGGACGATCAGCGCCAGCCCGGCCAGCGTGCCGGGGATGATGCCGGCGGCGAACATCGAGGTGGTGGGGGCGGCCGGCACCAGCACGCTGTAGATGATCAGCGCCACCGACGGCGGGATCAGGATGTCGGTCGCCGCCGCCGCGGCGACGACGCTGGCGATGTAGGGGCGCGGATAGCCGGCGCGGATCATGCTGGGCGCCATGACACCGCAGACCGCTGCGGCGATGGCTGGGCCGGATCCCGAAATGCCGCCCATCATCATCGCCACCACCACGGCGATGACCGCCAGCGCGCCCTTGCCCTGGCCGACGATGGCGGTGGCGAAGCGCACCAGCTTCTGCGCCACGCCCGAGCGGTCGAAGATGGTGCCGGCCAGCACGAACATCGGGATGGTCAGCAGCGGATATTTGGCGATGCCGGTATAGACGCTGGTCGGGACCGAGATGACGCCGAGCTGGGCGAAGGCGATCGACGCGGTGCCGGCCAGCCCCAGGGCGGCGGCGATCGGCACGCCCAGCACCATCATGACCAGGAAGGATCCGAAGAGCAGGGCGGTGATCACGGCTCGCCCTCCGGGATATGGCCGGTCTGCAGCGGTTCGGTGCCGCGGTGGATGCGGATCATCCGGCCGACGGTGCGGCCCAGCACCGCCAGCGACAGCACCGGCAGCCAGATCGTGTAGATCCATTGCGGCAGCCCGAGCGCCGGCGAGGTCACCTCGAACCGGTAGTCGTCCCAGGTCGTCCAGGCGCCATAGACCACCAGCAGCCCGTACATCAGCGCGACGCAGGCCATGGCGAACTGTTCCGCCCGGCGGCGGTTGACCGGGGACAGCCTGTCGGTCACGAAGGTGATGCGGATGTGGCGGTCCTTCACCACCGCGGCCGAAGCGCCGAGGAAGGTCAGGATCACCATCAGGGCGATGGAATATTCCTCGGTGAAGGCGAAGGAGACGTCGGTCAGGTAGCGCACCAGGACGTTGGCGAAGGTGATCAGCGCCACCACGGCCATGGTGAGGGCGACCAGCGTTTCTTCGATCCCAAGGGGGACGCGGGGTTTCGGCACCGGCCGGACGACGGTGGGGTCGTGATCGCTCATATTGCCAGGGTCCAGAGGGAGGGAGCGGGATTATTCCCCTCACCGGGCAATCAATGCAAGAAACGATCTCCCCGACGGATTACCCCGCCGGCATGCCGGCCATCCCGCCATCGCAGGGCGCCGCTTCGGCAGGTGCCGGCTCGCCGAGCGGAATCCGGAGCGTGAAAACGCTGCCCTCGCCCAACCGGCTGTCCAGCGTCACCGTCCCGCCATGCAATACGGCGATGCGGCGGACCATGTTCAAACCGACCCCGCTGCCGGCCGCCGTTCCGGTGTTGGAGGCACGGAAGAAGCGGTCGAACACCCGCTCCCGCTCGCCGTCCGGGATGCCGATGCCGCGGTCGGTCACCGACAGTGCCAGCCACCGGCCGGCCTCGCCCCCGTCCCGGCTCCCATCCCGGCTCCCATCCTCGCTCCATGCGCGAAGCCGCACCGGGCTGCCGGGGGGCGAATATTTCAACGCGTTGTTCAGCAGATTGTGGACGCACAGCTCCAGCATCGGCCCGTCGCCGGTCATCCGCTGAGGGCAGCCGTCGAGATCCAGCTCGACCTTCCGGCCGGGGGCGGCGTCGCACTGGGCGGCGGCGGCATTGCGCAGCAGGGCCGGCAGCGCCAGCATATCGTGGCGCAAGGCAAAGCCCGGATCGCTCAGCCGGTCGTCGGCCAGGCAGGTTTCCAGGATGTTCACCTGCCGCCGCACGGCACGGCGGATCTTCTCCAGCCGGGGCAGCATGCCGGGGGCCTTGACCTCGGCATCCAGCTGCAGCAGCTGCGCCGCCCCGTCGATGATGGCGAGCGGCGTCTTGAATTCGTGCGCGGCCATCGACAGGAAGCCGTTCAGCGCCCGCTTGGCCTCCTGCTCGGCCGCCAGCCGCCGTTCCGCCTCCTGCCGCGCCGCGTCGAGCCGGCGGACGGTGTCCTCCAGCCGCGCTTCCGCCCGGCGGCGGTGGGTGACATCGCGCAGCATCAGCAGGCAGCCGACCTCACGCCCGCCGCGGCCCGCAGCCAGCGGCACCCACGTCACCTCGAAACTGCGCAGGTCGCCGCCGCAGTCCAGCGTCAGCGGCGCCGGCCCCATCCCCGGCCCTTTCGCCGGCGCCTTCACCGGATTGGCGGCGGTGGACAGGACCGACAGTCCCGGCAGGTCGGCCAGCCGCCGTCCGATCGCCGCATGGTCGCCGGCCAGCGCCAGGGCCGCCGGATTGGCCTCCACCACCGTGCCGTCCCCATCCAGCACCAGCACCGGATCCGGCACCGCGTCCAGCAGCGCATCGCGGGCGACCGGCAGCAGGTCGAACAGGCGCCGCCGGGCGATCAGCCAATAGAACACCCCGTCCACCGCCAGGAAGCTGAAGGCGGTCGGGTCCAGGTCGAACAGGGTCAGGTTGCCGGTGACATAGCCGGCATTGGCGATCCACGGCACCGCCATCACCACCAGGAACCCCAGGTAATGGGTGCGGTAGGCCGGCGTCGCCCGGTGGATGCCGCTGGCGGTGACGACGATGCTCATCACCATGAAGGCGTAGATATAGACGGTGATGGCGTAGAACAGCAGCCCATGGCTGTAGATCAGCGCCGCGCCCGGCGTCGCGTCGACCGGGCGGATCGCGGTGTAGATCAGGTGATGAGCATCGTTGGTCAGCGCCAGCGCCCAGGTCGCCAGTCCGACCGTCACCAGCACCATCCGCCAGCGCGCCGGCAGCTCGCCCCTGGTGTAGGACCAGAGGAAGAACGCCCACAGGCTCGGCGTGCAGACGATGCCCATCCAGGCCATTTCGGCCCAGAACAGCTTGTCGGCCGGGGCGGAAACCATGCTTTCGGCGGCGACGGCCGTCGACCACCAGGCGGCCGACAGCTGCATCAGCACGAAATCGGTGCGGCCGGGGAAGGCCGGCAAGGTCCAGCTGCGCGCCGCGATCCACAGGGTTGCCACGACCGCAGCCAGAAGCAGGGCTGAGGGCAGGGTCATCGCGGAAGGGTCATGACGGCATGCTCAAGGGGACAAGGTGATGAGGACAAGGTGAAGGGTTGGCGGTGGGGATGTGGGGGACGCGGACGAAGAATGGACCTTCCGGCCGAACCGGCGCAAGACCGCATGACAAAAAGAAAAAGCGCGCCGCAAGGGCGCGCTTTTCCGGGATGGGCGGGACCGGCCGCGGAAGGGCGGCCGGTCCTTGGTCCTCACTCCTTCTTGGCTTGGCCGCCATGGCTGGCCTGGCCACCCTTGTGACCGGCCTCGGCGGCCCGCTCGGGATCGTTCTTGAAATTGCCGCCCGATGCCTCGCCGCCCTTCTTGCCGGCCTCCGCCGCGCGCTCCGGATCATTCTTGAAGTTGCCGCCGGAATGCTGGCCGCCCGCGCTGCGTCCTTCGGTCTGATTTGCCATGATGTCGGTTTCCCCTCGTTGGTAGCTCTTGTTGGAAGCGGTTGTTGAAAACGCAACCACGCCCACCCCAACAGGCTCTGCGCCGACAGGTTGCACCGGGTATACCGTCGGTACAGCCGCGTGGCGCTGTTGCGGTTTCGGCCCCGCCGTCCGATAACGGGCCTGGAACGAGACTGACGGGAACGATGGCGTGACGGATCGGGACCATGAACGCCAGGACGACGGACGTTTCCTCGATGCGCTGCCCGGCGGGGCGGCGCTGCTGCGCAGCCGGGCGATGCCCTCGCTGTTCGAGGCGCTGGAAACCCAGTCCGAGGGCACGGTGGCGGTCGACCGCGACGCGCGGGTGGTGTGGATCAACGCCAAATACGCCCGCATGCTCGGCATCTCCGATCCCGCCCTCGCCATCGGCCGCGAGGTCGAGGACATCATCCCCCATTCGCAGATGCGTCAGGTGCTGGCGACCGGCCAGCCGATCCTGCTCGATTTGATGCTGTTCGGCACCCAGCGGCTGGTGGTGACGCGCTTTCCGCTGACCGACGACCGGGGCGCGATCATCGGCGCCGTCGGCTTCGTGCTGTATGACAGCCTGCACCGGCTGAAACCGCTGCTGGCCGAGCTGTCGCGGCTGGAGGCGGAGCTGGCGGCAACCAAGCGGCGGTTGGATGAGGGGCGGCAGCCGCGCTACACGCTGCAAAGCTATGTCGGCGACAGCCCGGTCTGCCTGGAGGTCAAGCGCAAGGCACGCCTTGCCGCCCGCACCGACGCGCCGATCCTGCTGCTGGGCGAGACCGGCACCGGCAAGGAGCTGATCGCCCAGGCCATCCACGGCCTGTCCGCCCGCAGCGGCCGGTCCTTTGTCGGCGTCAACGTCGCGGCGATCCCGGAAACGCTGCTGGAGGCCGAGTTCTTCGGCGCGGTGCCCGGCGCCTATACCGGGCTCGACCGCCGGGGCCGCGAGGGGCGCTTCAAGACCGCAAACGGCGGCACCCTGTTCCTGGACGAGATCGGCGACATGCCGCTCGGCCTCCAGGCCAAGCTGCTGCGGGCCTTGCAGGAGCAGGAGATCGAGCCGCTGGGCTCCGACCGGCCGGTGAAGGTGGACGTGCGGGTGATCGCCGCCACCAACGTCGACCTGGAACGGCGGATCCGCGACGGCCGCTTCCGCTCCGACCTCTATTACCGGCTGAACGTGCTGCCGATCCGCCTGCCTGCCCTGGCCGAGATGGGCGGCGGGCTGGAGGCCATCGCCGAATCGATCCTGCAGGAGATCGCCGCCCGAACCGGGCTGCCGCTGCGCGGCCTGACGCCGGAAGCGGTCGAGGCGCTCGGCCGCCACCACTGGCCCGGCAACGTGCGCGAGCTGCGCAACGTGCTGGAACGCACCTGCCTGCTGACCGACAACCGCCGCCTGACCGCCGCCGACCTGGCGGAGGCGCTGCCCGACGCCGGCGCGACGGAGGCGACGGACACTCCGGCACCGGCCCGGCCGCCAAGCGTCCGTCGGGCGATGCCGGAGCCGGAGCCCCTGCCGGGCTATGACGAGGCCTTCGATGAGTTCGAACGCGCGTTGCTGGGCCGGGCCCTTGCGGCCAGCAACGGACGGGCGTCGGAGGCGGCGCGGGCGCTCGGCATCTCGCGCGCCGCCTTCTACAAGAAGCTCGCCCGGCTGGGGATGCGCGCCGGCGGGTGAGGCCGGCGCACCATTCCCGCGCCCGTCCTCAGACCGGCAGCTGCTTCATCGCCGCGACCGCGGTCATCACGCCGCGGATTTCGGCCAGACCGCGCAGGCGGCCGATCATCGGATAGCCGGGGTGGGTCGGCTTGCCGATGTCGTCCAGCAGCTCATGGCCATGGTCGGGGCGGAAGGGCAGGCGCCAGTTGTCGTTTCCGGCATCCTGGCGGCGCTTCTGCTCTTCCAGCAGGGTGGTGACGACCGACACCATGTCGACGTCGCCACCGAGATGGTCGGCCTCCTCGAAGGAGCCGTCCGCTTCCTTGGCGACGTTGCGCAGATGGACGAAGTGGATGTCCTCGACGAAGCGCCTGGCCATCGCCGGCACGTCGTTGGTCTGGCCGGCACCCAGCGAGCCGGTGCAGAAGGTCAGGCCGTTGTTGGGCGACTTCACCGCGTCGATCAGGTGGGCGAGGTCGTCCTCGGTGCTGACGATGCGCGGCAGGCCGAACAGCGGGCGCGGCGGGTCGTCGGGGTGGATCGCCATGCGGATCCCGACCTCTTCCGCGGTCGGGATCACCTCGCGCAGAAAGCGGGCCAGCGTCTCGCGCAGGCCGTCGGCGCTCATGCCGTTGAAGCGCGCGATCATCTTGCGCAGGCCGGGGATGTCGTAGCGGTCATAGGCGCCCGGCAGGCCGGCCATGATGTTCGACAGCAGCTTGTCGCGGTCGCTTTCCGACGAGCGGTCGAACCACTCCCTGGCCTTGGCCAGGACCTCGGGGGAATGGTCCGCCTCGGCGCCCGGACGCTCCAGCATGAAGACGTCGAAGGCCGCATGCTCGTGGGCATTGAAGCGCAGCGAGGTGCCGCCGCCCGGCAGCGCCGCGGCAAGCTCGGTGCGGGTCCAGTCCAGCACCGGCATGAAGTTGTAGCAGATCGTCGTCACGCCGCAGGCGGCGAGGTTGCGCATCGACTGGCGGTAATTGTCGAACAGCTCGGTCAGGTCGCCTTCGCCGATCTTGATCGCCTCGTGGATCGGCAGGCTTTCGGTCACGGTCCAGCTGAGGCCGAGTTCCTCATTGGACTCGATCATCGCCTTGCGCTTCTGGATTTCCTCGACCGACCAGACGACGCCGTAGGGGATGTGGTGCAGCGCGGTGACGACGCCGGTGGCGCCGGCTTGGCAGATGTGGTTGAGCTGGATGGCGTCTTCAGGGCCGAACCAGCGCCAGGACTGTTCCATGGCTTCGAACTCCTTGGGAAAGGGCTTTGGATTTGAACGGTCGCCAACGGCGGTCAGCGGAACAGCAGGCCCGGCAGCCAGAGCGACAGCGCCGGCACGTAGGAGACCAGCAGCAGGATCAGGATGTTGCACAGCAGGAACGGCCAGATCGCCTTGGTGATGGCACCCAGCGAGATCTTCGCGATGTTGGCGGCGACGAACAGGCAGACGCCGACCGGCGGGGTGGTCAGCCCGATCATCAGGTTCAGCACGGCGAAGGTGGCGAAATGGATCGGGTCGATGCCGACCTGGACCGCCACCGCCAGCAGCGGCGGGAACAGGATGATCAACGCCGCGATCGTCTCCATGAAGGTGCCGACGATCAGCAGCAGGATGTTGATCATCAGGATGATCAGGTACTTGTTCGTCGTCAGCGCCAGCATCGAGGCGGCGATCGCCTGCGGAATCTGCTCGCTGGTCAGGATCCAGCCGAACACGTTGGCCAGCCCGACCAACAGGATCAGCCCACCCGAGCCGATGGCGCTTTCCAGCAGGATCGCCGGCAGGTCGCGCAGCGTGAAGCCCTTGTAGACGAACAGGCCGATGACGAAGGCGTAGATCGCCGCCACCACCGACGCCTCGGTCGGGGTGAAATAGCCGCCGACGATGCCGAACAGGATGATCGCCGTCATCAGCAGCGCCCAGAAGGCGCCGCGGCTGGCGCGGAGCAGCGCGCCGAAGCCCTGCCAGGGCTCCTTGGGGTAATTGCGCACCCGCGCCAGGATCCACACCGTCAGCATCATGCCGACGCCGAGCAGCAGGCCCGGAATGGCGCCGGCCATGAACATCTTGCCGACCGACAGGCCGGTCAGGGTGCCGACGATGATCATCGGCACGCTCGGCGGGATGATCGGCCCGACGGTGGAGGCGGCGGCGGTCACCGCTGCGGCGAAGGGCGCGTCATAGCCCGACTTGCGCATCGCCGGGATCATCACCGCGCCGATGGAGGCGGTCTCCGCCACCGCGGTGCCGGAGATGCCGGCGAACACCATCGATCCCGTCACGTTGGCCAGCCCGAGACCGCCGCGGATATGGCCGACCAGACGGTTGCTGAACTGCACGATCTGGTCGGTGATGCCCCCGCCGTTCATCAGGTTGCCGGCCAGCACGAATCCCGGAATGCACAGCAGGACGAAGCTGTCCATGCCCGCATACATGAACTGGGGCACCACCGCGAGGTCGATGTCGCTGCCGACCAGATAGACCGCCGAGGCGCCGCCCAGCGCGATGCCGACCGGCGCACCCAGGATCAGCAGGATGGCGAAGGTGAGGAACAGTGCGGTGACCATCAGACGGTTTCCCCGTGGCTGGGCGACGCCGTGTCGCGTCCGAACCCGGCAAGGCGGGCGATCGAGAAGAAGGCGAGCGAGACCGGGATGATCAGCGTCACGACATAGACCCAGATCATCGGCACGTCGATGGAGCGCGCGCGCTCGCCGACGCTGCCGACCACATAGTCCCAGGCGCCGGGAATGATCGCGACGGCGAAGACCAGGATCGCCACGTCGACCAGCCGGGCGACCGCCCATTGCAACGGCTTGGGCAGCAGCAGGATGAACATGTCGACATTCACCAGCTCGCCGCGCAGCAGCGCCAGCCCGCAGGAGAAGGCGACCAGATGGACCAGCGCGAAGCGGGCCACCTCCTCGGTCCAGGGCGGCGAGGGGAATCCGGGCACGCGGCCCAGCACCTGGATGGTCACGACGACGATCAGGACGCCGATGGCCGCCAGGGTTCCCCAGCGGCAAAGGGCGGATACGGCCGCCACCGCGGCGGAAAAGGCGTTGCGCATCGGAAAGGCACTCATGCGGTTGGAGGGCGGAAAGGCCCCCTCTCCCGTCGGGGAAGAGGGGGCCTTCGATCCCCGATCACTTGACCGCGAGGATTTCGTCGTAGATCGGCTTGATCTCCGGCGACAGGGCGGCGACCACGGCCGGACGGCCCTTCTCGGCGAAGGCGGCCTTGTCAACCGCCACGAACTCCATGCCCTTGGCCTTCAGGTCGGCGGCGAGCTTGGTCTCGTCCTCGATGAACAGCTTGCGCTCGGCAGCCTGCGCCGCCTTGGCGGCTTCCATGATGGCGGTGCGCTGCTCGGCCGGCAGGCGGCCCAGCCGCTTGGAGCCGCCGACCAGATAGATCCAGCTGATGACGTGCTCCGTCTGGTTCACGTATTTCTGGACCTCGTAGAAGCTCGCCGACTTGATCAGGGCCAGCGGGTTCTCCTGCGCCTCGATGGTGTCGTTCTGCAGGCCGGTGAACACTTCGGAGAAGGCCATCGGCGTCGGCTTGGCGCCCAGGCCCTGCCAGAAGGACACGAACAGCGGCACGTTGGGCACGCGCATCTTCAGGCCGTTCAGGTCGGCGGGCGACTTGATCGGGCGCTTGCTGGTCAGGTTGCGCGGGCCGCGGGCGAAATAGGTCAGCGGCAGCAGCTGGGTCTTCTGCTCGATGGATTCGGCGATCTTGCGGCCCGGCTCGCCGGTGACGACCTTGTCGAGATGGTCGAGGTCGCGGATCGCATAGGGAACCGCCAGCAGGGCCGCGGCCGGCGCCCAGTTCTGCAGCGACTCGCCGGTGATGGTGAAGTCGATGGTGCCGAGCTGGATGCCCTTGATCAGGTCGGTTTCCTTGCCGAGCTGCTCGTTGGGGAACACCTTGACCTCGACCGCGCCGTTGGTGCGCTTGGCGACTTCCTCGGCGAAGACCTGCGACGCCTTGTGCCAGACATTGTCCTCGTTGGCGAGGTGGCCGAGCTTCAGCATCGTCTTGCCCTGGGCGCGGACGATGGCCGGCGCGGCGATGCCGCCCAGCAGCGTCGCACCGGCGGCGAGGCCGGCGCCGAGACCGATGCTCCTGGCCAGCGAGCGGCGCGAAATCGGGGTCTTGCTGTTCATGGTGGGGTTCCTCCGTTGGGGGGCGGGTCGGATGCCTGCCCTTGTTCGAACACTCGGTGTACCGGCGGTGCGGTCAGGACTCGAAGTCGAGCTGGACCTTGATCGTGCTCGACGGGTCGGTCTCGATCAGGGCGAAGGCGCTCGCCGCGTCGGCGATCGGGAAGACCTGGGTGATCATCGCCGCCGGCTTCAGCCGGCCGCTCTCCAGCCACTCCACCACCTGCGGCAGCAGCCGGCGGTTCAGGCGGGAGCCGACCAGCGTCAGCTCCTTCTTCACGATCTCCTGCTGGCTGATGTTGCAGGGGCCGGGCGAGAATCCGAGCAGGCCGATGCGCGCGGCCGGGCTGGCGACACGGCAGGCCTCCTCCAGCAGCGCCGGCACGCCGGCCCCGTCGATCACCACGGTGGGGCCGAGCCCGTCATTCTCGTCGCGCACGGCGTCGGGCACAGACACCCGCGCGGAATTGAGGATGACGTCGGCACCGAACTCCTTCGCCCGCTCCAGCCGGCTGTCGTCGAGGTCGGCGACGATGCAGCGGGCGCCGTGCAGCTTGGCGACCTGCACCACAGTCAGCCCGACCGTGCCGGCGCCATAGACCAGCACCGTGTCGTCGGCGCCGATGCCGGTGCGCGACAGCACGTTGGCGGCGATGGAGAAGGGTTCGGCCAATGCCGCGATGGAGAAGGGCAGGTCGGAGCGCACCTTCACCGCATTGGCCGCCGGCACCAGGACATGGTTGCGGAAACCGCCGTCGCGGTGGACGCCGAACACCTCCAGGTTGGCGCAGACATTGGTCCGCCCGGCCCGGCAGGCATAGCAGCGGCCGCAGGACACCACCGGATCGACCACCACATGGTCGCCGGCAGCGACATTGGCCACGCCGTCGCCGACCGCCTCGACCGTGCCGCTGAACTCGTGGCCGATCACACGCGGGTAGACCGCGAAGGGGTTGGAGCCGTGGTAGATGTGCAGGTCCGACCCGCAGATGCCGGCACGCTGGACGCGCACCAGCACCTCGCCCGGCTTCACCGACCCGGCGGCCGGGCCGCTGTCGGGACGCAGGGCCAG
Source organism: Azospirillum thiophilum (assembly GCF_001305595.1). Classification (NCBI taxonomy): domain Bacteria; kingdom Pseudomonadati; phylum Pseudomonadota; class Alphaproteobacteria; order Rhodospirillales; family Azospirillaceae; genus Azospirillum; species Azospirillum thiophilum. The sequence continues at coordinate 138,646 of NZ_CP012406.1, forward strand.
CACATGCGGCTTTTCGACGGTCAGGGCAACCACGGGGAATACTCCCTTTGCTCGAAGAAGGTTTGAAACGGGTCAGGCGGTGGCGGCAACAACGGCGCGGGCACCCTCGGCGAACAGGCGGTGCAGCGCCGCGACCACCGGGCCGGTGAAGCGCGGGTCGCGCGGCAGATCCTCGCCGAACACCGCGGTCAGGCCGAACAGCGCCGTTGCCAACCGCTCGGGGTCGCCTGCGGTCCGGCCGGCGATCTCCGCCAGCCCGGCGGCCAGCGGATCGCGCACGTCGATGGGCTGGCCCTTCTCGTCGGTGCCGGCGACGTAGCGCATCCAGGCGGCGACGGCCAAAGCCAGCCGGTCGATGGGCAGACCGGCGGCCAACCGGTCGCGGATCGGGTTCAGCAGCCGCTGCGGCAGCTTCTGCGTGCCGTCCATGGCGATCTGCCAGGTGCGGTGGCGCAGCGCCGGATTGCGGAAGCGGGTGATCAGCGCGTCCTTGTACTGCTCCAGATCCGCGCCGGGCGGCATGTGCAGGGTCGGCCCTGTCTCCTGGTCCATCAGGTTGCGGACCAGCGTGGCGAAATCCTGGTCGGCCATGGTGTCCGACACCGTCTCGTAGCCGGCCAGATAGCCCAGATAGGCGATGGTGGAATGGCTGCCGTTCAGCAGCCGCAGCTTCATCGTCTCGTAGGGATGGACGTCGGCGACCAGTTCCACCCCAACCGTCTCCCAGGCCGGGCGGCCGGCGGGGAAGCGGTCCTCGACCACCCATTGGGTGAAGGGCTCGGTCACCACCGGCCATGCGTCCCGCCGGCCCAGCGCCGCGGACACACGGGCGCGGTCGGCCTCGGTGGTGGCGGGGACGATGCGGTCGACCATGCTGTTGGGGCAGGCGACCGCGTCGGCCACCCAGGCGCCGAAGGCCGGGTCGCGCAGCTCGGCGAAGCGGCGCAGGATTCGGGCGACGGTGTCGCCGTTGCCGGGCAGGTTGTCGCAGCTCAGCACGGTGAAGGGGGCCAGCCCGGCGGCGCGGCGGCGGGCCAGCGCCTCGGCCAGGAAACCGATGGCGGTGCGCGGCTTGGCCGGCATGTCCAGGTCGTGGCGGATATCGGGATGGCCCTCGTTGAGCGCGCCGGTCGCCGGGTCGTGGCAATAGCCCTTCTCGGTCACCGTCAGGGTGACGATGCGGACCGACGGGCGGGTCATCCGCTCCAGCACCGCGTCCGGATCCTCGTGCGCCACCAGCAGCTCCAGCAGGCAGCCGATCACCCGCAGCCGCTCGCCGCCGGCATCACGCACCGCCATGGTGTAGAGCCCGTCCTGAGGCTCCAGCGCATCGCGGGTGTCAGGGCTGCGCAGGCTGACCCCGGCAATGCCCCACGGCCCGAACTCCCGCTCCAGCAGGGCGTCGGTGTAGGCCGCCTGGTGGGCGCGCTGGAAAGCGCCGACGCCGAGATGGACGATGCCGATCTCCAGGTGGCCGCGGTCATAGGCCGGCTGCGCCACCGCCGCCGGCAGGGCGGCGAGGCTGGAGGCGTTCAGGCGGTCACTCGGGCGCTCGCCCGGGTTTTCACTCCGGCGTTCGGCGGGTGGTGCGGACGGCATCGACAGTTTTCCTCCCTGGCGAGACCTGGCACACCGGCCATGTGCTCGCATTCTTGTATGGTAGTATGCCAAGACATGCAGGTGAGGGCAACCCGGATTGTTCCTCCCATGAATTAAATGCGGCCGATCATCGCAGAGCGGCGGCGCGCGCCCGCCCCCTGGACGACGCCTTGGCAGGAAGCGCCGCGGCGCCGTCCTCCTCGTTGAACAGGTCGGGGAACTTGCCCTCCAGCTCGGGCAGCGAGGTCAGGATCTCGCGCAGATGCAGGCCCATCGCCGCGTCGGCCTTCACCGGATCGCGGGCGACGATGGCATCCAGCACAGCCTGGTGCTGGGCGATCAGCCGGCGGATCGGCGTCGCGTAGGGCACGCTGAGATAGCGGACCCGGTCCATCTGCGCCTTCGTCTCCTCGACGATGCGCCAGGCGTAGTCACACTCAGCCCCGATGGCGATGGTGCGGTGGAACGCCTCGTCCAGTTCCAGGAAGCGGACGGGCACCGGCTCGTCGGCAATGTCCCACTGGGCCTTGATGTTGTCGCGCAACTCGGCGAGGCCGGCCGGGGTGATGGTCTCGCAGGCCTTGCGCACCACGGCGGTCTCCACCGCCTCGCGGACGAAGCGGGCGTCGAGCACCTGCTTGACCGAGATCTTGACGACGAAGGTGCCGCGCTGCGGCCGGATGGTCAGCAGCCCGGCCTCGCTCAGCTTGATGAAGGCCTCGCGCACCGGCTGGCGGCTGACGCCGAGCTGGTCGGCGATCTCCTGCTCCGACAGGGCCTGACCGGGGCGGAACTGCATCGTCACGATGGCCTGCCGCAGCACCCGGTACACCCGCCGCGCGATCGGCTCGCCGGACTCCAGGTCGATCTTGTTCAGCATCGGCACGTCATGGTTGGTGGGGCCTCGAAGCCTGCCCGAAGGAACGGGGCAGATATATGATCTATCAGGATACTACCATACCAAGCGCGCGGCAAGAGTATTTCCCGCATGTCCGGATGGGCATCATGCGCGTCTTGCAGAAAACCTCTGCCGGGGCAAGGGCCGTCTTGCGAAGTTCCACAGACGACTTGCCGCCGCATGACCGGAGCGAGGGATGGATTTCCTGCGTCCTGTTTGTGATCACCCATGATCTCGCGAATCTTTCCCATATCCGTCATTCCCGCGAAAGCCGCGATCCAGCATCACGCCGCAGGGCGCAAGGAAGCCACGCCGTGAAATCCCTTGGTCGATCATTTGGATTTCTCCCGTTTCAGGCATTTTTCCAGGTGTGGCCGGCATACTGGAAGAGACCGGCGCACCATGGCCCGGCCGGACTGCGAGCGGGATCGCGTGGTGTGCGGATGGTTCGTGACCCGTCTGAATGCTAGTATGGTAGCAAAGGCGCAGCAAGCCGAAACTCGTATGGTAGCGCCCGGGCATCGTGGCTGCGGGGGGAAGAGGCGCGCCGCTTTATGCGACGTCGCATTTCTCAGCGCTGCGACTTATGGAAATCATTTCGCACAAGCACACGGACGGTTGAAACTTCGTACGGAATCGGCATGCTGTCCCGGATGGTCTGACCATTTCGCATGCAGGGGGCTCCCCTGCCGGAATTTTGACCATCACCCGTTCGAGCCGCGCGCCCCCGCATTCCGTCCATCCTCGACCAGGAAACCGCCGCCCATGTCCGCCATCCTGCTTCAGGAAAGTCCCGAGACGAAGGACCAGCCGCTCCGCGAAGACATCCGCCTGCTCGGGCGCATCCTGGGCGACACCGTGCGCAGCCAGGAAGGGGAGGCGGTGTTCGACATCGTCGAGCGGATCCGCCAGACCTCCATCCGCTTCCACCGCGAGGAGGACCAGGGTGCCCGCAAGGAGCTGGAAGCGATCCTGAACAGCCTGTCGCCGCCGCAGACGGCGCGGGTCGTCCGGGCCTACAGCTTCTTCTCCCACCTCGCCAACATCGCCGAGGACCAGCACCACATCCGCCGCACCCGCGCCCATGCGCTCGCCGGCTCGTCGCCGCGCGACGGCACCATGGCCCATGCGCTGGACGAGGCGATCAAGGCCGGCGTCACCACCCAGCAGCTGAAGGAGTTCTTCGACGGCGCGCTGGTCAGCCCGGTGCTGACCGCCCACCCGACCGAGGTGCAGCGCAAGAGCATCCTGACCGTGCAGATGGCGGTGGCCAAGCTGCTGGCCGAGCGCGACCACGGCCCGATGACGCCGGAGGAGGAGGACACCAACCTCGAATCGCTCCAGCGCGCCGTCCTGACGCTGTGGCAGACCGCGATCCTGCGCGCCACCAAGCTGGCGGTGACGGACGAGGTGGCGAACGGCCTGACCTTCTACGACTACACCTTCCTGCGCGAGATGCCGCGCTTCTACGCCCAGCTGGAAGACCATCTGCGCAAGACCGACCCGTCCTGGGCGACGACCGAGCTGCCGTCCTTCCTGCGGATGGGCAGCTGGATCGGCGGCGACCGCGACGGCAACCCCTTCGTCACCGCACCCGTCCTGCGCCAGGCGATGCGGATGCAGAGCACCCGCGCCCTGCGCTTCTACCTGGACGAGCTGCACACGCTGGGCGCCGAGCTGTCGCTCAGCACCCGCGTCATCGACGTGTCGGAGCCGCTGCGCCAGCTGGCCGAGCGGTCGCCCGACCCGTCGCCGCACCGCAAGATGGAGCCGTACCGCCGCGCCATCTCCGGCATCTACGCCCGGCTGGCCGCGACCATGCGCACCCTCGACGGGCTGGACGCGCCGCTGCACGCGGTGGGCGACGCGCCGCCCTACGCGACCCCGGCCGAGTTCCGCGCCGACCTGGAGATCATCGACCGCTCGCTGACCGTCAACGGCTCGGCGGCGCTCGCCAAGGGCCGGCTGCGCCACCTGCGCCGCGCCGTCGACCTGTTCGGCTTCCATCTCGCCAGCATCGACCTGCGCCAGAACTCCGACGTGCATGAGCGCTCGGTGGCGGAGCTGCTGTCCTTCGCCGATGCCGGCGTCGACTATGCGGCGCTGTCGGAGGACGAGCGGATCGAGCTGCTGGTCCGCGAGCTGGAGACCAACCGACCGCTGGCATCGCGCTATGCCGGTTATTCGGAGGAAACCAGCTCGGAGCTGGACATCCTGCGCACCGCCGCCGACTGCCGCGCCCGCTTCGGCACCGACGCGCTGGTGAATTGCGTCATCTCCAAGACCGACGGCGTGTCGGACATCCTGGAGGTCGCCGTCCTGCTGAAGGAGGCCGGGCTGCTGCGGCCGAAGGACAAGGCGCTGGATCTCAACATCGCGCCGCTGTTCGAGACCATCGGCGACCTGCGCAACTGCGCCGCCACCATGGACCGGCTGCTGTCGATCCCGACCTACCGCAGCTTCCTGGAAAGCCGCGGCAACCTGCAGGAGGTGATGCTCGGCTATTCGGACAGCAACAAGGACGGCGGGTTCATGACCTCCGGCTGGGAGCTGTACAAGGCCGAGATCGCGCTGGTCGAGGTGTTCGCCAAGCATGGCGTGCGGCTGCGGCTGTTCCATGGCCGCGGCGGCTCGGTCGGCCGCGGCGGCGGCCCCAGCTATCAGGCGATCCTGGCCCAGCCGGCCGGCGCGGTGCAAGGCGCCATCCGCATCACCGAACAGGGCGAGGTCATCGCCGGCAAATATTCCAACCCCGAGGTCGGCCGCCGCAACCTGGAAACGCTGGCCGCGGCCACCCTGGAAGCGACGCTGCTGCATCCGGAATCGGCCGAGCCTTGCACCGAGCTGTTCCTCCAGGCCATGGAAGAGCTGTCGGAGAGCGCCTTCAAGGCCTATCGCGGACTGGTCTACGAAACCGACGGTTTCGAGAAGTATTTCTGGGAATCGACGGTGATCGGCGAGATCGCCAACCTCAACATCGGCAGCCGCCCGGCCTCGCGCAAGAAATCGACCAGCATCGAGGATCTGCGCGCGATTCCCTGGGTGTTCAGCTGGGCGCAATGCCGCCTGATGCTGCCGGGCTGGTATGGCTTCGGGTCGGCGGTGAAGGCCTATCTCGCCCAGCATCCGGACGGGATGGAGCGGCTGCGCGCCATGCACCGCGACTGGGGCTTCTTCCGCACGCTGCTGTCCAACATGGACATGGTGCTGGCGAAGTCGAACATCGCCATCGCGTCCCGCTATGCCGGCCTGGTATCCGATCCGGCGCTGCGCGACGCCATCTTCTCGCGCATCCGCACGGAATGGCAGGACAGCATCGAAGTCCTGCTGGCGATCACCGAACAGTCGGCGCTGCTCGAGAAGAACCCGCTGCTGGCGCGGTCGATCCGCAACCGCTTCCCCTATCTGGACCCGCTCAACCACGTCCAGGTGGAGTTGCTGAAGCGCCACCGCTCCAGCGACAGCGGCGAGCAGATCGCCCGCGGCATCCATCTGACCATCAACGGCATCGCTGCCGGATTGCGCAACAGCGGCTGATCCGCATCGCTGACAATCCAGATCGCCGGTTTGGAACAAGCCCCTCCTCCCCCGTGGACGAGGGGCTTTTCCATATGCGGGCGACCCGAAATCCGCCCGGGTCAACTATCTTGGCCTGGTCTTGTGCAATGCCGTTCAAATCTTCGGCGCTGCAATATGCCGCACGCGAATACGAATGGCAGGGCCGCAAAAAGTCATGGGGTCTTTCAAAAATCCGAATTGAAGGCCGGCGAATATTTTGATAGCTGTCGCGGCCTCACCAGGAGAATTGGTATGACCACTCACTCACAACAGCAGCAGATGGCCCAGCCGGCGGAGCAGCGCGGGCAGGGATCGGCCGGCATCGCCGGGCACCGGCAAGGGACGTCCGATGCCGCAGGCACCGCCGGGGACGGGCAGGATACCCAGGGTTATTTCGGCGGGGCCTGCGGCGCCGGTGCCGGCGCTGCGATCCTGTGGCAGCCGATCACCGTGCAGAGGACCGGCCGTCGCTGATGGGTCCGGACAGCCTCAGCCCGGAAAGACACCTCCGCCGCCCCTGAATGGAGCGGCGGAGCGGCTGTGGAAGGTCACGGGAAAACGTCGCCGGGATCGGACCCGGGAGGAGTGGCCGGTGTGCTGGACACCCGCCGGGCACGGTGCGGCAGATAGCTGTCCGCATCGCGCGGGTCACGATAGATGGGGCAAGTGCGGCAGGCTGTCGGGGGATCGGCAGAATTCACGGCCAGACGGAAGGCCTGATAGCCTGGACCGTTCCACAGATCTTCCATGGACGTCTCATGGAGGTTTCCGATCCGCGTTCCTGGGATGCAGCAGGCCATGACGTCACCGTTGCCCAGAACCACCGCCGAACGCCACGGCTCGGGGCAAGAGGCGCGGCCGGCCCGCGCCGGCACCGCATCGAACGGTCCCTGAATCTCCAGGCCGATGCCAAGTTCGGCCGCCAGCGCGACCGCCATCCCCCATGCCTCGGCATAACGGGCCTGGTCGAACCACAAGGACTCGGCTTCCATATCCGCGGTGTAGGCCTCCAGGTGGCGACACTGGACCACATCGAAACCGAGGTCGGCGGCCAACCGGATGAACGGGAGCAATTCCTCCAAATTGCTGCGCATCAACGTAAAGCCAAGGAGCAGCGTCGGCTGACGACGCTCACCGCGCGCTCCTGCGAGCCGGCGCAGATTGTCCAGGACCTCGTCGAGTGGTGGTGCTCCGCGCCGGATGCGGCGATAGGTGGCATCCGTGGCGGCGTCCAGCGACACGTTGATGGACCGCAGCTTGGACTTCAGCAACCGCTCGCAGGTGTCCTGGGACAGATGAGCACCATTCGTGTTGACGTGGAATGGCACATCCAGGCCGATGATGAAATCCAGCTCGCCGCCGAACCGGTGATCGGCCCACAGGATATCGCCGCTGTAGTCGGTCTCCACCCCGCGCAACCAACCACGGCGGCTCCATTCACGGATCGGTTCGCGCACCCTGTCGTCCAATCGGGCGACCGAGGCACGCATTTCCCGCGAGATGCAGTGGATGCAGTTGAGATTGCACTGCGTCACCGGGCTGAGCAGCAGGCCGGGCGGCACAGGCCCGTCGGCCAGCGGCGGCGAATAGCCGAGCTCGGCCATCATCCCGTACTCGCCCTGGTGCTTACCGCCGACAAAGCACGCAACATGCCCGGTCATGCGGCGCGCCGCACCGCTGTGCAGCCATACCGTCACCGCGTTGTCAGCGGTCGCGTCCGGAGACTCCAACACCAATGCGAAGCTGCGCCCTGCAGCCTGCGGGATGGTGGTCAACCGGAGGTCCTGAAAGGCGTTGTCGAGGATTTTCGCGCCGTCGAACTCCGCCCGGCCCACGAGCCATTCGGTGGGCAGGTCATTGATCGCCAGTTCGGCCGCTTCACCCGTTGGTAGCCTGTAGAGCGACAAAATCACCCTGGAGTTCCTGATGCCGGCATAGGTTGCGAGCAGCGGCGACACCGACGACAGATGATCGGCAGTCGGGCGAAAGACTTGCACGACCTTGCGTCCGGCCAAGACTTTCCCTGCCGGGCGCTGTTCCGGCAGGCTGGGACGAAGTGCCGAGAGGAGTGTGCCGATGATTCTCATCGACACACTATTCCTACAAGCAAAAATAGCGTCAAGCCGGGAAAGAGGCGAGGGATAGGGCGACCAGACATGCCAGAGTTGGCAATAGCGTGCCCTTATCCTCGCCGATCGCCCGATCCTCGACGCCGGTCGCCGACCGGGCAGTTCATCTCCTGCAAGTGGGCTCTCAACCGGCCCGCATGCGGTCGACCAGACTGTCGACCTGCGAGCCGAGCGAGCGCACCTCGTCCGCCACGGTGGACGACGCGGTCAGCACACGATTGGCAGACTCGCCCGATTCAGCGGCGGCACGGGCCACCGAGTCGATGTTGCGGCGCACATGCTGGGTGCCGTCGGCGGCCTCGCCGACATTGCGGGCGATCTCGCGGGTGGCCGCGCTCTGCTGCTCGACGGCGGCGGCGACCGTGGCGGCGATCTCGTTGATCTCGCGAATGGTGCCGGCAATGGAGCGGATGGCGTCCACCGCATCCTGCGTCACCGCCTGCATCGCCTGGATCTGGCTGGAGATTTCCTCGGTCGCCTTGCCGGTCTGGTTGGCGAGGCTCTTCACCTCGCTCGCCACCACGGCGAAGCCCTTGCCGGCCTCTCCCGCCCGCGCCGCCTCGATGGTGGCGTTCAGCGCCAGCAGGTTGGTCTGGCTGGCGATGTCGTTGATGAGGTTGACCACCTCGCCGATCTTGTTGGCGCTCTGCGACAATCCCTCGACCGTGCGATCGGTGCGTTCGGCCTCGTCGGCCGCCTTGCGGGCGATGCGGCTGGAGGTGTGGACCTGCGAGCCGATCTCCTGGATGGAGGCCGACAGTTCCTCGGTCGCGGCGGCCACCGCCTTGACGCTGCCTTCGGCCTGCTGGGAGGTGCTGGCGGCGGTCGAGGCCTCGCCGGTGGTGGCCTCGGCGTTGCGGCTCATGCGCTGGGCCATGTCCTGCATCTCTCCGGCGGCGCGGGCGACACGGTCGAGCACGCCGCGGACGCTGCTCTCGAAACTCTCCGCCATCTCGACCATGGCGCGACGGCGTTCGCCGGCGGCACGGCTGCGTTCGGTCTCGGCCCGGGCGTTGGCGGCGTTCGCCTCGTTGGCGGTGTCGCGGAAGACCATCAGGGCACGGGTCATGTCGCCGATCTCGTCCGTCCCGGCGACGGGGATCGGCGCGTTGAGGTTGCCGCCGGCAATCGCCCGCATGGCGTCCGACAACTGGCCGATGCGGGCGACGATGTTGCGGCCGACCACGAACCAGGCCAGCGCGGCGGCACCGACCAGGCTGGCGGCGGCGAACAGGATCAGCATCATCCGGCCGGTGGCCAGCGCATCGGTCGCCCCGGCGGCGGCGGAATCCGCCTCCTTCTTCATCGCCAGGATCTGGCCGTCGATCATGCCGGCGAACTCCTGGGCGATCTGGCGGTTCTCGGCCAGGATCAGCTCGTTCTCGTCGACCGCCTGCAACTCCGACCGGCGCAGCGCGAACAGGCTGGACTCGCCCATGCCGAAGCCGATCAGGGCTTCGGCACTGCGGACCAGCTTCGGCAGCCCGTCGTCGCCGACCGACTGCAAAGCCTTCAACCGCTCCGTCATCGCCTTGGCGGCGGCGGCGTAGCGCGCCTCCAGCGTCGCCAGCCGATCCTCCGTCGGGGCCTGCGTCGCCTCGTTCAGGGCACCGACGGTGGCGGCTGCGTAGGTCGACAGCTCCAGATATGTCCGGAAGCGGGCCAGCCCGTCGCCCAGCAGATCCTGCATCGAATCGCGGGTCTGCGAGCGGATGTTGACGCTGGACAGCTTGATCTCGGCCTTCAGCCGCATCAGCGGCGATTCCATCTGGTCCAGCAGCGCCGCCTGCTTGCGCGCCGCCTCGGCCAGCACATCGGCGATCTTCTGGCGGATGGTGGCGCGCTCGCCGCTGTCCGCCGGCAGTTCCAGCGCCTTGCGGCGCAGGTCGAACACCCCGTCGGCACCGTCGCCCAGCAGGAAGAAGGCGTCGAGCCCGTCGGAGGTCTCCTTGCTCAGGCGGCTGCCCACCTGCGCGGTGGCGCTGACCATGCGGGCGGCGGCTTCCAGATAGTTTTGCTGGTGCTGGGTGACGGCGAAGGCGGTCTCGGCGCCGCCGGCGCGGGTCAGCGCCTCGGACGAAACGCTGAGGTCGCCGCGCACCTCATACATGGTGATCAGCGAGCGCACAGCGTCCCCCAGCGCGTTCATGTCGCGCTCGGTGCTGGTGTCCAGCGTCTCGCCCTTGCCGCGCAGGGTCGCGCCGGCCCGGTCGGTCAGCGGCGTCAGGGCGGCCAGGAAGGCGTCGTAGGAGGTCGCCAGCCCGACGCCCTTTTCCTCGCGGGTGTCGCGAACGGACAGGCGGCGTTCGACGGCAGCGTTCTCCTTGTCCAGCGTGGCGACCAGCGCCTGGGTCTTGGCCCGCAGATCCGGGATGCGCGCATCGCCGGGGCGGCGGCCGCCAAGCTCGTCCACCAGGGCGGCCAGCGTCTTGGCGCTGCCCATGATCTGGCGGTAGGCGCGCTCGCGCTCGGCCTGGGTTTCGGCGGAGTCCAGCACCGGAGCGGCGGCGGCGATGCCGCTGCTTTCGCCGGACAGGCGCTTGGCCAGCTCCATTTCCGGCAGGCCGGTGCCGACGATCTGTGTCAGCGGCGCCTCCACCGCCGAGAAGGAGGTCAGGCCGACGCCGCTGGCCGCGACCGTCATGCCCGCCATGCCGGCGAAAGCCATCAGGAGCTTGCCGCGCACGCCCAGGCGGCGGCCGCGCGGTTGGCCGTGTGTCTCGCCATACTGCCGACCCGGCATCGTCGTATCGTCGCGGTCGTCGATCGTCATGCTGCGCCCCTAACCTCCCGGAAAAAGTGACCGACCTGGCTTGCCGCCCCTTGTGTCTTCGTCGGGTGTGTTTGCGTTCGCCTGCAGGCACCCGGATCGGCCCCGCCGCGGCCGCTCCCCCTCCCCCAAGGGATTGATTCGGTTCCGCACTGCTTGGCCAGCCAACCATACTGCAGTGTGGTTGACAGATCCTTACGGGGGAACTCCCATTTTCCGCCATCGAGGGCATAGCCTCTTTCGATGGAATGAGGGCGCCCAGCCATCCGGGCATGCGTCATTATGACTACTGGCCCCATCCAAAGGTAATAGTGCCTCTGCCTGGCTTCGGCTTCATGTTACCCTTTCGGGCGGGCTGGCTGGAATGGAGACGAGGCATGCGGGTCTGGCAGACGGTGATCGCACCCTCGGTGGCATGGCCGTGCCCGCCGGCCGCCCCGCAGCCGGTTCAACTCGTGCTGGTCTTCGGCTCCGTCGCCCGGCTCGACCGGCCGGGCTTCGCCGAGGCGCTCGCCGCCGCCCATCCCGGAGCATTGCTGGCCGGATGCAGCACCGCGGGCGAGATCGTCGGCGATCGTGTGCTCGACGACTCCTGCACCGTCACCGCCATCCGGTTCGACCGCGGCGAGGTCGCGGCGGCGGAGGCCGACATCGCATCCATCGCGGAGTCCGGGCAGGCGGGGGAGGTTCTGGGCAAGGCGCTTGCCGCAAGGCCCGGCCTGACCGGCGTCCTTCTGTTCGCCCCCGGCGTCGCGGTGAACGGCAGCGCGCTGATCGACGGGCTGGTCGACTGCCTGCCGGCGGGCGTGCCGGTGTCCGGCGGGCTGGCGGGCGACGGCGGCGCCTTCGTCCGCACCCTGGTCCTGGGGCCGTCCGGCCTGTCGGACGGGCGGGCGGTCGCGGTCGGCTTCTATGGCGAGTCCCTGCAATTCGGGCTCGGTTCCGTCGGCGGATGGGAGCCGTTCGGGCCGGCGCGCAAGGTGACGCGGGCGGTCGGCAACCTGCTGCTGCAGCTGGACGGGGAACCGGCGCTGAACATCTACAAGCGCTATCTCGGCGACTATGCCCGCGACCTGCCGGCGTCCGGCCTGCTGTTCCCGTTCGAACTGTTGAACCGCAACCATGATTCGGTCGGGCTGATCCGCACCATCCTCGGCATCGACGAGGATGCCGGCGGCCTGATCCTGGCCGGCACGGTGGACGAGGGATATTACCTGCGGCTGATGCATGCCAGCACCGACGGGCTGGTCGACGGGGCGGAGCAGGCCGGCGCCATCGCAGCCGCCGGTAAAGCGGGGGATGGCGGGAAGGATGCCGACGACCGGCTCGCCCTGCTGGTCAGCTGCGTCGGGCGCAAGCTGGTGATGGGCGACCGGGTGGAGGAGGAGGTGCAGGCGGTGGCCGACCGGCTGGGGCCGGGCACGGTGCTGACCGGCTTCTATTCCTACGGCGAGATCGGGCCGATGCGCGACATGCTCGATTGCCGGCTGCACAACCAGACGATGACGGTCGCCCTGCTGACGGAACGCTGACCGCATGCACCGCCTGCTGCAAAACCAGTTCAAGCGCGTGCTGGGCCTGCCCACCGCCGAGGCGGCGGAGCCGGTGCTGGCCGAGTTGCGGGCGCTCGCCGGCAGCGCCGGCCTGTCGCCGGAGGCGGCGCGGGTGCTGGACGGGCTGCCGGCGCTGTTCGCCCGCATCTCGCAAAGCTACGACCAGGCCGACCGCGACCTGACCCTGCGGGCCCGCAGCCTGCAATTGAGTTCGGAGGAACTGGCCGACGCCAACGAGCGGCTGCGGCGCGAGGCGGCGGCCCAGGCCCATGCCATCCACCGGCTGCGCGGCGTCGCCAACAGCCTGTTGCGGGCCGACGGACGCCCGGAACTGCCGGATTCCGCCGACGCCGGCCCGACCGACAGCCTGGAGCGGCTGAGCCAGCTGATGGCCGCGCTGGTGGCGGAGCGTTCCGCGGCGCAGCGGGCGCTGGAGCGGCAGAAATTCGCCCTCGACCAGCATGCCATCGTCAGCATCACCGATCACCGCGGCGTCATCACCTACGCCAACGACAAGTTCTGCCAGATCAGCGGCTTCCCCCGGGACGAACTGCTGGGCAACACGCACCGGATCGTGAATTCCGGCCACCATCCCGCCGGCTTCTTCGCGGAGATGTGGCGCACCATCACGGACGGGCAGGTCTGGCACGGCGAGATCTGCAACCGGACCAAGGCGGGCGAGGAGTATTGGGTCGCCGCGACCATCGTTCCGCAACCGGGCACCGGCGGAAAGCCGCACCAGTACATCGCCATCCGCACCGACATCACCCAGCGCCGGCGGATGGAGGCGGAGCTGGAGGACAGCCGCCGCTTCCTGCAGAGCATCACCGACAGCATGGGCGAAGGCGTCTTCTCGCTCGACCGCAGCGGCTTCTGCACCTTCCTCAATCCGGAAGCCGAACGGCTGCTCGGCTGGCCGCTGGAGGATCTGCGCGACATCACCCTGCACGACGCCGTCCATCACAAGGACGGGATGGGGCGGCCGGTCGCCAAGGAGGATTGCGCGGTGCTGTCCAGCATCCGGCGCGGCGAGATCCACCGCTCGGAGAACGACCATTTCGTCCGGCGCGACGGCACCGTCTTTCCCATCGCCATCACCGCGGTGCCGCTGCGCGAGGACGGTCGCATCGTCGGCTCGGTCACCGTCTTCCGCGACATCACCGAACGCCGGCGCATGCTGACCGCCCTGCAGGAGAGCGAGGAACGGCTGATCGTGGCGCTGGACGCCTCCAACACCGGGCTGTGGGACTGGAATCCGGTGTCGGACTACGCCTATTTCTCCGACCGCTGGCTGGCCATGCTCGGTTATGCCCAGGGCGAGTTGCCGCCCTGCGGCGCCACCTGGCTCGACCTGCTGCACCCCGACGACCGGGAGCGCGTGCTGTCCGCGCTGGAGGAGCATGTCGGCGGCCGGGAGCCGGTCTACGAGGTCGAGTTCCGCATGCGTCACAAGTCGGGCGACTGGGTGTGGATCCTGTCGGCCGGCAAGGTGACGGACCGCGATCCGGCCGGCCTGCCGACCCGCATCACCGGCATCCACAAGGACGTCACCGACCGCAAGCGCACCGAGGACGAACTGGCCCGCGCCAAGGAGGAGGCCGACCGCGCCAACCGGCAGAAAAGCGATTTCCTGGCCAACATGAGCCACGAGATACGGACGCCGATGAATGCGGTGATCGGGCTGAGCCACCTGATGATGAAGACCGAGCTGACGGCCCGCCAGCGCGACTATCTGGACAAGATCCAGGCGTCGTCGCGCAGCCTGCTCGGCATCATCAACGACATCCTGGACTTCTCGAAGGTCGAGGCCGGCAAGCTGGAGATCGAGGCGATCCCCTTCCACATCGGCGACGTGCTGCAGGAGGTGGCGACCGTCGTCCAGCCGCGGTTGCGGGAAAAGGGGCTGGAACTCATCGTCGATCTCGACACCGGCGTGCCGGGCACCCTGGTCGGCGACCCGTTGCGGCTGGGACAGGTGATCCTCAACCTCGTCTCCAACGCCGTGAAGTTCACCGAACGGGGCGAGGTGGTGGTCTCGGTCGGCGGCCATATCGGCACCGGCGACGAGTACCGGCTGGAGGTGGAGGTCTGCGACACCGGCATCGGCATGTCGCCCGACCAGACGGCGGCGCTGTTCCGCCCCTTCACCCAGGCCGACAGCTCGACCACCCGGCGCTTCGGCGGCACCGGGCTGGGGCTGGCGATCTGCCGGCAGCTGGTGGAGCTGATGGGCGGCGGCGTGTCGGTGGAAAGCCGCCCGGGGGAGGGCAGCATCTTCCGCTTCTCCGTCCGCAGCCGCGTCGCCGCCGGGGAGACGGTGGACGACCGGCTGCCCGGCGACCTGATGGACCGCCGGGTGCTGGTGGTCGACGACAGCGACGCCGTGCGCTCCATCCTGACCGACATGCTGGAGCGGTTCGGGTTGGCCGTGGAATCGGTCGGCGACGGCCGGTCCGCCCTGCGCCGGCTGGAGGAGGGGCAGGCCGGCCTCAAGCCGGCGGTGGAGCTGGTGGTGCTGGACTGGCGCATGCCGGACCTGGACGGGGTGGAGACGCTGCGCCGGCTGCGCGCGCTCCCCGGCGTCCGGTCCCCGGTGGTGATGACGACCGCCTATGGCGCCGAGGGCGTCCAGGCGGCGCTGGACATGGCTCTGGACGGAACGCCGAACGGAGCGCCGCCGGTCACCGCCATCCTGGAAAAGCCGGTGACGCCTTCGGCGATGTTCGATTCGGTGATGACGGCGCTCGGCGGCTCGGCGCCGCGGACCGCCGCCGACTCCGTGCGCCGTCTGCGCGATCCGGCGCAATCGACCGAACTGTCGGCGCTGGTCGGGCGCAGCGTGCTGCTGGTGGAGGACAACCCGGTCAACCAGCAGGTGGCAAGCGGCCTGCTGGAGCTGGTCGGCATCGAGGCGATGGTGGTCGCCAGCGGCGAGGAGGCCCTGCAATGCCTGCGCGAGGTCAAGTTCGACCTGGTGCTGATGGACGTGCAGATGCCGGGGCTGGACGGCTATGAGACGACCCGGCTCGTCCGGCGCGAGCTGGAACTGTCGGCCCTGCCCATCGTCGCCATGACCGCCCATGCCATGGCCGGCGACCGCGAGCGCTGCCTGGACGCCGGCATGAACGACCATGTCTCCAAGCCGATCGACCCGGAAGCGCTCTACGCCGCGCTCGCCCGCTGGCTGAAGCCGGTGCGCGGGCTTGGCGGCGGGGGAGCGGCAAGCACCGCGCCGACGCTGGCGGCGGCCGCCGTCTCGGCCGCTCCGGCGCTGCCCGACAGCCTGCCGGCGCTCGACCTCGCGGTGGCGCGGCGCAACGTGAACGGCAACCTCGCACTGCTGCGCCGCATCCTGGTCGATTTCGCCGCCACCCATGCCGACGAGGCGTTGCGTCTGGCCGCCGCGGTACGGGAAGCCCGCTGGCCGGACGTGCTGCGGCTGTCCCATACGCTGAAAGGCACCGCCGCCACCGTCGGCGCCATGGACCTGTCGGTCCTGGCCGGCGCGGTGGAGCAGGGTGCCATGGCCGATCCGCCTGTGCTGGAGGACGGCCTGCTGGACCGGCTTGCCGGCGCGCTCGCCGTCGTGGTGGAAGGCATCGGCGTCCTGGGCCGGCCGGTGCCGCCGGATACGCCCGCGCCGCCCGCCCCCGCGTCCAACCTCGCGCCCGGGCACACATCCGGGCCCGCTTCCGCAAGCCCGGCGTCCGATGGCCGGCCCGGATCCTCCTGTCCGCCGGACCTCCGGCGGGCGGCACTGCCCTTGGCCGACCGGCTGGGAACACTGCTGGCCGCCGGCGACCCGGAGGCGGGCGATCTTGCCGACGCGCTGGTCGGCCTGCTGGCCGGAAGCCCGGCAGCGGCAGCGGCCGAACGGGTCGGCCGCCATGCCGCAGCCTTCGACTTCGACGACGCCGCCGCCGCCCTGGCCGACCTGCGCGACCAACTCGGCCACCAACCCGGGGATCTTGGAGAGACCGCGTCATGAGCATGCCGCCGCAGCCTGAAACACCGGCCGGAGGAAAGCCGCGCATCCTGGTGGTCGACGACGAGCCGATCAACCTGAAGGTGATGACCGACCTGCTGCGCGACAGCTACGGCCTGACCGTGGCGAAGGACGGGCCGCAGGCGCTCGCCCGGCTGGCCGGCGATCCGCTGCCCGACCTGATCCTGCTGGACGTGATGATGCCGGGCATGGACGGGGTGGAGGTGTGCCGCCGGCTGAAGGCCGACTCCCGCACCGCCGAGCTGCCGGTGATCTTCATCACCGCGATGGGGCAGGTCCATGACGAAACCCGCGGGTTCGAGGCGGGGGCGGTCGATTACATCACCAAGCCGATCTCGCCGCCGGTGATGCTGGCGCGGGTCCGCACCCACATCGCCCTGCGCGAGGCGCGCCGCGCGCTCGCCGACCAGAACCGGCAGCTGGAAATCCGTGTGGCGGAGCGCACGCGCGACCTGCTGCGGGCCCAGGACGCCACCATCCGCGCCATGGCCTCGCTGGCGGAAACCCGCGACAACGAGACCGGCAACCACATCCGCCGCACCCAGAACTATGTGCTGGCGCTCGCCCTGCACCTCCGCCACGACCCGCGCTATGCCGACCGGCTCGACGAGGGAACCATCGAGCTGCTCTACAAGTCGGCGCCGCTGCACGATGTTGGCAAGGTCGGCATCCCCGATTCGATCCTGCTGAAGCCGGGGAAGCTCAGCGACGACGAATTCCACGTCATGAAGACCCATGCCGCTCTGGGCCACGACGCCATCTTCGCCGCCGAAGGGCAGGCGGAGATGGCGGCGGTCGGAGAAAGCTCGTTCCTGCGCATCGCCCGCGAGATCGCGCACGGCCATCATGAACGCTGGGACGGCACCGGCTATCCCCAGGGCCTGGCCGGGGAGGCGATCCCGCTGTCGGCCAGGCTGATGGCGGTGGCCGACGTCTATGACGCGCTGATCAGCCGCCGCTGCTACAAGCCGGCCTTCCCGCACGAGACGGCGGCCGCAATCATCCGCGAGGGCAGCGGCAGCCATTTCGATCCGGCGGTCGTCGACGCCTTCGTCGCCCTGGAGGACGAGTTCAAGGACATCGCCGGGCGCTATCGCGACGAGGCGTGAGCGGCAGGCCGCTCAACTCGGTAAATCCGGTCAGATCCACGAATCGTCCCCGCCGCTGCCGCCGCCATCGTCGAAGGGCGCATCGTCCGGCGCCGGCTGGTCCTGGTCATAGGAAACGTCCCGGGCCGCATCCTCTGGGGGGGCGCCCCGGTCGTCGCCGTAATAATTGTTGACCACCGTTTCGTTGACCGTCGTTTCCCCGGTTGGCGTCTGGGCCACCGCCTCGCCGAAGGGACCGGGGGAATGATGCAGCAGCGAGGAGATCGCGCTCGCCGCCAGCATGCCGCCGGCGACGCCGGCCGCCGTCTGCGCCGCTCCGGCGAAGAACCCGCCGCCGCGCGGGGCCATGCCGGCCTGGGGGAAGGGCTGTTGCGGGTAGGGTTGCTGGGGATAGGCCGCGCCGGGCTGTCCATAGCCGGGCGCCGCGATGCCGGTCGGGGCATTGGGCGGAGCGGACCATGGGCTGCGGCCGGCCGGCGGCGGGGCGGCAGGCTGCTCGCCGCCGCGGCTCCACGGGCTGCGGCCGATGCCCAGCGCGTTCGACAGGAAGCTGCCGCCCGTCGACGCCGGCCGGTCGGCGCGGTCGCGCGCCTGACGCTCCAACTCCTCGATCCGGGTCTGGGCGGCGGTCAGGGCCTGCTGCTGGACCAGGACGGTTTGCGCCATGTAATAGGCGGACAGCGGCTGGTCCTGGACCGACCGGCGGATGAAATCCTCCGCCTCGGCGTCGCGGGGCTGGGCTTCCGCCTCGCGCAGGCGGCGGAACAGGTCGGACAGCAGCGTGCGTTCCTCGGGGGTCATCGACGTCTCCTGGCAGAGCGCCCGATCGCAATGGGGCACAATCCTTGATGTGGAGACGCCATACCCCCCCGGACAAGTGTCCGGCAAGGGCCCCATTGCCATGGCGCCGCACCATGGACGCAAAATTGCGCGCCCATGGCAATTTTGCGCAAACGGACCAAGGGCTTGGGCGCGTTTTCAGGCAGGATGCATGAACCGGCGGATGGTTGGGCTGACCATTGTGGGAAGAGAACGGCTATATCGGCTATGGCGTGGCGACCTTAACATATGACATTGACGGGGGTGCCCTTTTGGCCGTCGATGGGCCACATTCGGAGTGCGACCGCCGGGCGGCGCCGGTTGGGAAACCGAGACCAGGAATGAACGGGCGCCGAGACATGGTGGAACTGACCGACCTGGAGCGCGACGCGCTGACCGAGTTGGTGAACATGGGGGTCGGCCGCGCCGCAACCCATCTCAGCCGCATGGTCAGCGATCAGGTCCTGCTGTCCGTCCCGACCGTCGACATCGTCAGCCGGCAGGAGGCGTCGGCCTTTCTGAGCGCACGCGAGCGCAGCGGCCTGGTCGCGGTGGAACAGCAGTTCCGCGGTTCCTTCGACGGGCGCGCCATGCTGATCTTTCCGGAAGCCAACAGCTTGGAACTGGCCCGCGCGGTCCTGGGCGGCGACCTGACGCTGGCGGAGATCGTCGACCTGGAACAGGACGCCCTGGCGGAGATCGGCAACATCATCCTGAACGGCTGCCTCGTCATCGTCGCCAACGCACTGCGGGACCGGCTGACGATCTCGCTGCCGGCGGTGCTGCGCGGCGACGGCGCCAATATCCTGAAGGACAAGACCGGGAACAGCGACGAACTGGTGCTATTCCTTTATATAGACTTCACGATCCGCAGCCGCAGCATCCGCGGTTACATCGCCTTGCTGATGGGGGTGTCGTCGCTGGAAGCGCTGAAACAGCTGATCCATGCCTTCATCGAGGGCATCGCATCCGAAGACCCCACATCCGCCGGAATGCCCAATGGCTCCCACATTGCCTGATCAACCCACGTGGGCCCTGGATGTCCTGGGGGCGCTGGATGCCGGCATCCTGCTGCTGGACCGCCATTGCCGGGTGCTCTACTGGAACGGCTGGATGGAGCAGGCCTCCACACTGCCGGCCCGCGAGCTGCTGGGGCACGATCTGTTCGACGCGCTGCCGAACCTGCGCGAATCGCGGCTGCACAGCGCGGTGCGCGACACGCTGGCCACCGGGGCGCCCGGCGTCCTGTCGCATACGCTGAACCCGATGCTGTTCCCGCTGCGCCTGCCCGACGGCCGGCGGATGGTCCACAATGTGCTGATCCGCCCGCTGCCGTCGCAGCCGCACTCCCATGGCGGCGACGCACGCTGCCTGATCCAGGTGACCGACGTCACCGCGTCGGTGAACCGCGAGCGCGTTCTGCGCGAACAGCGCGACGCACGCTACCGTGCCATCGTCGACACCGCTCCCGACGCCATCGTCACCACCGACACCCGCGGCATGGTGCAGTGGATGAACGGCACCGCCACCCGCCAGTTCGACTACCGGCCCGACGAGCTGATCGGCCACAGCGTGCGCGTCCTGCTGGGCGACGATGCGCCGGACTGGATCGCCATGGCCGAAGGCAGCGGCCCGGGCAGCCCCTGCGGCCTGGATATCGCCGCCCGTCCGGTGGAGCTGTCCGGACGGCGGCGCGACGGCAGCGCCATCGACCTGGAATTGTCGATGGCGCGCTGGGAATCGGAAGGGCGCAGCTTCATCACCGGCATCCTGCGCGACATCACCGAGCGCCGCCGCGCCCGCGAGGAACTGCGGGCCAGCGCGCTCGCCATGCGGCAGCTGGCCGAACAGACCAAGGCGACGCTCGACGCGCTGCCGGCCTTCATCGCCGTGCTCGACCGCTCCGGCCACATCGTCTCGGTCAACCGCGCCTGGGCGGAAGCCGGGCCGGAACCCAGCTTCCTCGGCCAGGGCTGCATCGTCGGCGACGACTATCTCCGGCATTGCGGACGGGGCGAGACCGTCGATCCGCGCGCCGACACCGTGATGGACGGCCTGCGCACATTGCTGAGGGATGGCGGCCCGCCGGTGTCGGCGGAGTATGTCACCAACAGCCAGCGCTGGTTCCGCTGCCTCGCCGCCCCGATGCCGGCGGGCCCCTTCGGCGGCACGGTGCTGATGCACATCGACGTGACCGAGATCAAGTCGATGGAGGCGGCGCTGCGCAAGCTGGTCGGCCAGAAATCGACCCTGCTGCGCGAGGTCAACCATCGCGTCAAGAACAGCCTGCAACTGGTGTCCAGCCTGCTGACGCTGCAGACCCTCAGCCTGCCGGACGAGCGGGTGCGGGTGCATTTCCAGGACGCCCGCAGCCGGATCGAGGCGATCGCCCGCGTCCACAACCGGCTCTACCAGGCCGACCAGTTCCAGACCATCGAGTTCGGCACCTACCTGAACGAGCTGTGCGAGGATCTTGCCCGCGCGTCGGGCGGCGGCGACATGTGCGACATCGCCGTGCGGTCCGAGGTGGTCGACCTGCCGATCGACCATGCCGCCCCGCTGGGCCTGATCGCCAACGAGCTGATCACCAACGCGGTGAAGCACCGCGGCGACGCGCCGGCCAAGGTGACGGTGACCTTCCG
This sequence comes from Azospirillum thiophilum, assembly GCF_001305595.1. Taxonomy (NCBI): domain Bacteria; kingdom Pseudomonadati; phylum Pseudomonadota; class Alphaproteobacteria; order Rhodospirillales; family Azospirillaceae; genus Azospirillum; species Azospirillum thiophilum. Next base: position 159,729 of record NZ_CP012406.1, read on the forward strand.
GCGCGAGAGGGACCGGCTGGCCCTGACCGTCGCCGACCGCGGCCCCGGCCTGCCGTCCAACTTCGACATCCGCAAGAGCCGCAGCCTGGGGATGCGGCTGATCTCCAGCCTGGCCGGACAGATCCGGGCCAGCGTGGACATCGACACCACTCCGAAGGGAACCGTTTTCCGGATCGAGCTGCCGGTGCCCGACGCGGTGCCGCTGCTGGAATCCTCAGCAGCCGAGGAGTTCGGCGGATGAGGATCCTGCTGGTGGAGGACGAGGTGCTGATCGCGCTGGAACAGCAGCTCTACCTGGAGACCGTCGGCCATGACGTGGTCGGCCCGGCGGTGACCGCGGCGGAGGCCGTGGCGTTCGCTGCCGACGGCAAGCCCGATCTGGCGCTGGTCGACGTTCATCTCGGCATGGGGTCGAACGGCATCGACGCCGCCCGGCAGTTGACGGCGATGGGCGTGCCCTGCCTGTTCATCACCTCCTTCCGCGACGAGTTGAAGAAGGGGGGGCCGCTCACCGGTATCGGCTGCCTGCCCAAGCCCTTCACCCAGAGCGGCCTGCTCGCCGCCGTCGACGCCGCCCGCGCCATCCTGGCCGGCGAGACGCCACGCAACGTGCCGCAGACGATGGAGTTGTTCGTGTGACGGCCTGATCGTCCGGAAGGCGTGAGCCGATGCGGAATCCTACAGGAGACGGCGCACGGATTGGATGTCGAAGGTCCCACCGCCATCAGTCGTGATGATCTGCGCCCAGATCTGCCACTGGCCGTTGACACGCGCGCCGACGACGGTCGACTGTCCTGTGCCGCCTTGCGTCAGGCGGTAGTCATTGCGCATGTAGCGTCCGGCATAGCCGGCCAGCGACTGCAACATCGCCCCGTTATCGGTGCCGCCGTTCGCGTCCTGAATGTTGTGGTGGGCAACCCGGACGATGCCGTTTCCGGCGCTCCAGCCGAAGGAGCAGCCATTCATCATGGCATTGAAGAACAGGGTGGCATTGGCCCCGATGGACAGCGAATAGCCGCTGTCGACGTTCCACGGCAGGAAATAGGCCGTCCCGTCGCCATTGTTGTGCGGCCTGACCTGATACATGCTGCCATTGGTATGCCAGCCATAGAGGTATCCGCGATACCGGACGTTCACGGCATCGACATGCTCGACCCGGAAATGATGGGGCCGGTGGGCGCCGACACCGACTGTCGCCCCGCCATAGCGTTGATTCCAGTCACCGACGCTCATGCCGTCCGGCATGAAGAACGTGACGACATTTTGCCTCAGGAATGCCCCCGGATCATTGCCGAGGGGCTGCGCAATCACGTTGGCTTGAACAACCGGCATGGTGTCCTCGTGCTGACCTTGGCAGGACTGGAATCGCGAACCCGCGTGTGGAACGCGGAGCCTTCTCCTCGAAGGTGGTACAGAGGCATTCCAGTTGTGGAAAGACCATCTTTTTCCCCCTCAATTCATTTTCCACTTGACGGCCGGCAGCCAAGGAAACGGGCATGCGGCTCCGGTCAAGACGGTCAGGTCTCGACGGATCTGCCGCAAGCACATCATGGAAGATGACGGGGTGGCGCCGGTCAGCGCCCCTTGGACGGAGTACCCTTGGACGGCGCAACCTTGGATGAGGTCTGGCGCGGCCTCTGCCCGACCGGCGGCACCATCCGCCGCCCCTGGCCGGCCTGCTGGGTCAGGAAGCTCTTGCCCTTCGCCGCCTGTTCGCGCGGCTTGGCCGTCGCCCCCACCGGCTGCCAGGCCGGGATCAGCTGTTCCTCGCCCGGCCCGATCAGGTCTTCACGGCCCAGCCGTTTCAGCGCCTCGCGCAGGATCGGCCAGTTCTCCGGATCGTGGTAGCGCAGGAAGGCCTTGTGCAGGCGGCGCTGCTTCAGCCCCTTGGCCGAGGACACGGTCTCCGACCCGACGCGGCGGACCGGACGCAGGGGATTGCGCTCGCTGTGGTACATGGCGGTCGCAAGCGACATCGGCGAGGGCAGGAAGGTCTGCACCTGATCGGCCTTGAAGCCGTTCCGCTTCAGCCACAGGGCGAGGTTCATCATGTCCTCGTCTGTGGTGCCGGGATGGGCGGCGATGAAGTAGGGGATCAGGTAGAGCTTCTTCCCGGCCTCCTTCGCCGCCTTGTCGAACATCCGCTTGAAGTCGTCGTAGGCGCCCATGCCGGGCTTCATCATCTTGGCCAGCGGTCCCGGCTCGGTGTGCTCGGGCGCGATCTTCAGGTAGCCGCCGACATGGTGGGTCACCAGCTCCTTGACATATTCCGGGTTGCGGACGGCGAGGTCGTAGCGCAGGCCGGACGCGATGTGGATCTTCTTCACCCCCGGCACCGCGCGGGCCTTGCGGTAGAGCTGGACCAGCGAGGAATGGTCGGTGTCCAGGTTCTTGCAGATGTCGGGGAAGACGCAGGACGGCCGGCGGCAGACCGCTTCCGTCTCCTTGTCCTTGCAGGCGAGCCGGTACATGTTGGCGGTCGGCCCGCCCATGTCGGAGATGACGCCGGTGAAGCCCTTGGTCTTATCGCGGATAAGCTCGATCTCGCGCAGGATGGAGCCTTCCGACCGGCTCTGGATGATGCGGCCCTCATGCTCGGTGATCGAGCAGAAGGAACAGCCGCCGAAGCAGCCGCGCATGATGTTGACGGAAAAGCGGATCATCTCCCACGCCGGGATGCGCGCGTCGCCATAGGACGGGTGGGGCGCACGGGCGTAGGACAGGTCGTAGACGCCGTCCATCTCGTTGGTTTCCAGCGGGATCGGCGGCGGGTTCAGCCAGACGTCGCGGTCGCCGTGGCGCTGGACCAGCGCGCGGGCGTTGCCGGGGTTGCTCTCCTGGTGCAGGACGCGGCTGGCATGGGCGTAGAGCACCTTGTCGGCCGTCACCTGCTCATAGCTCGGCAACCGCACCACCATGCGGTCGGCCCCGGCGGCCCGCGGCGACACCGTCACCGACGGGTCGTCGATCGAGCTGCTGTCGACCACCGTCCAACCCTCCGGCAGGCTGGAACGCATGATGGCGGTGCCGCGGATGTCGGTCATCGCCCTGGGCGATTCCCCCTTCAGCGCGCGCTGGGCGATCTCGATGATGGCGCGCTCGGCATTGCCGTAGACCAGCAGGTCGGCCTTGGCGTCGGCCAGGACCGAGCGGCGGATCTTCTCGCTCCAATGGTCATACTGGGCGATGCGGCGCAGGCTCGCCTCGATGCCGCCCAGCAGGATGGGAACATCCTTGTACGCCTCGCGGCAGCGCTGGGAATAGACGATGACGGCGCGGTCCGGCCGCTTGCCGCCCTCGTCGTTCGGCGTGTAGCTGTCGTTGTGGCGCAGGCGGCGGTCGGCCGTGTAGTGGTTGACCATCGAATCCATGTTGCCGCCGGTCACGCCCCAGAACAGCCGCGGCTTGCCCAGCACCTTGAACGGCTCGGCGCTGCTCCAGTCCGGCTGGGCGATGATGCCGACCTTCAGCCCCTGCGATTCCAGCAGGCGGCCGATGATCGCCATGCCGAAGCTGGGATGGTCGACATAGGCGTCGCCGGTGACGATGATGACGTCGCACTGGTCCCAGCCCAGCCGGTCCATCTCCGCGCGCGACATCGGCAGGAAGGGCGCCGCCTTCGGGCGCACGCTCCGGTCGGGGCGGTGGGCGAACAGGTTGGGGGCCGCGAGCATCGCGTTCTCCGGGGCTCTTGAATCGGTGCGGGTGGACAAGCCGACACTCTTAGCGCGTCGGCCGGCAAATTCCCACCGCTGATAACGCAGCGGAGCAATGGGACATTGCGCGGGGGCGTGACGCAGCAATGTGGGACGCCCCCGCGCGGACGCAAGGGCAGGGTCAGGCAGACCTCAGGCCGCGACGCTTTCCGCCCGGCCGTTGCGCCGCGCCACCGCCCAGCCGATCAGCGCCCCGGCCAGCAGCACCAGCGCCGCGATCACGAAGGGTGTTCCCGGATGCGGAAACAGCGGATCCGTCCCGACCGACGCGGAATAGACCGACCCGAAGAAGACCGGCGACAGAATGCCGGCGACGCTCGCCACGCTCATGCTGGCGCCCTGCAACTGGCCCTGTTCGGACGGCGAGACCCGCTGCGTCATCAGCGACTGGATGGTCGGCATCGCCAGCCCCCACAGCGCATTCGGCAGGATGGCGAGCGCGAACCAGTGCCCGTCCGGCGCCAGCCCCATGCAGCCCAGCCCGACGGCGCCGGCGAACAGGCCGAGGACCAGCGTGGCCCGGTCGCCCAGCCTCTTCACGACGTGCGGCACCAGCAGCCCCTGCACCGCCATGTCGAGCGCACCGACCATCGCCAGCAGCAGTCCGACGTCCCAGGCGCTCCAGCCGAAGCGATGCGCGGCGTAGAGGACGAAGACGGCGGAAAAGACGTGGTGGGAGAAGTGCAGCAGGAAATTGACCAGCGCCAGCCCCGACAGCTCGGGATGCGAGCGCAGCAACCGCAGCGCACCGAACGGATTGGCCCGCCGCCAGGAGAAGGCCATGCGGTTCACCGGCGCCAGCGATTCCGGCAGGACGACGACGCCGTAGAGGAAGGTCAGGCCGCTCAGCGCTCCCGCGGCCCAGAAGGGGGCCCGCGGCGACAGCTCGCCCAGCAGGCCGCCCAGCAGCGGGCCGGCGATGAAACCGGCGCTGAAGGCCGCCCCGACCATGCCGTAGGCCTGCGCCCGCCGTTCCGGCGGAGTCACGTCGGCCATATAGGCGAAGACGGTGGTGAAACTGGAGGAGGTGATGCCGGCGACCGCCCGGCCGACCACCAGCCACCACAGGCCGGGCGCAAGGGCCATCAGCACGTAGTCCGCCGCCAGCCCCAGGGCCGACAGCAGGATGACCGGCCGCCGCCCGAACCGGTCCGACAGCGACCCGATCACCGGCGACGAGAAGAACTGCATCAGCGCCCACAGCGCGATCAGCGCGCCGTTGATGGTGCCCGCCCGTGCGTCGGAGCCGGAGAATTCCTCGATCAGCGCCGGCAGCACCGGAATGACGATGCCCATCGCCACGACGTCGAGCGCGGCGGTGACGAGGATGAAGGCCATGGCGGCCTTGCGCGGCCGAAGGACGGGAGACATCGAAGAGCCTTGGGGAAAACCGGAAAAGGAAGGGAAGGGCGCCGCCGCAAGAAAGGCGGGCCGGCACCGGAAGTGCATGCACCATAGGCGAACGCGCCGGAAATTCCAATTGGAAAATTTCCGATATCGGATGCTTTCGGGCCTTTCGCCCGTCACTCCTCCAGGGCGCGCTCGATCCGGCGGTCCGGCACCAGCCACAGCAGGATCACCAGCATGTAGAGCAGGATCGCCAGCCATTGGACCACGAAGGCCAGCGGGATGGCCAAGGCATAGAGCGCCAGGCTGATCTTGCCCTTCAGGTCGGTTCCGACCGCCCGCGCGACGGTGGATTCATGGCCGCCGCAGGCGATGATCGCGCGTTCGGTCAGGTTGTACCCGATGGCCGCCATGCCGAGGACGACGCCATAGGCCGCCGTCGCCACCGGCGAGAAGGCGCTCGCATCGAGCCAGCGGATGACGAAGGGAACCAGCGACAACCAGAACAGCAGGAACAGGTTGGCCCACAGCACCCGCCCGTCGATGCGGGTGGTTGCCTGCAACAGATGGTGATGGTTGTTCCAGTAGAGCCCGACATTGACGAAGGACAGCACATAGGCCAGCAGGATCGGCACGCGCTCCGCCAGGGCGGCGAGGCTGCCGCCCTCCGGCACCTTCAACTCAAGCACCATGATGGTGATGACGATCGCCACCACCCCGTCGGTGAAGGCTTCGAGCCGGCCAGCCTTCATTGTCCGATCTCCAGTCGCAGGGCGGGGGACGGCTTCACCGGTCGTCGCGGGGCCTTCCTGCCAACCTCAGCCGGCCGCTGCCGGCTCGGCCGACACCGGATGCAGCGCGCAGAGCGCGGTGCCGGCCAGAACCAGCGCACCGACGACGGCCAGGGGCAGGGCCAGCCCGCTCTGCATCACCATGACGGCACCGACGGCTGCCCCGAGGAAGATCGCCGCCACGCTCGCCATCCGGCGCCGCGCATTGGTGTTTCCACCGCCGGCGAAGCTGGAATCGGCAGCCAGCCCGGTCAGGGTCAGGGTCAGCACCGTCGTGGTCAGGTCGGGAACCTTCAATTGCCGGACCGTGGCGTTGCGAAAGCCCATGGCGAAGCCGGTCAGGGCGATGATCGCATAGAGGCCGGAAGCGGGCGCCTGCGCGTCGATGTCGAAGCCGGTGGCGACGACGGCGGCGATCCAGAACAGCGACGTCTCGAACAGGGCCGCGGCGAGCAGCCAATGCCGCATCGGCCGGCCGGCGAATCTCCTGCCGATCCGGCCGGCGACCAGGGCTCCGCCCAGGAAGGACAGCAGCGCGGCCACCGCCGGCAAGACCCGGAAGCCGGGCGTGCCGGCGGCGGCGAAGCCGAGGAAGACGACGTTGCCGGTCATGTTGGCGGTGAAGACCTTGCCCAGCCCGAGGACGCTGATGGCGTCGACCAGTCCGGTCGTGACCGACAGCAGCAACAGGAGCCAGGGCAGGGGCGAAGGCAGCGGCGAAGGCAGGGGCGAGTTGCCGGATACGGCCGGTGCGGACATGGCTGTCGTTTCCCACTGCTTGCCTCGGGTCGGACGGCACTATCGGCCCTCGCCGTGGCTGCGGTCTTGTCGCTTCACGACGGGCTTGGCAAATTCTGCACATGTCGCCGAACCTGCACATACACGAATGTTGCAACCGAATTGAACTGTCAGTGTTCGGCGCAAAGTAGGACTGTCAGTGCTGGGTGTGGCCCGGGCCGCGGAGCCGGAGGCGGAGCGGCCCGGGCCACACCCAGCACTATTCGACGGCTTTCGCCTCGATATGTTTGTCCACGAAGCTTTTGCGCCCCCGCTTTCCCGCGCCGGTCTTGCGATAGCCGAGCTTCTCACTGTTGCTCTTCACCCGAGGCGGCGACTGACTGTCCTGGATCTCCTTGACCTGGGCCAATACCGCGCTCAGCCGCTTGTTCTCCACGATGTCGGCATGCAGGACCCGCTGGTCCTTGTCGAACGCCTGGTAGGACAGCGCCGCTCCCTTCCACCGCAGTTCAAGGCGGCCATCGGCAAAGGCATAGGTGTCGACATACTGGCCGACCAACCCCTCGGTCAGGTCCGTCACATCCAGCATGATCCGCTTGCGTTCGTACGACAGCGTCAGTTGCTGCCCGACATGGCGCTGCTCACGCCAGCACAGGATCTCGCGCAAGCGATCCGGCGTTACCGTCAGCGGCCGGTGCCCATCGTCCGGCCGGGCAGGGGGAACGGCAAAACGGGCGTTGAAGCGCTCGATGAAACCCGGCAGAAAAGCGTTGCCCGCTTCGATGCCGGTGATGCCGGCCAACCTCAACTCCTTCACCAGCCGGTCCTGCAGCGTCCGGTTCACCCGCTCGACTCGGCCCTTCGCTTGGCTGGAGTTGGCGCACAGGATCTCGATGGTCAGTTCCGCCAACGCCCGTCCGAACTGCGTCATGCCCTGACCGCCCTTGGCCTCGCTCTGCGACACCCGGAACACCGAATGCTTGTCCGAGTAGAAGGCCAGAGGGCGGCCATGCGCCGCCAGATAGCCCTCCAGCGCCGCGAAGTAGGAAAAGGCGCTCTCCGACGCGACAAAGCGCAACTGCATCAGCCGCCCCGTCGCATCGTCGATGAACACCAGCAGCGTGCAGGGATCGCCACGCTCCTCGAACCAACGGTGCTCGCTGCCGTCGATCTGCACCAACTCGCCAAGCCGCTCCCGGCGCAGACGGGGAGGGTGGAACTGCCGCCGCTGGCGGCGCGACAGCCACAGACCAGTCTCCGCCATCCATTGCCGCAGCGTCTCGCGCGACACCGTCAGCCCGTGCCGATCCGCCAGCATCTCCGCCGCCAAGGTCGGACCGAAATCCCGGTAATGGGTGCGGACAAGCTCCAACGCCCGTTCGCGGAGTTCGCTGTCCAAGCGGCGGTTCGAGGGACGCCCGCGGCCCCGATGAGCAAGCGCACCGCCGCCGCCCGATTTGTACCGGGCCAGCAGCCGCCAAACCTGCCGTTCGCTCAAGCCAAGACACGAGGACGCCGAGGCGACGCTGCGCTGACCGTTCACGATCTCGCCCAAAACCTCAACGCGCTGAAGCTCCCGCTCGCTCATCGAAACCCAGCCCATCGACAGCCTCCCAGGCGTTTGACATCCGACTGGGAACTGACATTTCTAGTTTGCCACAGACTGACATTCTAACTTTGCGCCTACACACGAAAAAACACATAAGCTCTGTTATGGAAATTGAATGACCTGACGGATCAGGGCGTCTTTCGGCGGAAGAATGCCCCGGTTTAACAAGGAAACATCACCTCGTTCCTGCCGGCCGGCTCCCGAGTGACGGCAATGAACGTCCCAGTCCCGGCCCCCAAAATCAAGCGCGGACGTTCCCGGCTCCAACCGAAGGTCGTCGGCAAGCCATCATCGTGGGACCGACTCCCGGACATGACTGCAGCGGCGGCAGGCCGGATTATTCAAGACTGACGGGACCACGCCTCGACGGGGCGGGCCTGCAACGACAAAGGGGCCGCCAATCCCGTGGCGACCCCTCCTCCGGCCTGACGGCCCGCCCGAACCCTCAGCCGAACCGGCCAGTGATGTATTCGGAGGTCTTTTCCTTGGTCGGGTTGGTGAAGATCTCTTCCGTGTTCCCGAACTCGATCAGCTCGCCCAGATACATGAAGGCGGTGAAGTTGGAGATGCGGGCCGCCTGCTGCATGTTGTGGGTGACGATGGCGATGCAGTAGTCGGAGCGCAGCTCGTCCACCAGCTCCTCGCACTTGGCGGTGGAGATCGGGTCGAGCGCCGAGGTCGGCTCGTCCAGCAGCAGGACCGACGGCTTGACCGCGATGGCGCGGGCGATGCACAGGCGCTGCTGCTGGCCGCCGGACAGGCTCATTCCGTTCTGGCGCAGCTTGTCCTTCACCTCGTCCCACAGCGCGGCGCGGCGCAGCGAGAATTCCACCCGCTCGTCCATGTCGGCGCGGGACAGCTTCTCGTACAGCTTCACGCCGAAGGCGATGTTGTCGTAGATCGACATCGGGAAGGGAGTCGGCTTCTGGAACACCATGCCGACGCGGGCGCGCAGCAGGTTCAGGTCCTGCTTGGGCGACAGGATGTTGACGCCGTCGAGCAGAACCTCGCCGGTCGCGACCTGCTTGGGATAGAGGTCGTACATCCGGTTCAGGATGCGCAGCAGGGTCGACTTGCCGCAGCCCGACGGGCCGATGAAGGCGGTGACCTGACGGTCGTAAAGCGGCAGCGTGATGTCCTTCAGCGCGCGGTAGCCGTCGTAGAAGAAGTCCAGGTTGCGGACGGTGAACTTCTCGGGCAGGCCGGCTCCGGCGATCGGGCGTTCGGCACCGGCTCCGGCGACCATGCCGGGGGGCATCCTGTGGCTGCCGTGGGCGGGGCTGTTGGCGTCCATGTGGGTCATCGTCATGGTTACTTTCTCGTCGTGCCGAGACCGGCCAGCAGCCGGGCGCCGATGTTGAGGAGCAGGATGGCGACCGTGATCAGCAGCGCGCCGCCCCAGGCAAGCTGGCGCCAATCCTCATAGGGCGACATCGCGTATTGGAAGATGACCACCGGCAGGTTGGCCATCGGCGCATTCATGTCCGCGCTCCAGAACTGGTTGTTCAGCGCGGTGAACAGCAGGGGCGCGGTCTCGCCGCTGATGCGGGCGATGGCGAGCAGGACGCCGGTGATCATGCCGTTGCGGGCCGCGCGGTAGGCGACCATGGTGATCATCTTCCATTGCGGCGCGCCGAGCGCGGCTGCCGCTTCGCGCAGGCTGTTGGGCACCAGCTTCAGCATGTCCTCGGTCGTGCGGACCACGACCGGGATGACGATGACCGCCAGCGCCATGGCGCCCGCCCAGGCCGAGAAATGGCCCATGCGGATGACCATCACCTCGTACACGAACAGTCCGACCATGATCGACGGCGCGCTCAGCAGAACGTCGTTGATGAAGCGTACCACCTCGGCCAGCTTGCTGCCGCGGCCGAACTCGGCGAGGTAGGTGCCGGCCATGATGCCGATCGGCGTGCCGACCAATGTGGCGACCGTGGTCATGACGATGCTGCCGAAGATGGCGTTCAGCAGACCGCCCTCGCCGCCCGGCGGCGGCGTGTTCTCGGTGAACAGGCTGAGGTTGATGGCCGACAGCCCGTTGAAGAGCAGCGTCCACAGGATGGCGACCAGCCAGAACAGGCCGAAGCCGGCGGCCCCGAGCGCCAGGGAGAGGGCCACCTTGTTGACGATGCGGCGTCGGTGATACAGCCCACCGACGGGGGCGGCCATTGTCGCGGAATTGGACATGCTCATGGGCCTCAGACTCCGGCCTTGCGCTGCAGGCGCAGCAGCATCAGCTTGGCGATCGACAGCACGGCGAAGGTGATCAGGAACAGGATCAGGCCCAGCGCCACCAGCGACGCGGTATAGACGTCGCCGACCGCCTCGGTGAATTCGTTGGCGATGGAGGCCGAGATCGTCGTGCCCGGCGCCATGATCGAGGAGCTGATGCGGTGCGCGTTGCCGATGACGAAGGTCACCGCCATCGTCTCGCCCAGTGCGCGGCCCAGCCCCAGCATGACGCCGCCCATGACGCCGGTGCGGGTGTAGGGCAGCACCACGTTCCACACCACCTCCCAGGTGGTCGCGCCCAGCCCATAGGCCGATTCGCGCACCATCGGCGGCACCGTCTCGAAGACGTCGCGGGTGATGGAGGTGATGAAGGGCAGCACCATGATGCCCAGGATCAGCCCGGCGGTCAGGATGCCGATGCCATAGGGCGGGCCCGTGAACAGGTTGCCGATGCCGGGCACCTGGCCCACCGTGGCGATCAGGAAGGGCTGGATCGTCGACTGCATGAAGGGGGCGAAGACGAACAGGCCCCAGATGCCGTAGATGATGCTGGGAATGCCGGCGAGCAGCTCGATGGCGACGCCGAGCGGGCGCTTCAGCCAGGCCGGGCACATCTCGGTGATGAACAGCGCGATGCCGAAGCTGACCGGAATGCCGACGGCCATCGCGATGATGGAGGTCATCAGCGTGCCGTAGATCGGGGCGAGCGCGCCGAATTCTTCGGTCACCGGGTTCCAGACCTCGTTGGTCGCGAAACCGAAACCGAAGACGCGCAGCGCGGGCAGCGCGCCGTCGATCAGCGATACCGTGACGCCACCGAGGATCAGCAGGACGACCAGGGCGAAAAATAGCGTGGCGTTGCGGAAGGCCGCGTCCTGCAGGCGCTGGCGGCGGGCCCGTCGTGTGGTGGAGGCGTGTTCGTCGGTCAAGGCTAGCGCGATCTCGGTCATGGCCGCTCCGTGAGACGTGCGGCGGGAACGGCGAATTCCGTTCCCGCCGGCGGATCAGACCACCGGATGCGCCGGCTGTGCACCGGCGCGTCCGGGGTGGGGTGGCCGGCTTACTTGGCCGAAGCGGTCCAGATCGGCTTGCCTTCGACCTGGATGCTCTGCGACCAGGTCTTCTCGACCATCTCGATCACCGACGCCGGCATCGGGACGTAATCGAGGTCGGTGGCCATCTTGGCCCCGCTCTTGTAGGCCCAATCGAAGAACTTCAGGGCTTCGGCCGAGATGGCCGGATCCTGCGGGTTCTTGTACATCAGGATGAAGCTGGCGCCGGTGATCGGCCAGCTCTCGGCACCCGGCTCGTCGGTCAGCAGGACGTAGTAGCCCTTGGCGTTGGCCCAGTCGGCGTTCGCCGCGGCGGCCTGGAAGGCTTCGATCTTCGGCTCGACGATCTTGCCGTCCTTGTTCTGCAGGCCGAGGTGGGTGATGTTGTTCTGCTTGGCGTAGGCGTATTCGACGTAGCCGACCGAGCCGTCCGTCTGCTTGACCATGTTGGCCACGCCCTCATTGCCCTTGGCGCCGATGCCGGCCGGCCACTGGACCGAGGTGTTGGCGCCGATCTGGGTCTTGAACTTCGGGCTGGTCTTCGACAGGTAGTCGGTGAACAGGAAGTTGGTGCCCGACCCGTCCGAGCGGTAGATCGGAGCGATGGCGGTGTTCGGGAGGTTGACGTTCGGGTTCAGCGCCTTGATCTGGGCGTCGTTCCACTTGGTCACTTCGCCCATGTAGATGTTGGCGAGCACCGTGCCCGACAGCTTGATCTCGCCGCCCTTGACGCCCTTCAGGTTCACCACCGGAACGACGCCGCCCATGATCATAGGGAACTGGATCAGACCGGCCTGCTCCAGCTCTTCCGGCTTCAGCGGCATGTCCGAAGCGCCGAAGGTGACCGTCTTGGCCTTGATCTGCTTGATGCCGCCGCCCGAACCGATCGACTGGTAGTTCAGGCCGGTGCCCGTCTCCTTCTTGTAGGCGTCGGCCCACTTGGCATAGATCGGATAGGGGAAGGTGGCGCCGGCGCCGGAGATGTCGGCGGCCGAGGCGACCGACAGCGGGGCGGCCGACACGGACAGGACGGCCAGGGCACCGAAGGCGGCGCAGCGAACGAACGCCGAGGTCATGGTTTTCACGGCTAAACTCCCGATAGGTTTGGACGGTGTCGTTGGGATCGAGGAAAGCCCGGCCTTGGCCGGACATCGGTACCCGCCTTCTTCGTCGCGGTGACCATAGCCGCGGCCAGTGACGGGTTTGTTTTGTTTACGTGTCAGTTTTATGAAACCAACCCGTGCTTGCCCCTGACCGCCCGCTCATCGCGCGGCCCGGATTTCCTGGAGGAACAGATGCACCGACGAGCCGAGGCTGGTCGCCTCGTGCGACAGGCTTTCGGCAACCTGCAGCACGTCGCCGGCCTGGGCGCGCACCTTGGCCGCGGCCTCCGACAGGCCGGCGACATGGTCGGATGCCGCCTGGGTGCCGACCGCGACGCGGTGCGAGCTGTCGACGATGCTCGCCGTGATGGTCGCCTGTTCCTCGATCGCCGCGGCGATGGCCGAGGCGTTGGATTCGATGCGCTGGACGCTGCCGGTCATGGTCGCCACCACCTCCACGGTCTGGCGGCTGGCCGACTGGGTCGCGGCGATCTGGCGGGCGATCTCGGCGGTGGCCTGGGCGGTCTGGCCGGCCAGCGCCTTGACCTCGCCCGCCACGACGGCGAATCCCCTGCCGGCCTCCCCCGCCCTGGCGGCCTCGATGGTCGCGTTCAGCGCCAGAAGGTTGGTCTGGCCGGCGATCTCGTCGATCAGCCCGACGACGGTGCCGATCTCGCCCGCCGTGCTCGACAGCTCGGCGACGGTGGCCTTGACCTGCTCCGCCCCGGCGGCGGTATCGCCGATGATGCGGGCCGATTCGCCGGTACGCTTGCTGATCTCGGCGATCGACTGCGAGATCTCCGAGGCGGCGGTCGCCACCTGCTGGATCCCGGCGGCCATCTCGCCCGACAGCTCCATCGCCGCGTCGGCGCGGTCGTTGGCGTTGGCGGCGATGTCGGTCAGCGAGCGGGCACGTGCCGCCATCACGCGGGCGGCCTCCGCCAGCGTCTCGACGCTGCTCAGCACGTTGCGCTCGAACTGGTCGGCGATCTCCAGCATGCTGGTGCGGCGGGCGGAGGCCGCGTTGCGCCGCTCGATCTCGACCCGCTCGTGCGCCTCCTCCATCGCGCGGGCATTGGCGATGAAGACGTCCAGCGCCAGCCCCATGTCGGTGATCTCGTCGTTGCCGCCCGCCTTGTGGTCGACCATCAGGTCGCCGCCGGCGACCCGGCGCATGGCGGCGGCCAGCGTTTCCATCCGGCCGACGACGCGGCGCCCGACATAGAGGGTGACGATCATCCCGGCCAGCAGCACGCCGGCGGTCGCCAGCAGGATCTGCACCTCGTTGGTGCGCTCCAGCGCGTCATGGGCGGCGGTCGCTCCTGCCGCGGTCGCCTGCTCGGCCGACTGGACCAGCCCGTCGACCATGGCGGTCAGGGCGGCGCCGGTGCTGCGGTTGCTGTCGATCAGCCCGGCATTGTCGGCATAGGCCTTCAGCTCGCCGCCGCGCAGCGCCAGGATGCCGTCGTCGCCGAAGCCCAGCGCCAGCAGCCGGTCCGACAGCCGGCGGACCTCGCCGCCCAGATCGTTCCCCGACTCCTGCAGCGTGTTGCGGATGGTCGCCGCCAGCGGGTCCAGCGTGCGCCGCGCCGCGGCCAGCCGGGCCGGGGTCTCGGCGTTGCCGGCCTCGGCCAGCTTGCCGGCCAGCAGGTTGGCGTCGGCCATCAGGCCGCTCAGCACGGTGTAGCGGTGCTGTGCCGCCGGGACCATGTTGGTCGACAGATCCTGCATCCGCTCGGCGATGGCGTTGCCCGCCTCGGCGATGCGGCCGCGCGAGTTCAGCATCAGCGGCAGCATGCGGGCGTTGGCGTCGCTGTCGAGCCGGACGATGTCGTCGACGCTGGCCGCCAGCGAGGCCGACAGCTTGGCGGCCTCGGCGTCGGGAATGCCGGGGGTGAGATGGCGGACGCGGCGCATGTAGACGCTGCGGTCGCCGTCGCCGAAGGTGGAAAGCTCGTTGATCGCCGCGACCACCGGGGCCGCCGCCTCGCTCTTGGCCAGCGGGCGCAGGGCGCCCTGCACGTCGGACAGCGCGGAGTCGAAGTCGGTGGAGAGCGACATCACCTTGGACCGGTCGGTCTCGAAGGCACCGATCAGCAGCGACTTGGTCAGCGCCGCCGCGGCGCCGCGCAACTGGAACAGCGGGATCACCGTCTGTCCCAGCTCGCCACCGATCACCGCGGAGGATTGCGAGGTCGTCTCCACCATCGCCGAGATCGCCTGGGCCAGCTGTTCGCGCGAGGCCTGCATGTCCGGCTTCAGCGCCGCCAGCAGCCGGGCATGGGCGTCGCTCAGCTCCGCCAGCCGGGTGCTGCGCTGTTCCTGCAGGCTCAGCCGCCGGCCGGTCGCCGCCTGCAGCGCGTCGATGCTGCCGAGCAGCGAGCGCGCGGTACCCGTCAGCTCCCCGATGCGGGCCGCATCGCCCTGGCCGACCGACAGCCGGGCAAGCTGGCCGTCCAGCATGCCGCGCTGCGCCTCCACCGCGCCGCGCAGCCGGACCAGATCCTCGTCGGAGGACGCGGCGTCGATCAGCGGCCCCAATGCCAGCACGCGGGCGGTGGTTGTGGCCAGCCCGTGCGCGGCGCTCAGAACCGGCACCTGGGTTCCGGTGATGTCGGCGACATGGCCCCTGACCGCACCGTAGGACATCCAGCCGACCACCGCCGCGATGCAGGGCAGCGCAGCCACGGTGCCGAAGGCGATCAGCATTTTCGACTTGATGCCGGACCGCCGGCGCGGGTCGATGCGGTCTGCCATGTGGGCCACCCGTGGCTTGGAGGTTGTCCGTGCCGCGCCCGCGGTTCTCCGCAAGCCGGCCGAGCCCATGGGTAGCCCCTCTGTTTGGATGTTTGAGTGACGGTTCGGTGAAGTTTTCGCTACGCACAATCGAAAGATCGCTGCGCACTACAGATCCGATTGGATCGGTCCTGGTCACGAACTGGAAGCGCGACAGTCATGGTGAATCGGATATGAACATTGGATGCACGCAAAAGCGGCGCCCGTCATTGCCGGGCGCCGCATTATTACGCATCCCAAGGCTGGACTGTCCGTTCCGTCGCCTGGATCATCCCGGTGTTACACGACTTGAATTACGCCGGCGGCGCGGTCCGCAGCAGGCTGTCGCGGCCGGCCTGCCCGGCAAACCAGGCGGCGAGCGCCGGCCTGCCCTCGCGCCAATCCTCATGCCCGAAGCGGAGGTCGAGATAGCCGAGCGCCGCCAGCACCGCCAGCGTGCCGATGCTGTCCTCCCCCTCCAGCAACGCCGCCTCCGCCTCCAACAGGTCAAGCGACCGGGCGACCGCCTTGCGCTGCCGCTCCATCCAGCCGGCCGATTTCTCGCCGTCGGGGCGGTTGGCTTCCAGCCGGCGCAGGATCGCCGCGTCGCAGATGCCGTCGGCAATGGCCTGGAGGCGCAGCGCCGTCCAGCGTGCCGGGCAGGCAGGCGGGAACAGCGGCGCCCGGTCCCCCAGGCTGTCGAGATATTCGGCGACCACCGGGCTGTCGAACAGGGTCGTCCCATCCTCCAGGGTCAGCGCCGGAACCTTGCCGAGCGGGTTGTCCGCCGTCAGGTCGGTGTCGACCGACCAGGGATCGGTCGACACCCGCTCCACCCGGTCCTCCAGCCCGCGTTCGATCACGACCATCATCACCTTGCGCACATAGGGCGAGGTGGGGCTCCAGCGCAGCGTCAGCATCGGCGTTCCTTCCACGGTGATCCTGTCCCGGGCGAAGCCTAGACCGCGATCCGGCGGATGGTCCAGAGGCACGTCCGGCAGCCCTCACCCGCGGAAATGGTCCTTGCGCCGGCGCAATTCGGCAAAGACCTCCACCGCCGGGGCGCCGGCCATGCCGACCGCGGCCTGGACGCCGGGGTCGTCGGCGCGCAGGAAGGGATTGGTGCGGCGCTCCATCCCGATGCTGGTGGGGATTGTCGGCTGGTTGCGGTCGCGCAGTTCGGCAACCTCCTCCATCCGCCGGTGCAGCGCGGCGTTGCCGGGGTCGACGGTCAGGGCGAATCGGCCGTTGGACAGGGTGTATTCATGGCCGCAATAGACACGGGTCTGATCGGCCAGTGCCCGCAGTTCCTGCAGCGATCCCCACATCTGGGCCGGCGTTCCCTCGAACAGCCGGCCGCAGCCGAGCGAGAACAGGGTGTCGCCGCAGAACAGCGAGTCCGCCGCCTCGAACCAGAAGGCGATATGGCCGCTGGTGTGGCCGGGAACGGCGAGGACACGGGCGGTCTGGCCGCCGAACAGGGTGCGGTCGCCGTCGCCCAGCATCACGTCCAGGCCGGGGATGCGGTGGGCGTCGGCGCGGGCGCCGACCACGCTGGCGCCGTAGCGCTCCTTCAGCTCCCCGGCGCCGCCGATATGGTCGTCATGGTGGTGGGTGAGGAAGATGTGGGTCAGCGACCAGCCGCGCCGCTCCAATTCGGCCCGTACCGGCGCCGCGTCGCCGGGATCGACCACGCCGACCTTGCCGGATGCCGCATCGCGCAGCACATAGATGTAGTTGTCGGCGAAAGCCGGAACGAGAATGACCTCCACGGCAGCGGACTCCCTGCTGTTGCGATGCGAAACCCGTGTTACGCTTGGGACACCATGTACACAGATATCGTCGATCTGAGGGAGTTCTACGAGTCCGGATTGGGTCAGACCGCCCAGCGGATGATCCGTCGGCGCATCCGCAACATCTGGCCCGACGTGCGCAACCAGATCGTGCTCGGCATCGGTTACACCACGCCCTATCTGCGCCCCTTCATCGGCGAGGCCGACCGGGTGGCGGCGGTGATGCCGGCCAGCCAGGGCGTCAGCTTCTGGCCGGCGGAGGGGCCGGGCATGGTGGCGCTGGGCGACGAGGCCGACCTGCCCTTCGGCGACAACACCATCGACCGCGTGCTGCTGGTCCATGGGCTGGAGGGCACCGAGCAGCTGCGGCCGATGATGCGCGAGATCTGGCGGGTTCTGGCCGGCGGCGGCCGGGTGCTGGCGGTGGTGCCGAACCGCCGCGGCCTGTGGGCGCGCGCCGACTGGACGCCCTTCGGCCACGGCTTCCCCTATTCCTCGTCGCAGCTGAAACAAGTGCTGCGCGACACCATGTTCGTGCCGGAACGCACCCGCCACGCCCTGTTCATGCCGCCGCTGCGCTCGCGCGTCCTGCAGAAGTCGGCGCCGGCCTGGGAAGAGGTCGGCGGGCGCTGGTTCAAGGCCTTCGCCGGGGTGACGATGATCGAGGCGTCCAAGCAGATCTTCGCCGGCGTGTCACGGCGGGCGGCCCACCAGCCGGTCAAGCGCCGGCTGATCGTGCCGCTGCCGGGCGGCGCGGCGCCGGCCGCCCGCATCACCGTGCTGCGCAACACCATCACCGGCACCATGACCGGCAACGACCCGGTCGACAGCAGCCAGCCCTACCCGCGGACCTGACGCAGCGCGTCGGACAGCCGGCCGCCCAGGCCGTTGCCCAGGCTGCCGGCCCGGCTGGCGATGGTCTGCCCCAGCGCCGTCAGCTCGTCCAGCGTGCGCGTCACCCCGCCCAGAGTCTGTTCGGCGTCGCCGATCCGCTGCTCCGCCGCCATGGCGTCCTGGCGGGAGCGGTCGAGCGAACGCGACACCTCCGCCGTCAGCGCCGCCTGTTCATCAATGGCGGCGGCGACGGTGCCGTTGATCGCCTGGATCGAGCCGATGGTGGAATGGATGCGGCCCAGCGCCTCGTCGACCGCCGCGGTCTCCTTCTGCAGGTTGGCGACCTGATCGGCGATCTGCTTGGTGGCGTCGGCGGTCTGGCGCGACAGCGCCTTGACCTCGTTGGCGACGACGGCGAAGCCGCGCCCGGCCTCTCCCGCCCGTGCCGCCTCGATGGTGGCGTTCAGCGCCAGCAGGTTGGTCTGGCTGGCGATGGCGTTGATCAGCTTGACCACGCTGGCGATCTGTTCCGCCGCCGAGCGCAGCGAGGTCATCACCGTGGTCGCGCGGTCGCTGTCCGATGCCGCCGCGTGGCTGATTTCGCGCGCCTTGCTGGTGTCGCCGGAAATCTGGTCGGAGGTGGAGGCCAGACGGTCGAGCATGCCAGCGATGGCGCTGACCGAGCCGTCGACCGCGCGCGCCGCCCCGGCGGCATCCGCGGTCTGGCGCAGCCCGTCGGTCCCGGCCTTGCGGACGGCGGCGACCGCCGTCTCCAGCCTGCGGCCCGCCTCCGTCAGTTCCCCGGCCAGCCCGCCGACCTCGCGCTCCACCCGGTCGGACAGGTCGCGCACCAGCGCGATCCGGCGGGTCTCCGCCGTTTCCACCCGCAGGGCCGCCGCCACCCAATGGCGGGCGAGGCGGGCGTAGCGGCGGGCCTGCTCGGCCGTGCCGGTGATGGCGAGCGCGCCGACCCGGTCGCCGTCCAGGTCGATGGCGATGGCATAGCCCTCGCGCATGGTGCCGCCAGACTTCGCGGCGTCCTCGCGGCTGACCGCGCGTTCGTCCAGCCGGCGGCCGACGATCTCGGTGGCGACCGGATGGGCGGTGCCGATCCGCTCGCGCGCGGTGGAGGCGGTCACGCTGCCGGTTTTGCCGACGAAGGAGACGACGGCGTCCAGCTCGCGGCCGATGGAATCGCAGATGTCCTGTAGAATGGTTGCGCTGATGTCCAAGGCGCTTCTCCCCTGTTCGGTCGGTTTGTTTCGTTGCCCCGCATACCATACGGGGAATATCATCCATACTTTTCGTTCGTATCCGATATTATACGCGGCATTCGCGAATTCGGAGTTGAAAGAATGCCGCAGCCGGCAGGGGTGGCGGTGGCCGGCCGGACATGCCGGTCGCCAGCTCCGCATTCATCGGTGCCCCATCCGATTCTTGTCTCTTGGACCCGTTCCGTTCTACTGGTTGGGTAGGCGGCGAATCGGAAATGCGGTCGGAAAGGCGGGAGATACGAACGTGCAGATGGACGGAGCGTCCAATCGCGGGGCGGAGGTGATCCGCGCCCAGCTCGCGACCCTGCCGGACACGCCCGGCGTCTATCGGATGCTGGCGGCCGACGGGTCGGTGCTCTATGTCGGCAAGGCGAAGAACCTGAAGCGGCGGGTGGCGAGCTACACCCGGAACGACGGGCTGCCCGACCGCACCCGCCGCATGGTGGCGCTGACCCGCGCCATGGAGTTCGTCACCACCCACACCGAGGCCGAGGCGCTGCTGCTGGAAGCCAACCTGATCCGCAGCCTGCTGCCGCCCTTCAACATCCTGGTCAAGGACGACCGGTCCTTCTCCTACATCGTGATCGGCAAGGGACATGACTTCCCCCGGCTGATGCAGCATCGCGGCAGCGCCGAGCGGCGCGGCACCACCGGCAAAGGCGAGGCCGGCAAGGGCAACCGCCGCGATTCGGACCTGTTCGGCCCCTACGCCTCGCCCCATCTGGTCGGCATGACCATCGCGGCGCTGCAACGGGCCTTCCTGCTGCGCAGCTGCGACGACGGGGTGTTCGCCTCGCGCACCCGGCCCTGCCTGCAACACCAGATCAAGCGCTGCTCCGCCCCCTGCGTCGGCCGCGTCGGCGAGGAGGAGTATGCCGCCCAGGTCCAGGGCGTGCGCGACGTGCTGTCCGGCCGCAGCGCCGAGGTCCAGGCGGACTTCGCCCGCCACATGCAGGACAGTTCCGACCGGCTGGAGTATGAGGACGCCGCCCGCTGGCGCGACCGCATCCGCGCGCTGACGGCGCTCCAGAGCCGCCAGGACATCAACCTGGAGGACACGCTTGGCGACGCCGACGTGCTGGCCCTGCACCGCGAGGGCGGGGCGGCCTGCGTCCAGGCCTTCTTCTTCCGCGGCGGGCGCAACCAGGGCACCCGCGCCTTCTTCCCCCGCATCGATGCGGAGGAGGAGCCGGGCGACATCCTGGCCGCCTTCGCCGCCCAGCTCTATGCCGACACCCCGCCGCCCGCCCTGCTGCTGCTGAGCCACCCGGTCGCCGCCCCGGAGCTGCTGGCCGAGGCGCTGGGCCTGACCGCCGGCCGCCGCGTCGCGGTGGAAACCCCCAGGCGCGGGCCGAAGCGCCGCACCGTCGAGCATGCGCTGACCAATGCGCGCGACGCGCTCGGCCGGCGGCTGGCCGACCGCTCGACCCAGGCGGCGCTGCTGGAGGGGGTGGCGCGCGTCTTCGCCCTGCCCGCCCCGCCGCGCCGCATCGAGATCTACGACACCTCGCACATCCAGGGCGCCTTCCCGGTCGGCGCCATGGTGGTGGCGGGGCCGGAGGGGTTCCAGCGCAACGCCTATCGCCGCTTCCACATCCGCGATCCCGAGGCGGCGGGCGACGACTACGCCATGCTGCGCGAGACCTTCACCCGGCGCTTCGCCCGGGCGCGCACCGAAGATCGGAGCCAAGACGAACAGGGCCGCAGCGCCGGCCTGTGGCCCGACCTGATCCTGATCGACGGCGGGCTGGGGCAGCTCAACGCGGTCCGCGACGAGCTGGCGATGCTGGGGATCACCGACATCCCGCTGGTCGCCATCGCCAAGGGGCCGGACCGCAACGCCGGGCGCGAGCGCTTCTTCCGACCCGGCGTGCCGCCGCTCGGCCTCGCCGCCAACGACCCGGTGCTGCATTTCCTGCAAAGGCTGCGCGACGAGGCCCACCGCACCGCCATCGACAGCCACCGCGCCCGCCGCATGAAGGCGATGTCGCACAGCCGCATCGACGGCATCCCCGGCATCGGCCCGACCCGCAGGAAGGCGCTGCTCCATCATTTCGGCAGTGCCACCGCCGTCGCGTCGGCCGGGCTGAAGGATCTGGAGGCCGCCCCCGGCATCAGCGCCGCCATCGCCCGCAAACTCTACGAGCATTTCCACGGATAAAGCCGGAAGGAATGCTCCCCTACGGCACAATCTTGCCGGTGAACGGGTTCCAGCCCAGCGCCGCCAACGCCGCCCAGGCGGTGGCGCCCAGATGGGGGCGGCGATAATAGAGGAAATCGTCGGTCTTGCTGTCGGGCCCGATGGCCAGCCCGGTGGTCAGCACCTGCGGCCGGGTGGCGTAGAGATAGCCGCCGGGGCTGAATTCCTTGAGGATCTCGCTGAACAGCCGGTCGGCATCGCCGCGCCGCCCGACCATGCGATAGGTCAGCGCCGCCTGGGCCGTGCCCTCCACCCACATGCCGTCGCGGTCGTCGTTGAAGTCGAAGCCGCCGTCGGCGCCATGCGCCCGTTCGGCATAGGACAGCGCGGCCCGCCACGCGTCGGGCGCATCCGGCAGCAGCAGCGGCCAGAGCTGCGCGTCCAGCCCGGAAGTCGCATTGCTGACCGTCACCCCGTCCGGCGCGGTGCCGATGGGGAAATGGCCGCCACCCGCCGCCCACAGGGCGTCGAGGAAGCCGCGCGCCTCGCGCTCCGGCCCGGCGAAATCGCCGCCCAGCCAGCCGAACAGGGCGACGAGGTCGGTGTTGTGCTCGGTCGATTTCCACGGCAGCGGCTGCGGCGAATCGTCGAAGCCCTGGAGGCCGCCGTTGAAGCCGCCGGGGCCGCGCGGGTCGCGGGTATGGTCGACGGCCCAGCGCGCCAGCTCCGCAGCGCCGTCGCGGAAGCGCGCCTCGCCGGTGCGGTCGGCCAAAGTCATCAGCGCCAGCCCGGCCCAGGCGACGTTGCCGGTGGCGGTGCCGACCTGATAGGGATCCTCGCCCCACTGGTTGCCGATGGCGTCCCACCAACCGTTGGGCGGGATCGGCCGCTGCTTC
This sequence comes from Azospirillum thiophilum, assembly GCF_001305595.1. NCBI lineage: Bacteria > Pseudomonadati > Pseudomonadota > Alphaproteobacteria > Rhodospirillales > Azospirillaceae > Azospirillum > Azospirillum thiophilum. Next base: position 182,029 of record NZ_CP012406.1, read on the forward strand.
TGGGCGCCGCCACGGTAAGCGTTGCGCAGCCGGCCCTTCCAGCCGGCGCGGTCGAGCGATACCGCGTCCAGCAGCGCCTCGCCGATGCGCAGCGCGCGGTCCTGCCGGCCGCAGGCGGTCAGCGCCATGATCGCCAGCGCGTTGTCGTAGGTGAAGGCGGCATTCGACAGCGCCGGCTCCGAGGTCGGACCGGGGGCATAGGAATTGTCGTAGCTGCGCAGGAACAGCGGCCCGCGGCCCGTCACCTCGTCCACACGGGCCGTCAGCGTCGCGCAGGTCTTCTGCGCCAGCTCCTTCGCCGGGGTCGCCGGAGCGGCGGCGGATGCGGGAGTGGGAGCGGACATGGTCATGGTGGCGGACAGCCCGAGCAGGACGGCCGCCAGCGCGGCACGGCCGAACCGTGCCAGCCCCTGCTCGGCCTCATGCCCCGCCCCCTGCCCGGACTCTCGCTTGTCGCTGACACGCTTGGACATAACGCTGACCGCCGGCCTGATCTGGAAGGCTCCCAGATATGGCCCCTTTCCCGGCCGGCGGCAACCGCAAGGCGGTCAGCGGCGCCCCGCGAGCCATCCATCCACGCTGAACCGCCCGCTGCCCGCAGCGGCCAGCGCCAGGAAACCGCCGATGATGGCGAGGTTCTTCATGAACTGGGTCTGCTGCATCTTCATCGCCTCCGGCGCCGCATCCCAATAGCGGTGGGCGATCAGGGTCGCGGCGACGGTGAAGGCGGCGACCAGCAGCGCCGCCAGCCGGGTCCAGGCACCCAGCACCACCGCCAGCCCGCCGAACGCCTCGACCAGCGCGCCGACGGTGCCGAGCACCGCCGCCATCGGCACGCCCTGGCTTTCCAGCCCGCCGATGAAGCCGCCGAGCGCCATCAGCTTGCCGAAGCCGCTCTGCACGAAGATCGCCCCCAGCAGCACGCGCGCCGCCAGCAGCAGCGCATCCTGTCCGGCGGTCGTCACGCCGGCCATGCCGGCACCGGTCGAAGTGGTCGAACTGGTCATCATCGCCGTCATCCCCCTGCTGCGCGCCGGCCAGGCTTGCCGGGCGCTTCTCTCAGGAGATGGGACGGCGGCGGACCGACGGTTATTCCGCCGATGGCAGAGGAAAGCAGGCAGAGGAAAACAGGGCCTTGCGCTCAGGCGGTCTTCCACAGCGTGATGATCAGGACGCCGGCCACCGTCAGGGCGGCACCGGCCAGCTGCAGCCAGCCCAGCGGCTCCGCCAGCACCAGATAGCCGAACAGCGCGGCGGCGACCGGGCCGATGGCGCCGCTCAGCGCCACCATGTTGGCGCCGACCCGCCGCAGCGCCTCCGCCGTCATCAGCACGGGCAGCACGGTGCAGACGACCGCCATCACCGCCGACAGCCCGTAGACCGGCAGCGGCAGGTCGAGCGCCGACAGCGGCCGCATCACGGCGAATTGCACGATGCAGCACAGCGAGGCCGCCGTCATCGCATAGGCGGTAAAGCGCATGGAGCCGATCCGCTGCACCACCCGGCTGCTGCCGACCAGATAGATCGAATAGAGGAAGGCCCCCATGAAGACCAGCCCGGCCCCGGTGAGGAAGTCGGGATGACCGATGCCGATCTCCGACCACACCACCAGGGCGACGCCGGCATAGGAGACGACCAGCGCCACCACCTCGCGCAGGCCGATCCGCTTGCCGAGGAACAGCGCCGACAGCAGCACCACGATGGTCGGGTAGAGGAACAGCAGCAGCCGCCCCATCCCGGCCGAGACATAGCGCAACCCGAGGAAGTCGCAGAAGCTGGCGGCGTAATAGCCGGTGACGCCGAGCCCGATGGTCAGCGCCAGATCGCGGCCGGAAACCGCCGCCCGCTCGCCGGGCTTCCCCGCCCCCCGCCGCCCCGACCACAAGGCCATGCCCAGGAAGAAGGGCAGCGCGAAGACCATGCGCAGCATGATCAGCGTCACCGGATCGACGTCGTAGCGGTAGGCCAGCTTGATGATGACCGGCCGCATCGAGAAGGCGATCACCCCCGCCACCGCCAGCCCCAGCCCGATCAGCAGATGGACCGGCGGGATCAGGGAGGTCTCGACGGCGGGGTCGGATGGAAGGCTGGACGACGACAGGCCGGACTGGGACAAGAGGGCGCACTCGGGAGAAGGGAGGGGGAGGCCATTCAAGCATCCCCGCGCCGGTTTGGCTCCCCCCAAGGCCACGGGCGGCCATGCCCGCAGCCACACCCTGGAATGCACCGTCCGCGCCGCTGACGGTGAAGAACCTTACCGATCAGCCGGCCGGAGCCGCGGCGACGGCGGTGCCGGTCATCGGCGCCAGGCCGGTGAAGCAGATGCGGGCCTCCTGCCCGATGGCGATGGAATGGACGCCGGTGAGGGCGCCGGTCGACACCCACTGCCCGGCCTTCAGCGGCCGGCCCAGCCGCGCGGCCATGCCCAGCGCCACCGCGACCGCGGCGGGAATGCCGCCCGGCAGCTTGGCGGCGCTGCCGACGCCGACGCTCTGCCCGTCGATCAGCACCTCGGCGCGCAAAACGTCGGCGCCCTCGACGGCGCCGACGATCTCCTCGCCGACGATCAGGCCGGTGTTGTTGCCGAACACCGCGGTCGAGGCGGTCGGCCCCAGATCGTTGACCGGAGCCAGCGGGCCGCCCGCCACCTCGATGGCGGCATGGACGGCGTCGATGAAGGCGGCGGCCTCCGCCGGGCTGTAGTCCAGCTTGTCGGCGGGCGCGTCGGCGGCGATGCGCACCGCGAACTCGGCCTCCACCGCGCCGAAGCCGCCGGCGATCACCGGGAAGCTCAGCGGACCGCCTCCGGACAGCACCACCGTGCCGGCGAAGACCGGGCCAATGAAGCGGATGGCGCCCAGCGCCTCCTCCAACGCCGGGGGCACCCGCGCCACCTTCCAGCCGGCGACCTCGTCGGGCCAGGACGCGGTCGCGGTGGCCTGGATGGCGTAGGCGGTCGCCAGATCGGCCGGCAGCGGGCCGGGGAACCCGGCAAGGCCGGTCGCGCCGCGGCGGGCGGCGACGAAGCGGGCGGCGGCCTCGGCGATCACCGGGTCGGCCAGGGTCGGGGCGCTCAGCCCGATGGGATGCGTGACGGTCATGACGGAGTCTCCACTGCCTTCTCCACTGTGGAGGGCGCGGCGACTGTAGCGGCCCGGCGCGCCGCGGGAAAGTGCGCTGCACAAACGGAAGCTCCGGCGCCGCCACGCCCGAAAGGCAGGGTGGACGGATTGTAGGGTTGGCGCGACACTGGACCGGTCCTTGTCAGGGGAGAGGCCATGCAATCCGCCACCGACCCGCTGTTCCGCCGGATCGAGGCGCGGCGCGACGATCTCGTCGCGCTGACACAGGCGCTGATCCGCATCCCCACCGTCAATCCGCCCGGCGACGCCTACACCGCCTGCGCGGAACTGATCGGCCGGCGGCTGGCGGCACGCGGCTTCACGGTCGAGTATGTGCGGGCGGAGGGGGCGGCCGGCGACAGCGACCGCTTCCCGCGCACCAACGTCATCGCCCGCATCGAAGCCCCGCGGCCGGGGCCCTGCGTCCATTTCAACGGCCATATCGACGTGGTGCCGGCCGGGGAGGGCTGGACCGTCGATCCCTTCGCCGGGGTGGTGAAGGACGGCCGGGTCTATGGCCGCGGCGCCTGCGACATGAAGGGCGGCATCGCCGCGTCCATCGTCGCGGTGGAATCGCTGCTCGACGAAGGGCTGTTGACCGCCGGCGCCCTGGAGATCTCCGGCACGGTCGACGAGGAGTCCGGCGGCTATGGCGGTGTCGGCCATCTGGCGAAGCTCGGCTATTTCTCAAGACCCAGGGTCGACCATGTCATCATCCCGGAGCCGCTGAACGTCGACCGCGTCTGCGTCGGCCACCGCGGCGTCTGGTGGGCGGAGATCGAGACCAAGGGCCGCGTCGCCCACGGCTCCATGCCCTTCCTCGGCAACTGCGCGGTGCGCCACATGGGCGCCGTTCTGCACCGGATCGAGACCGAGCTGCTCCCCCGCCTCGCCGCCAAGCGCACCGACATGCCGGTCGTGCCGGAGGGGGCGCGCCAGTCCACCATCAACATCAACGCCATCCATGGCGGCCAGCGCGACGACCATGACGGGCTGCCCAGCCCGATGGTGCCCGACCGCTGCCGCATGGTGATCGACCGCCGATACCTGATCGAGGAGGATCCCGCGGCGGTGCGCGGCGAGATCGTCGCCATCCTGGAGGATCTGCGCCGCAGCCGCCCCGGCTTCGACTACGAGCTGCGCGAGGTGCTGGCCTTCCTGCCGACCATGACCGACGCCGACGCACCCGTGGTGCGAGCGGTGGCCGCCGCCATCGAGACGGTGCTCGGCCGCCCGGCCCAGCGCGTGGTGTCCCCCGGCACCTACGACCAGAAGCATGTCGTGCGCATCGGCAACCTGAAGAACTGCATCGCCTACGGCCCCGGCGTGCTCGACCTCGCCCACCAGCCCGACGAATGGGTCGGCATCGACGACATGGTGCATGCGGCGCAGGTGATGGCGCTGGCGACGCTGGGGCTGCTGGCGCCGGGCGGCGCAGGGCCGGATTTGCCCTTCTGAAAGGCCGTCCGCGACCGGCGGAGGCGCCGCGCGCGGATCAGCGCAGTTTGCGCGTGTGGACCTCGATCAGGCAGTCGCGAAAGGCCTTGGCCACCCGCGACAGCACGCTCTGCGGCAGATGGGCGACGCACAGCGCGATCTTGAAGCTCAGGAGATCCGGACGCAACGCCCGCATCTCCCCGCCATCGACCCAGCGCTGGGCATAGTGGCGCGGCAGGAAGCTGACGAACCGGCCGCTCAGCACCAGATGCGCCTGCCCTTCCATGTTGTAGGCGGTGGCGCTGGGCGCATGCTTGAACAGCGTGTTGAAGCCCGTCGCCACCGCATAGCCGCGGCGGGCATAGGCCTGTTCGGCGATGCGTTCCAGCGACACCCGCGCGGCATCCGCCGCGTACAAAGGATGGCGGGCGCCGCAGAACAGGTTCTGCTCCTCATGGAACAGCTGCTGGAGTTGAACCGCGCCGTTCATCGGCTGGTTCGGCACGATGGCGATCTCCATCTGCCGGCTGAGCAGCTCGGTCTCGATCTGGTTGGGCGAGACGATCATCAGCGTCAGATGGACGTCCGGAACCCGTTCGTTGAAGGCGGCGATCGCCCGGTCCAGGGCACAGGCTGGATTTTCGACAACGGCATCGACGACGCCGATCCGCAGCTCCCCGACCAGCCGGCCGCGCATGGCGCCCACTTCGGTACGGAAATTGTCCATCGCCGCGAAGAACTTGATGGTTTCCGCGTAGATCTTCTGCCCATGTTCGGTCAGCGAGAAGCCCGACCGCCCGCGCCGGCACAGCGTCAGCCCGAGGCGGGTTTCGAGCGCGGCCATCTGCGCGCTGATGGTGGAGCGCGAGATGCCGAGTTCGCCCTGCGCCTGGGTGAAGCCGTTGTTCTCCACCACAGTCCGGAAGATCCGGAGCTGACGCAGGTCGACGTCGCTCAGCGGCGGCAGGCTGGGCTGCATGATAGGTTGGCTTTGTCGGACGTGAAGGTTTGAACTTCGATATTATTGGACGTTTCATCCTATGGCAACGTTGCGGTCATCGACCCCCGTGGAGACCGCGATGCCCCTGAAATCCGACGGCGGACAGCCTCTGCCGGATGCCGCGCCGATGCCTGCGCCGATACCTGCGCCGATGTCCTTCCAACCGGTGTCGGCATTCGACCTGCCGCGCTATGCCGGACTGCCCAGCTTCATGCGCCTGCCCTATCTCGGGCTGGACGACGCGGCCACCGCGGAGGTGGACATCGCCATCGTCGGCGTGCCGTGGGACGGCGGCACCACCAACCGTCCCGGAACGCGCCATGGCCCGCGGCAGCTGCGCGACCTCTCCACCATGATCCGGCCGGTCCATCCGGTCAGCGGCGTCAACCCGTTCTCGCTGCGCAACGTCGCCGACCTCGGCGATTCGCCGGTCAACCCGGCCGACGTCGCCGACGCGCTCGACCGCATCGCCGGCTTCTACGGCAAGCTCAGGAGCCGCGGCATCACGCCGCTCAGCGCCGGCGGCGACCATCTGGTCTCCTACCCCATCCTGAAGGCGCTGGGCGCCGATGCGCCGCTCGCGATGATCCATTTCGACGCGCACACCGACCTGTTCGACAGTTATTTCGGCGGATTCAAATACACCCATGGCACGCCGTTCCGCCGCGCCATCGAGGACGGCTATCTCGACCCCCGCCGCGTCGTCCAGATCGGCATCCGGGGAACCATGTATGACGGCGCCGACGTCGCCTGGGGCCTGGAACAGGGGGTGCGGATCATCCGCATCGAGGAGGTCGAGGATCGCGGCATCGACTCCGTCATGGCGGAGGCGCGCTCCATCGTCGGCGACCATCCCACATATCTCAGCTTCGACATCGACGCCATCGATCCGGCCTTCGCGCCGGGCACCGGAACCCCGGAAATCGGCGGCCTGACCACGCGCGAGGCGCAGCGCATGGTGCGCCTGCTGTCGGGCCTGAACCTCGTCGGCGCCGACCTCGTCGAGGTCTCGCCGCCCTTCGATCCGTCGGGCGGCACCGCCTGGGTCGGCATCTCGATGATGTTCGAGCTGCTCTGCCTGCTCGCCACCTCGCCCGCCACGCTGCGCCGCAAGACCTGATCCGCAGGCTCCGGTCCGCCCGGCCACTTCGGCCGCGGACCCGCGGCCTCCCCCGACACCCCCTTCAAAACCAGAGAGCCCGAAGCATGAAGCAGTTTCTTTCGCGTCTTCGCGGACCGGCCCTTGCCTTCCTCGCCGCCCTGGGCGGCTTTTCGACCGCCGCAGCGGCGGACCCGCTGACCGTCGCCCTTTCGACCTGGGTCGGCTACGGCCCGCTCTACATCGCCAAGGAGAAGGGGTTCTTCAAGGACGAGGGACTGGACGTCAAGCTGGTGCTGATGGAGGACGTCAAGACCCGCATGCCGGCCCTGACCGCCGGGCGCATCGACGTGGCGGTGACGACAGTGGACGCGGTGCTCGCCTTCACCTCGGCCGACCGCCCGCTGACCTATCTGTTCGCGGTCGACGACAGCCGCGGCGGCGACGGCATCGTCGCGAACAAGGCGATCAAGGACGTCGCCGGCCTGAAGGGCAAGAAGATCGCCTTCACCGAAGGGTCGGTGTCGCAGTTCTTCCTCGGCGTGCTGCTGAAGGATGCCGGGCTGACGGTCAAGGACGTCCAAGGCCTCAACATGACAGCCGGCGATGCCGGGGCCGCCTTCGTCGCCGGCAAGGTCGACGCCGCCGTGACGTGGGAACCCTGGCTGAGCCGTGGCAAGGCCACGCCCCATGGCGCGCTGCTGGTGGACAGCTCGGCCAAGCCGGGGCTGATCACCGACGTGATGGTGACGACCAAGGCCAAGCTGGAAGCGCGCCGGCCGGAGATGACGGCGCTCTACCGGGCCTGGAGCAAGGCGGTCGAGTGGCAGAAGACCCACGCCGGCGAAGCCGACGCCATCATGGCGAAGGGGGTCGGCGGCTGGCTGGAGGATCCCAAGGTGTTCGCCGAGACCCGGGCCGGTATCGCCTTCTATGATTCGGCGATGAACGCGACCTTCATGGATCCGGCCAAGCCCGACGGGATCGTCGCCACCATCGCCAACGCCAAGGCGCTCGGCGAGGCCGCAGGCCTGTTCAAGCTCGACGCCGATCCGGCCGGCATGGTCGCCGCCGGCATCGTCAAGTGACGTGACGGAGCAGGCACCATGTCGACCCGTTCCCTTTTCGCACCGAAAGTCGATATCCCGCGCGGCGCCACGCTGGCGCTCGGCGCCGGCTCCGTCGGCACACTCCTCGGCATCTGGTGCCTGCTCACCTACGGCGGCTTCACGCCCCCCGACTTCCTGGCCGCGCCCGACCGGGTGCTGGCCGCCGGGATCAAGCGGATCGGCGACCTGTCGCTGTTCCGCCATATCGGGTCCAGCCTGACCGTCATCCTGTCCGGCTTCCTGCTGGCGTCGATCCCGGCGGTGCCGCTCGGCATCCTGATGGGCAGCTTCCGGGCGGTCCAGGCGACGGTCGAGCCGATCACCGGCTTCATGCGCTACATCCCCGTCTCCGCGCTCATCCCGCTGCTGATCCTGTGGATCGGCATCGGCATCGAACAGAAGATCATGGTGATCTTCCTCGGCACCTTCTTCCAGCAGCTGATCCTGATCTCCGACGTGTCGGCGCGGGTGTCCAAGGATCTGATCGACTGCGCCTATACGCTGGGCGCCAGCCGCCGGCAGGTGGTGCAGCGCATCCTGTTTCCCGCCTGCCTGCCGGGCGTGATGGACAATCTGCGCGTCACCATGGGATGGGCCTGGACCTATCTGGTGGTGGCGGAGCTGGTCGCCGCCGACAGCGGCCTCGGCTACATGATCCTCAATGCGATGCGCGGCCTGTTCACCGACGTGATCCTGCTCGGCGTCTTCACCATCGGCTTCCTTGGGCTGGTCACCGATTCCCTCTTCAAACTGCTGCGCCAGCGCCTGCTGTCCTGGTCCGCCGATCTGTAAGGAACGCCCGATGAGCCTGCTCGCCCTCGACGACGTCACCGTGCGCTTCAAGCCCAAGGGCAAGCCCACGGTGACCGCGCTCGACACCGTTTCGCTGCGCGTCGCCCACGACACCTTCGCGGTGATCGTCGGCCCCTCCGGATGCGGCAAATCCACCCTGCTCCGGCTCGTCGCCGGGCTGGAGACGCCGACGTCCGGCAGCATGACGCTCGACGGCAAGCCGATTTCCGGCCCCTCGGCCGACCGCGGCATGGTGTTCCAGAGCTACACCCTGTTCCCCTGGCTGACGGTGCGCGACAATGTGATGTTCGGCCCGAAGCTGAAGAAGCTGCCGAAGGCGGAGTGCGAGGACATCGCCGACGACCTGATCCGCGCGGTCGGCCTCGCCGGTTTCGAGCGCTCCTTCCCCAAGGAACTTTCGGGCGGCATGCGCCAGCGCGTGGCCCTGGCGCGCGCGCTGGCCAACGACCCGCGGATCCTGCTGATGGACGAGCCGTTCGGCGCGCTCGACAGCCAGACCAGGCAGCTGATGCAGGAACTGCTCCTCGACGTCTGGCAGGCGCGGCGCAAGACCGTCCTATTCATCACCCACGACATCGATGAGGCGATCTTCCTCGGCGATGCCGTGCATGTGATGACGGCGCGTCCCGGACGGATAAAGCGCTCGCTGACCATCGACATTCCCCGCCCGCGCGACCTCGACGCCCTGACCTCGCCAGACTTCATGCGCTACAAGAAGGAGGTGCTGCATCTCATGCATGACGAGGCGGTGCTCGCCGCCCGGGTCTGACCGGAATGCGGGGGACTGCCGCCACCCTATCCGACCGGCACCGCCTCCCGCGCATCCAGCCTGCCCAGCATCCGCTCCACCTCCTCGACCGGGATCGGACGGCTGAACAGATAGCCCTGGTAGCTTTCGCAGGACAGGTCGCGCAGCAGCTGCAACTGCTCCTGCGTCTCCACCCCCTCCGCAATGACCGACAGGCCCAGGCTCCGGCCGAGCCCGACGATGGCGCGGGGCACCGATGTGTTGCTGGCGCCGGTCGACAGATCGTGGATGAAGGAGCGGTCGATCTTCAGCTTGTCGATCGGCAGCCGGTGCAGATAGCTCAGGCTGGAATAGCCGGTGCCGAAATCGTCCAGCGCGATCAGCACGCCGCGCCGCTTCAGCGCCGCCAGTGTCTCCGCCGCCGCTTCGACGTCGTCGATCAGGCTGCTTTCGGTCACCTCGATCTCCAGTTCCGGCCCGCTCAGCCCGTTGGCGTCGAGCGCGCGGGCGACCTTCGCCGGCAGATGGCCGTCGCGGAACTGCGCACCGGAAACGTTGATGGCCACCGGCACCGACAGGTTGAAGCGCGTCCGCCAGCGCCGAATCTGGGCGCAGGCCTCGAACAGCACCCAGTCGCCCATCGCCAGCACCAGCCCGGTCTCCTCCGCCACCGGCAGGAAACGGCCGGGCAGGACCGTCCCCTCTTCCGGATGGCGCCAGCGGATCAGCGCCTCCAGCCCGACGATGCGGCCGGTCAGGGTGTCGACCTGCGGCTGATAGACCAGAAACAGTTCGCCCTCGCGAATGGCGCGGCGCAGGCTGCCCTCCAGGTCCATGCGCTCGCGTGACTTGGCGCCCATCTCCCTGGTGACGAAGCGGAAGCCGTTCCGGCCCTGCTCCTTGGCATGGTACATGGCGATGTCGGCGCAGCGGATCAGCCCTTCCGGGTCGTCGGCATCGTCGGGATAGAGGCTGATGCCGATGCTGGGCGTCACCACGAAATTCTGGCCGCCGACCGTGAAGGGGCTGGCGAGATGGGCCACCACCTTTTCCGCCACGCGGGCCGCATCGCCCGGCTCCGTCACCCGGCGGGCGACGATCAGGAATTCGTCGCCGCCCAGCCGCCCGACCGTATCGGATTCGCGCAGGCCCGCCTGCAGCCGCCGCGCCACCGACCGCAGCACCTCGTCGCCGAAGCTGTGGCCCAGGCTGTCGTTGATCACCTTGAAGCGGTCGAGATCGATGAACAGGACCGCCAGCTTGCTGCCGTCACGCCGCGCCTCGCGCAGTGCCTGGGCGATGCGGTCGTACAGCAGCACCCGGTTGGGCAGGCCGGTCAGCGCGTCGAAATGGGCGAGATACTGGATATGCTGCTCGGCCCGGCGCTTCTCGCCGATGTCTTCGGCGAAGACCACGACGAACTTCAGCTCGCCGTCGGCAGTGACCGGCTGGAAATGCAGGCTGAAATGGCTGCGTCGGCCGCCCAGCAGCAGCGGCTGGTCGGATTCCAGCTTGCCGCTCTCGCCCTGCAGCGCCGCCTCCAGCGCGAAGACCGCCGCCTGGTCGCCGAAACGCAGCCGGACGTCGGTGCCGATCAGCGCCTCCCGCGGCAGCCCGGCGGCGGCGGCGAAGGACGGGTTGCAGTCCGCCACCAGGCCGTCGGGCCCGACCAGCGCGATCCCCAGCGGCGCCTGGGTGAAGAGCTGCCGCCGTTCCGCCTCCTGCAGGCGCAGCGAGGCGGTCATCTCCCCCGCAAGCTCCAGCGCGCGGGAATGGGTCGCCAGCATCATGCGCAGGATCAGCGACAGCGCGATGCTGAGCGCCAGCCCCCCCACCAGCACCGCTCCCGGTACCCAGTCATGCGCGGTCAGCAGCGTATCGGGAAGGTTCTGGTAGCGCACGGTCCAGACCCGGCCGCCGACCGGCAGCTCCCGCGTCACGCTCACCTGGCCGCCCTCCTGGCCGCCCTCCTGGCCGCCCTCCTGGCCATCGTCCCCCTGGGCCGGGCGGCGGCTGCGATAGAGCGGCACCTCGGCCTCGGCCAGCGGCGCGTCGAAGATCTCGATGCCGGCATCGGGGCGCAACTCGTCGGTCAACCCGTCCACCAGCGGACCGATCCGCACCGGCGTCAGCACCACGCCGGTGAAGGCGGCGCGCCGGGCCTCCGGCGAGGGCGGCAGCGGATCGCCGCGGTAGGTCGCCTGATAGAGGATGAAGGCCGGCTTCGCTCCGGACGCCTCGTCGATCTTCAGCGTGATCGCCCGGGTCGCGGCAGGCTGGCCGCTGTCGCGCGCCCGTTCGATGGCCGACCGGCGCGCCGCTTCCGACATCATGTCGAAGCCCAGGGCGCGGGCATTCGCCTCGTCGGCCGGGGCGGCGAAGACGTTGACCACCCGCTCCGTCCCCGCGGTCTCAGGCCAGATGCGGAAGCCCGGCAGGCCGGCCGCGCGCATCGACGCCACCAAGTCGCCGGCCTGCCCGGCGGTCACGGCACGGGCATAGGCGATGGAGATGATGCCGGGATAGCGCCGCGGCACGTCCAGCGCCTCCACGAAGCGGTTCCACTCGGTCCAGCGCAGGTCGGGAAAGGTCATCGCCAGCGATGCCGCGGCCTGGGCGACCTGTTCGTACACCCGCACCCGGTCGGCAAGCTTGCTGTGCAGTTCCTCCACCCGCAGGGCGAAGCGATGCTCCTCCTCGTTGCGCAGCAGGCGGTCCGATTGGACCAGTGCCAGCACCGATACGCCGACGCCGGCAATCAAAGCCAGAATGGGGACGGCGGCCGGCAATGGCAGGCTGCGGAGAAGGCGGCGAAGAACCGGGTCCGGGCGTGGGTCCGGAGGTGGGGCCGGCGGGCTGTCGATGAGGGGATCGGCTGCCGGCTCCGCCATCAGAACTCCTCTAGGATCTTGGGACTGGTCAGGAGGAGCTGTTCGATCATGCCCAGGATCTGCTCGATCTTGGTGCGGGTGGCGTCGAGTTCGTCGGCGGTCTTGTCGTCGATGCCGGCTTCCATCAGCATCGTGTCGAAAGTGTGCAACGTCTCATTGAAAGCCTTCTGTTCGGCCACCAGCACGTCGAAGGCGCCTAGCGAGGCGGTCAGCGCCAGCGGCGGATCGCTGACGAAGGAATGGCTGATGTCGGTGAAGATGGCGATGGCGCTCAGCTTCTGCCGCAGCACCCATTGCGGGAAGTTGGACGGCAACTCCCTGCCCGCCGCCTCCAGCCTTTCCTGGATCGAGAAGATCAGTCCCTGGATGTCCAGGTAGGCGGCGCGGATTTCGCGGAACCGGGGGAAGGTCCTGGGCTTTCCCGCGGCGCGCAGCCTGCCCAGTGCGGCGATGTCCTCGGTCAGCTTGCGGGCCATCCGCAGCACGACGTCCGTCACCTTCGACATCATACGCCTCCGCTCAACGCCCGCCCCCGCCTCTCTCCAATGCCGGCCATCGTCTCAAGAAAGGTTTCAAGGAGGGTCGGCATATGTCGGCGAGCCTACATCAGAATCCACCCCGATCGTTAGTATTACAAATCGGCGTGCGGCGCGGCGATGTGCCGCCCGCCCGGCAGCATGCGCCTCAGAAGCCCACCGCGGCGGCCGGCGTCGGGCCGCCCGCCGGCACTGCCCCGTCGAGTTCGTCGAGCAGCGCGATCACCTCCGCCGACGCGCGCTCCACCTCCGTCACCCCGGCCAACGCGCGATCCATGTCGCCGTCGGCGAAGGCGCGGGCGGCGGCCTTGCCGTGGTCGTGGACCCTGCGGTGCGGTGCCTCCAGCCGGACGAAGGCCGGGTGGGCACGATAGGCCATCGACGCCGGGCCGTAATACCATTTGCCCAGCCGGCAGGCCTCGTGGCTCGCCAACTCTTCCGGGCGCAGGGTTTCCAGCCCGACCAGCATGTCGGCCAGCCGCTTCTTCCAGATGACGTGATCGACCTTGGCGATCTTGATGATCTTGCCGGGAATGTCCTGCTCGAACAGCAGCGACAGCTGGTTGCCCAGCATGCTTTCGACGCCGCGCGTCGCCTGGACGCTGCGCAGGATCGAGGCACTGTTGGCCGCGCTGCTCTCGGCGATGCGGGCGGTGCCGGCCGCGACCTCGTTGGCGGCGGCGGACTGCTGGGTCAGGATGCTGGCGATGTCGGACATACGCTGCCGGGTGCGGCCGATATGGTCGCCAATGTCGGCCATCCGCTCGCTGACGGCGCGGATCGCGTGCTGTCCCGCCTCGACCGCGCGGGTGCCGTCCTCCATCGACCCGACGATGGCGTCCATTTCCGCCTTCAGCGCGTCGATACGCAGGCGGATGTCCTCGGTCGCGCGGGCGGTCTGGTTGGACAGGTTCTTCACCTCGCTGGCGACCACGGCGAAACCCTTGCCGGCCTCCCCCGCCCGTGCCGCCTCGATGGTCGCGTTCAGCGCCAGCAGGTTGGTCTGCTTGGCGATCGCCTCGATGGTCGAGACGATCTCGGCGATGCGCTCGGAGGCGGTCGACAGCTCGCCGACGCGCCTGGCGGCACCGCCCACGGCGCCGGCGATCTCCTCCATGCGCTGGACGGCGGCATCGACGGTGCGTCCTCCCTCGACCGTCACCGCCTGCGCCTCGGTGGCCTGAACGGCGATGTCGCGGGTGCGCTGGCCGATCTCCTGGATACCGGTCACGGTTTCCTCGGTCGCCGCGGCGATGCCCTGCGATTCCTGGTCCACCGCCCGCAACTGGCCGACCATCTGCGCGGTGGCGACCGCCGAATCGTTGATGGCGATCGCCGCCCCCACGGTCCGGTCCATCAACCGGCCCGCGAGTTCGCCGAATCCCCCGGCGCCCCCGACGGAGCCGGTGGCGTCAGCCTGCGGACCGAAGCCGGCGAGCGTGCGGTCGATGTCGCAGGCGACCGCACGCGCCACCGCCGCCGCCGACCGGCGGGCCGTCGCCGGCCGCCAGAGCAGGGCGCCCTGGACCAGGGCCAGCAGCTCGCCGAGGATCAGGCCGTAGGCGGCGATATAACGCGATGGGCTGATGCCGACGCGACCATAGGCCTCGCCCGCGGCAAGGCACCGTTCCGCATGCCGCCCGCTGCCGGCATCCAGGAACAGCTGGCGCCAATGCTCCGCCAGCTCCCGCTGCAGACGGGCGGGATCGGGCGCCGGCTCCCGGCCGGCACGGGTCTCGCCGGTGACAGCCGTCCGCCCAACCGCCGCATGGGCGAGAAAGCGCCCGGCCAGCGCCGGCAGGCGGCCTTCCACCAGCCGCCCGACGCCGGCCAGCAGGCCGATCTCCTCCCGCTCCAGACCGAAAAACTCTCCCTCCGTCCGCCGATCAGCCCCGTCACCCATCTCTTCGTCCATCATGCCGTTTTGCAGCGCAAAAATATTCATGCGCCGCCCATCCAGATAGAAAGAAGATTACCCCAGAATTACCCCGCGCGACAACCTGGAGCAGCTATCGACAAAAAAACGGGGAAATTCAAACGGATCCAATGTAGCTAACGGTCTGTCGCGGATACTTTCCGATTGCTGCGCCAACGGGTCCGATTCCTTCCGAACCCACCGTTTGCTTCCTTAATAAGCCCACAGGGACCGGACGGCATCGGCGATCAGACCGTTTAGCGGCATCACGTTGGACGGATGCGGCACGCCGTCGCAGGACAGGGGACGGTCCAGCCCTTCCGCGGCGAACCGCCCGGCGACGGTCTCGCCGTACAGCGCGTGGACGCCATAGACCCGCAGCGTGTCGGCCCCCAGCATCCGCGCCGCCCTCGCACAGGAGAAGATCGTCTCGCCGGAACTGATGACGTCGTCGACGATCACCACCGGGCGGCCATGGATGGGAGCATCCGGCGGCAGCGCCACCGTCACGTCCCGGTCGCCGCGCCGCTCCTTGCGGCCGACGATGCCGGTCAGCCCCAGCGGCCCGGCCACCGCCTCGACCAGCGGGGCGGATTCCTCGTCCGGCCCGACGACGATCGTTCCGGGCGCCACGCCCGTTGCCCGCAGATGCGCGGCGATGGGCGCCGCCCCGCTCAGCGCGACGGAGGGGCGGCCGACGAAGACCTCATCAAGCGTGTGGGTGCGGTGCAGATGCGGCTCGACGCAGACGAAGCGGTCGAAGCAGCGGCCGAGCCATTCGCCGACCACCGCCTGGCTGACCGGTTCGCCCGGCCTGAAGATCGCATCCTGGCGCATGTAGGCCATGTAGGGCGCCACCAGGCAGAGGTCGGCCACGCCCTGGCGCCGCAGCACCGAAGCGGCGAGGGTCAACTCCACCAGCTTGTCGTTCGGCCGGTCGAGCGACCGGTAGACGATGGCGCGTTCCACCGGTTCGTTCGGGGCCGGTTCGGGCAGGCGGACCAGGCTCTCGCCATCGGGGAAGCGGTGCAGGTCGGCGACGTGGCAGGGAATCTCCAGTGCCTGGGCCAGCCGCCGCGCCGCGTCGGCCGAGTCCGGGAAGCCGTAGACGACCGTATGGCCGTCGGTGCGATTGCCCGTATTGCGGGCCATGCCCCATCTCCTCCTGCCACTTTCGACGGCGGCAAGCTTGGCGCAGGCGGCACGCGCGGGTCAATGATGGCAAAAGGCCGACTGCGCGCGGGCGGCGGTTCGCCGGGACGGCCTATGCCCCGCCGGTGCGCTTGTCCTCCTCCGCCTCGTCGTCGTCGGAGGCCTGCGGATCGACATGGATGCTCTCCGCCTTGCGGGCGAGCCATTGGAAGGTGCCCAGCCCGACGACCAGCAGCGTGACCACGCCCAGCAGCATGGTGGGATAGACCATGGCGGAGATCTCGCTGGTCCGCGCCTCGAACACCAGCACCAGCCCTTCCAGGCTGGCGGCGATGATGATGGTGGTCAGGAACTTGGTCAGGGTGCGGCGGGCCTCGTCGGCGCGGCGCAGTTCGCGCTCGCGGACGATCTCCTCCTCGTAGAGGTATTTGGCGATCTCGAACACGGCGATGGCCAGCACGATCATGCCCACCCCGTCCAGCATGGCCGAGGTCAGCGCCGCGCCATCGAACGACGCCACCCCTTCCGCCACCGTCACGGCCGACAGGCCGATGAACAGCAGGGCGAACAGCGACAGCGTCACCGCCGCCAGCAGGTACATGCCGCGTGCCGCCGACTGGAACATCGTCCTCTCCCTCCTCGTATCGCAGCGTATCCTTGGCAGTGACAACGCACGGGCGCCCGGATCCGCCCGGCCGGGGCCGTCGGTGTAGCGCGAAATTTGGTTTGACGTGATCCGCCACATGGTTTGACGTGCATCACACATCCGGCCAGCCCGCCATCTCGTCGATGGTCGCTGGATCAACTGCGGTCAGCGCTGCATCTTTGAGGTCACGGGCATGCTGCATTGTCCGACCGTACCAGTCGCCTACAAATGCCGCCAGCAGGATGCCATCGTTTGGCGTCGGCAGAGGCACCCGCTCGTTGTCCATCGCGATCCACCCGCGCGCGTAGCCCTCACTCCAAGCGGTAAGGCCGTTGCTCGCCAGCATAGCCGCCGACACCATGCCGCCGAGGTCCGCGCGGCCACGGTCGGACACCTCGACCCGCTTCCCGGCATAAGGTGCCCCCATGCCGAGCCGATGGTCACGCTCTGCGTTGATAGCGGCCACCTTGTCGGCTGCGATTTGCGCTCGGATAGCCTCGGCCTCGCCAGGATCGAGCGGCACCACGACCGCACGCATCGTTATGGTTCCGGCCGCTTCGTCCACAACGCTGTCGATGCCGGCGATCTTGTACTTCGCAGGATCGAACGGTTCCGGCGGGATGCGGATTTCGACAAGGTCCATCGTCACACTCCGTAGCGCGCACGAGTTGCGTTAAAGGTTGCGTCAAGTTCGGCCTTCGTCAACGCGCGGTTCCAAACGAAAGCTTGCGCAATGCGCGTTCCGGCCACCGCGGCGTAACCGCTGGCAGCGCCATAATCCAGCCAAGCCGCTTTGCGGCCAGCGGCCGACGTCGAAGGAGACGTGTAGGACAACGTGAAGGTGTTGCTGCTGCCAACCTGAGAATAGATGCCGTTATACGCGAAGAAGCTGCCATTGCTGACGCCTTCTGCAAACGACATCGCGACAAAGGCCCAACTGTTTGCTGCAGGGGCGGAAGAACCTTGGTACGTCCCGCATACACCAGAACCGTTGTATACAGTAAAGTTGATATATGGCGCTGTGGGATGGACCCTGAAATAGAACCCCGGCTTGGCGTTGCTGTCTCCAGTTCCGAAAACCGCGCCGTCGGCAACAAGATATACCCATGCCGCGATAGTACCGATCGCGGCACCCTTGTGCACACTGTCAAGGAACGTCGTGTTGCTGGCGGCGTCCAGCGACAGGAAGTCACCACCATCGACGCCGAAGTACTCAGACGCCGACATACCGCCAGAACTACCGTTAAAAGTCGGATCGTCCGAACCGGCACTGGTGGATGCCCCGCGAGCCCAAGCGTAAACCGAGGATGAAAGCCCGTCAGCCGGAGAGGCGACGAGATTGGCAAGCGTCTGACCGGTTGAGTAACAGGCCGCGTCGCCCGCATCGATCCGGCACAGCAGGCCCGTGGTTGTGATTGCGCCGCCAGCAGCGGTGCCGGCAAGCCGGAAGGTACCGCTGTAATACGTGGCCTCATAGAGCGTAGAGGCTTTCAGGTCGCGCGGCGACAACGAATAGCCGGAGACGCTGACCAGCTGCACCGGCGGTTGGCCGGATACGGACACAGTCACAGCACCAGTATTCTCAGAACCAGCGGTCACGAAAGCGATGGTCGCTCCATCCGTATAACCGGGAAGCGGCGTAGCCGGCGTGAGCGTCAGCGCATTGGCCGTGCCGGCCGCCACCCCGCACCATGTCGCACCCGCCGCCGCTCCAACTCCGCCGGCAAGCCGCCAGGACGAGCCATCATAAGTTGCGACGTACTTGCGACCGTAGGTCACCGCCGCGGCATTGAGCGCCTGCCCGGCATAGTCCAGCAGCGGCCGGGCCGTCGTCGATCCGACGGCAAGCGTCACATACCCGTCCGTCACCGTAACGGCGCCGGTCGTGGTCGGGATGTAGGTCGTGGGCGTGCTGCCAGCTTCGATCTGCGCGCCCCAAACGTTGACCGATCCCGACCCAGACCCTTGGACCGTAAAAACGTGAGGCCCGCAAACCGTGCTGCTGTTGTTGGTCGTGGCGATAAAAATGCGCCACCAGCCGCCGGGGATTGCCTCAATACCCGACGCGACAGGCGCTCCGGTCCAAGCCGAGATTGCGCCTGCGGTCAGGTCAACATTCACCCCCGCCGCCACCGCGCCATGGTTGAAATACACTCTGCATGCGGTCGATGTGCCGGCTTTGACGTATACCGAATAACAGCGCGTCACGGTATCGGCTGGTGTGGCAATCCCGCGGTTGACCCCTGCGCCAACTCCGCCGTTGACCGTATCCGCAGCAATCGTTCCGTCCGGAGCGACCGTGGTATTGATCGTGACCGCCGCGGCGCCAAAGGCTGCCCATGGCGCCCCGAAATCAGCCGACGGGTAGCAGATGTTGGAGCGGGTCACCGGCCCGTTGGTCTGCCCGGCGATGAACTCCACCGACGGATTGCCGGCAAGTGTCGTCAGCGGGCCGGCAAGCGTCTGGGCATTCGCCGTGCCGCCGCTGGTGCCGTACCAGACCGGCCCAGCGCCGGCGGCACCGCTGGAAAGCCGCCATTGACCCGATACCAGCGTGACCACGTATTTCGTGCCTGCGACGACATCACCGCCGCCGGCTGCCGTTCCATCCGCCCTGCGGATCGACGCCGCACCGGTGCCCGAGACGTTCAGCGTCGCCGCCCCTGTGATCGAGTAGCCGGCCAGGAACTCGTAGGAAGGATTGCCGGTCAGGCTGGGGAGTGGAGCGGACGGGGTCAGGGTCTGGGCGTTGGCGGCCCCTCCGGAGGTTCCGGCCCAGGCCGGACCCGCTCCCGGCGCCCCGGCCTGGCCGGCGTCGCCGGTCCGCACCCAACCAAGCGCCACTGCGTCGCCGGCCGCGAAGCCACCAGGACCGGCGAGGCAGGTCACAGCCACCGCGCGATAGCCGGCCGCCACGGTGATGCCGGTGACCTGGAGGTCGAGATACTTGGCGGTATCGCCCA
Source organism: Azospirillum thiophilum (assembly GCF_001305595.1). Lineage (NCBI taxonomy): Bacteria > Pseudomonadati > Pseudomonadota > Alphaproteobacteria > Rhodospirillales > Azospirillaceae > Azospirillum > Azospirillum thiophilum. Next base: position 201,460 of record NZ_CP012406.1, read on the forward strand.
CCTTTACCATCCGCGCACGAGCCTTCGCGGCCGAACTGCTGGCGCCCAGCTCGGCGAGCATGCCGCTGACGTCGGCACCGGCACCGTCGGTGACCGACACCAGCAGGCTGTAGCTGCCCGCCGCCGGCGTTGCCGTGGTTGCGCGCAGCTTGCCGGCACCGGGATCGGATACTGCGGTGGCGGCGTCCCAAGCCATTGTGATGGTCGACTGCGCGGCGGTGATGGTGTCGGCAACCGCGCCGACATAGGCCGCGGCGTCGCCGATGTCGACCAGGGCCGCCGGAAAATTAACGACGTGCCCAGCAGTCAACCCGTCGTCGCTCTCGTCCAGCCCGCCAGGGTTCGTCGCGCTGTATGCATCCTCGTTGTAGTAGCGGCCCGACAGGCGGTCGATCGCTGAGGTCGGAGGCGTCGTCATCCAATGATCTCCAGGAGTTTCAGAGTGGCGGACCACAGGTCGCCTTCGGTCTGCGTGACCGGGATCGCGCCGTCCTCCAGCGTGGCAAGCTTGACCCGCCGCCACTGGTGGCGACCTTGGGTGATGTCTTCGATCATCAGCAGCGGGTCGGTCTTGCCCGCACGCAGACCGAGGTCGTGGAAGCGCATGGCCTCGTCCTCGGTCAAATCGTCGAAGCGCACCGTCTTGCGCACAGGCGCCGGCCGCCGGTCCGGGATGCGGCGTCCGCCCGGCGTGGCGTCGACCGGGCTGTTGTCGACCGGTTCCAGCACCATGCCCCAGTTGTGCGGCCAGTCCGGCCGGAACGCGCGGGCGATGAACAGATGGCCGAGGTCGAGCGGCCGGCCCCTGTTGTCGATCTCGACCCGCAGGGCCTTGCAGCGCGGCGACACCGCCGGCCGGTGCAGCAGCTGCGGCGTCTTGCCGGCCAGGTCGCGGGCGGTCTGGCCGCCGGACAGGTAGTTTCCGGCGTAGTAGCTCCGGTCCCGGCGCCGGTCGGGCGACGGGTAGACGCGCAGCCACGCCGCGTCCGGCCCGCCCTGCAGGACGGAGCCGGCGGAACGGTCCGTCGGGTGGCTGTACCAGGTGAGGCGGAACGTCGCCCGCGGGTCGATCGATCCGCCGGCGATGACGAGCGTGTCGAAGCGCTTGCCCGGACCAGCCCAGACGACGTCAAACCATGCGTCGGCAGGATCGCCGGAAACGCAGCGCGCGACCGTCTCCTTCACGGTCGGATCCAAGAGGTTTTCCAGCGGCAACGCCCAATCGCCACCGGTCAGAGTGGCAACAAGCGCAAGGTTTTCGTCGAGGACGGCTGCGGTTCCCATCATCTCACCCGAAAAACCGCAGGCGCATGAGGTGCCGCGACGGCGACGCCAACTGCTTGCCCACCAGAAGCATGTCGTCGGCGATCCCTTCGCGCGGATATCCAAGGTGCAGGGTCGTGCCCAGCGGCCAGCCGAGCCGGGCGGCGGTCATCTCCACCACCACCCACAGCGACCGGCGCGGCTCGCCGGACGCCCGCGGCCCGAACAGGGCCAGCAGCCGCGAGGCCAGAGCCTCCATGTCCGCTTGGCTGGTCAAGGCGGTTTCCACCTCGACGGAGCGGGCATCGTCGCCCCAGCGCGCCTTGACCCAGTCGGCCTTCGCCACGGCCTTGCGCCACTCTTCGCGCAGCCAGACCTCGCGGTCGGTGTCCCACAGGATGCCGGCGGTCCGGCTGCGGTCGAGAACCAAATGGTTGCGGCGCCCCTTCACCGTGACCTGCCATGCCGGCACCGCCAAATCCTGGTCGTCGACGCCGATGTCGAGGATTTGCCCCTCGCCGATGCTGGCGATCGGGCCGGCCGGCACGTCCAGCCGGGCGACCTGCCAGCGACCCAGCGCGTCGGGCAGGACGGCCGCCCCCTCCGACCGCGCCATCATGTCGACCAGCTCGCGATAGCGCACGGCGCCGGGCCACCAAGCGCCGATCGTTGCGGCCGGTGCCCACCCCGCCAGCGTATCGCCGATCGTGCCGATGCCCCGCCGGGTCAGCGCCCAGCGTATCGCCGAGGCGGCTGTCTCGCCGGCGTCTGTGCGGCCGGTCGGGTCCATGGACAGGTCGCCACCGATGGTGCCGCCGAGCTTGACCAAGCCGCGACTGTTGTCGGATGCATACTGCGTTGACGACAAGGTCGCGGCGTCGAAAAAGGCCGGTGACATGTTGCCGAGATAGCCGAGGTTGGCGGCGTCGCCGCGGTCATAGAGCGCGCCGGGCGTGCCGATCGGCCCGTCGTCCAGCAGCCACGTCCTGGAGACCGTGTTGACCGCCTTGCCCGGCACGTTGGCCGGCCGGCCGATGCAGAGCGGCACGGTGTCGCCCTTGCCGGCGTCGGGCGTGCCGTCATAGCCGACGGCGCCGGCGTTGGTGCCGCCCAAGGTCCGCGTGACGACGTCGCTGTCGAGGCTGGCGCGCAGGTCATAGAGCGGCAGAGACACCTTGCCGGCCGAGCGGGCGGACAGCGTCGGCTGCGGCGCCTCCGCCCGGCCGGTGATGACCGGCGTCCACTGGTGCCAGTACTGGCCCTCACTCCCCATCCGGACATGCACCGCGCCCATGGCGCAGCCGGCCAGATAGGAGACGGCACCGTCACCGTTCAGCAGGTCGATGCTGCCGGCGCCGACGTCGCCGGCCAGCCGCGACAGGTCGGCATGGGTGCCGACCGAATAGGGCGGCGGGCCGGCCAGCCGGGACCGGTAGGGCTGGTTCGGCCGGTCGGGATCGTCGGGCGGAAACGGCAGGATCGGCGTGTCGCTGACATACAGCGTCTCGGTGGTGCCGTTCGGCCGGGTCAGACCGATTTCGGCGATCCAGGCGATCAGGGCGGTCATCGGGTCACCAGCTTCTGCAGCTTGTTGCCGAGCAGGCGCATCTCGGCAGCCTGCCCGTCGATCGCGTCCTCGATCCCGGCCAGCCGGGCGGCCATGGCGGCGATCTGGCCGCCGATCTCCAGCACGGCCGAGCGCACGGTGCCGATGGCCGTCACCACCGGCCCCATGTCCACCGTCACCATTTTCGGGCTGAGGATGTCGCGGGTCTGTTCGTGGCTCCAGTAGCGGGCCGGACCCGTCGCCTCGATCTCCATGCCGCGCTCACCGACCAGCCGCGGCCCGCCGGCATGCCAGCCGCCATCCTTGAAACCGGGAATGCCGCGGCGACGGGCCGCGTCTTCGATGTTGATCTCGATGTCGGTTTCGGGCAACTGGACGGCCCGCTCGTACATCGGCCGGAAGGCGGCGGCCGGCAGCGAGGACAGCACGCGCTCCTTCTCGGACATCATGCCGGCGAACAGGCTGGACCGCTCGCCCTCGGGCAGCGACAGGGCGGCGCGGTAGCGGGCCCAGAAGTCTTCCAGCCACGTTACGCCGCTACGGTCGACGCCGCCGGCGCCGGTGCGGACCAGCGCCTCGAACTGCGACGCCTTGCCGTTGGCAACGATGAAGTCATTGAACGCCGCGTCGGTCGGTTCGCCGCTGTACCCCAGCGTGTGGGCGACCGAGCGCTGGACATCGGACGACATGCCGTCCCACCGCGATTGCACGTCGCTGGGTGCGCTGTAGCGCTGATAGCCGGGTGTCTGGCGGATCAGTGCCAGCAACTCGGTCATGTTGGTGTTGCCGCTGCCGATCGCCGCCTTGATCTGGTCGAGAAGGACGCGCTGCGCGCTGCCGATGCCGGTCAGCCGCTCCAGCCGGTCGATGGTCGCCTGTGCATCCTCGGCCCGCTTGGTCTCGGCCGATTTCAGGGTCAGGCCGAGCTGGCTGGTGCTGTCCCACACCGCGCGGACGTCGGTCAGGGTCTGGTCGTAGGCGGTGCCGTCGCCACTCAGAGCCCGCTGGGCCTCAAGGTACGTCTTGCCCGCCGCGTCGAGTTGGCCGGCAGCGTCCAGCGCAGCGGTGCGCTGGGCATCGGTGGCCGTGCCGGCCTTCTGCGCGTCGGTGTAGGTTGCGATAACGCCCTGCAGCCGGTCGAACTCTCCCTTGGCCGCATCGCGCAGGCCCTGCGGACCGAGGTTCGAATAGGTGCCGTCGGTCATGACGTCCCGGCTGGCCTGCGCCAGACTGTCCGCAACATTGCCCCATGCGGTGGCGGCCTGTTGGGCATCCGACACCACCGACCGCCAGCTTTCCGCGACCTCCTGGACGGCGGTGGACAGCAGGCTCGACCAGGTCGACGACACCTGTTCGGCGGCGGCGGATACCGCGGTGGCGTTGTCCTGCCACGCGGCGGTCAGCACGCTGACTGCGGCCTTATGCTGATCGGCCGTGACCGTGCCTGCGCGCAGCTGGTCGTCCAGGGCGGCCAGGGCGGTGCGCATCTGCGCCGCGGTGGCGGCGCCGGCAGCGGCACCGTCCAGCACCGCCTGCCATGTCGGCCGCAGGGCCTCGATGGCGCCGCCGGAGAGGCCGGCGTCCGACAGCCGGGCGTCGAGATCGGGCCGCCAATTCGCGTCGATCGCCTGCTCGACCGCAATGGCTCCCTGCCGCAGGGCGCCCAGTACGCCGCTCGCCGTCGACCAAGCGGCGGTCAGGCTGTTGACCAGCGTGCTGTACTGTTCGCCGCTCACCAGCCCGTCCATCAATGCCTGATCCAGCTGCGACAGAGCCCCCTGCAACTGGCCCATTGTCACGGCCCCGCGGGCGGCCGAAGTCTCGACCGACTGCATGGTCGCGATCAGGCCCGAGACGCCCTTCGCCGTCGGGTCCAGACCGAGCGAGGTCCGGAAGCGGTCGGACATCGATGTCGCGGCCGACGGGTTGGTCAGACCGGCCAAGGCGGCGGCGCCCTGCCGCTGCACCAGCTGGACCGAGGTGATGTAGTCGTCCTTGAGCTTCTGCGTGTAGCGCGTGGCGAGGTCGGTCTGCTCGGCCGCCGTATAGCCCAGCGCCGACAATGCCGGCGTGAACGCCTCGACATTGATCTTGGCCTGCTCGGTCACCGCGGCCAGTCCGGTCAGCGGCTGGACGGCCGGGCCGAGCCCCATCATCGCCTCGATGCCGCGGCGGGCCGCCACCGTCAGCTCTCCTTCGGTCGCCAGCCCCAGTTCGCCGGCCTTGTTCCTCCAATCGGTGATGTTGGTCTGGATCTGGGTGCCGAGTTCCTTGGCCTGTTCGGTGAAGGTCCTGATCTGGTTGTTGGTCGGATCCAGGCTGGCGTTCATCAGGTCGAGCTGCTGGCGGAAGCCGGCGGCGAAGCCCAGGTCGGTGGCCAGCCCTTCGGCGGTCGTCGCCTTGGAGTTCTTCAGCGCCGTCTGGACGTCGTCGTCGACGCCGGTCAGCTGGCCGGTGCCGATCAGCCCCTTGAGGCTCTCGCGCATATAGTACTGGATCGCCTCGTCCTGCGATCCGAACGACGCCCTCTGGCCGGCGTTCTCGCCCTGCTGCGGCGTGACGTACCACTTGTTGTCCTTCGCGAAGAACTGCAGCAGGCCGGTGTTCAGCCCGTCGCCGCCGGTCAGCTTGCCGCCGATGCCAGTGACGATCGTGTTCATGGCGGTTGCGACGCCGTCAGTCACCTGCTGCATCTGGCCGGCATCGGCTCCGTTGTCGGCGAGCGCGGTGTCGGTACGGAACCCGCCCTTGCCGTCCATGACGACGTTGCCGGAGCTGTTGGGGCCGACGCTCGCCTTCTGGGTGCCGATCATGCCCATGATCGCGCCGACCACGGCGCCGATCGCCATCCCGATCGGTCCGCCCAAAGACGATATCCCCATGATCGACGCCAGATAGGCCGATCCGGCCCCGGCCACCGCGCCGGACAGACCGCCCACCGCCTTGCTGTTGGTCGCAGTGCCCAGCGCGCCGCCGACAAGGCCGCCGCCGAAGGCGCCGGCGCCAGCGGCACCCAGGTAGGCGGATATGCCGCCGGCGACGCCGGCGCCTGAAACTCCGCTGCTGGCACCGGTGTAGAGCGTGTTCGCGGCGGCTGTATTTCCTGCCGCCGCGATCCCTGTTGCCGCGTTGGCGCTGACCGCCCCGGAGATCGGGACCGCAGTCGCCGCTGTGACGCTGGCCGGCGCCGCCGTCGCCCATCCGCCGACCGTGCCGATCCCGAGCGTGCTGTACCCCCAGCTGTCGACCGCCGACATGATGCCGTTCGTCAGCCCCAGCTTGTCCGCCGCCCAGCCGGCGCCCTTCGACAGGGCGGTGTTGGTCAGGCTGCCGGTCAGACCGCCTTCCCCTTGCGCGGCCTGCCCGCCACCAACCGCCGACCACAGCGACGGCGAGGCGCTGCCCGTCGCCCAGTTCTTCAGCGGGTTGATGACCGCCAGTTGCAGCGCCGCCTGGATCACCTCCGACATGACCGCCTTGGCGACCGAGCCCCAGCTGACCGTCGACGCCTTGCCCTGCACGAAGGCTTCGGTGATGGCGCTGCCGATCCGGTCGAAGGCGCGCTCGCCGATCCGGTCCAGCTCGTCCCACAGGCCCCTTTGCTCGGCGATCTCCTGGCGAAGCCGGATCGTCGTCTCATGCTTGCGCAGCAGAGCGGCGATCTCGTCCTCGGTCGCGTTGGGAAACTGGCGGCGGATGTCCAGCTCGGCCCGCGCCAGCTCCAGCGTCCGATTGCGGATCGTCTCGCCTTCACCCTGCAGCGACAGCTCGCGCTGCAGCAGGGCGATGTCTTCATCGGTCTCGCGCAACGAGCGGCGGTAGTTCTGCCGTTCCTGCCACTTCGCCAGCTCGGCCGTCTTCACACCGATCGCCTTGGCACGCTCGCCATCGATGGCGACGCCTTCCTTTTCGACCTGTGCCGCCGTCTGGTTGGCGACCGTCGCGGCGGCGACCGCCTTGCCCCCGAGCCCTTCGGCTTCAGCCAGCGATTTGGCCGCCTGGATCTGGAGATCCATGTCACGGTCCCACTGGGCCCCGGCCAGCTTACGCCGCGCCGCATCCTCTTCGGTCAGCCGCTTCGCCAGTTCGCCATGGGCGCCGGCGCCGACCTTCAGCGTCTCGTTCTCGATCTGCTGTTTCAGGGTCGCGGCTGCCACGGCCGCGCCGCCCTGTTCGGTGGCGGCGGCCATCTCCAGCAGCTGGCGGGCCTGCCGGCTCGATGCGGTGGCGGCCTCGCCGGCCTGACCGGCCAGTCCGGCCATGTTCTCCTTCAGCTTGACCGCCCGGTAGCTCGCAGCATCGGCCTGGACGATGACGCCGTCGCGCAGAGCCTCGGCCACCTGCTGGTCCGCCCGCGCCGCCGCGACCGTGGCCGGGTTGCCACTCACCTGCGCCTGCGCCAGCCTGTCGGCCGCCGCCGCCGCCTCGTTGGTCAGCCGCACCTGCTCGGCACTGTCGGCGTTGCGCTTCTTGCGCCACGCCGCCGTCAGGTCGGCGCTTTCGTCAACGTCCAGCGGCCGACCTTTTTCCTCGGTCGCCTTGTCAAAGAGGGTGTAGAGGTCGCGGTACCGCGGGAGGATCGCCACTGTGGCCGCCGCGCGGTTCAACTCAGCGATGGCGGCAGTGACTGGGTCCAGCTTCTCCTTCAGCTTTTCGAGCACCATGGTCAGGCTGGTGGCATCCAGCCCCATGTCCTTCAAAGCCGATGGCGACTTCACCAGCAGGTCGTTTACTGCCTTAACCGCCCGCCCCAAATCAGCCTGACCCGTGGTCAGCAGCTTCCCTTTGTCGTAACTGAAACCGGCGGCCTGCGCCGCCTCAGTAAAAGCAGCAATCTGATCCGCAGTGACCTTATTGCCGGTGTCGACCTCCTTCCAGACCTCAGCCATACCGCGACGTGTGTCTTCTGCCGTGCCGCCCAACTGAGAAAGGCTTCGTTCGGCTTCGGCGATCTGCCGGTTCAAGCGCTCCAGCCGGTCGGAGTATTTCAGTGCATCATCAGCCGATGTCGCCCGCTCAAGCTGATAGTTCGCGTACTGGCGGTTCTTGTAGAGGGCCGCGAGCCGGTTGACCTCAAGGGTGCGACTGTTGCCTTGCAGGAAACTGGTAGCCCAGTTTGCTCCATCTGCAACAATGTCGCTGCCTTCGTTCCAAACCCTGGATGCTTCCCGTCCCACCTCATTGCGCAAGCGGCGCAAAGCGTTTTCGCGTCGGGTTTCCGCTGCTTCAATAGTACCAGCGGCCTTTTCCGCCGCCCCGGCATAATCCTGCATCGCTTTGATCAGGACATCCCGAAACATGGACGACGTCACTTTGCCGTCGTTCACCATCCGCCGAAAGCCGCCGGCCGTATTGCCAGATGCACGGTCGAGCGCCTGCATCAGGCCAGGCAATGGCTCCGTGACCTGCGCAAGTTCCTCAGCATGCAGCACGCCAGAACTGAAGCCCTGCGCCATACCTTGAAGTGAAAGAGATAGCGTGTCAGTTGAGGCCCCGGTCGCCTTTTGAATGTTAACGAAGCCCTCAAGCAGCGCCCGAGCCTGACCGGTCGTAACCAAGTCAGCCCGCTTCAATTCGAGCAACTGGGTATAGGTTTGGGTCAGCGCCAACTGGTCGGCATTAAAGCGGTCGGCCGTGGTTCCGAGGTAGCTCTGAGTATCAGCGTAATCGACTGCTGATCCAGTCAGTGAGCGCAGGCGAATTTCCAGTAATTCTATCTGCTTACGCGTCTCGATCGCCTGTACGCCGTAGCGTCGCAGAACCTCTCCACCCATTGCTGAAAAGAGAAGAGCAAGCCCACCCTTTAGTCCGGAAATGGCGCTCGACAGCGTCAGGGTATTGTCGTTGGCGGTATCGAGACCATCGGCAAAGCCCGCAAGGGCATCGCGATGGTGTGCAGTGGTTGCCGCGCCGGCCGTGTGCTCGTCGCTAAGCCTGAGCACCGATTGTTGCAACACGGCGGCCCGCGCGCTGACCGCCCCCATCTCTTCGCCGAGCCCCTTGGCGGCTTGTCTCTGGCGACCAATGGCAGTGACCGCACCGCTGCCCAAACCTCTGTCCAGTGCCGCCCCGGCTTCATTGGCGGCACTTCCCACCTGACGTAGTTCCGAGGCGACACCTTTTGCCGCCTCTGCTGCATCACCAGTTGACTGACGTAGCCCCGTACCAGCCGTGCCCGTTGCAGAATTGAGCTTCTCCATCTCCTCGCGGGCAACACGGATGCCACCGACCAGACCTGCGGCGTCCGCCACGAACTGGAATGCGACCTTCATTGTGCTGCTGGACAAGGGAACCACCGCAAACGGGAATAGCGCGATGGTCATTTTCGACCATCACGCCACCCGCCGCACCGTACCGAGTTCCGGCCGGATATGCCCCTACCGGGCACCCTTCGGCGGGTTCTTCCTCCTCCATTCCGCCGTCCAGATGCCGGCGGCCTCGACCTCTGCGGCCTGCAGCAGGGTCAGCGTCTCACGATCCCACGGCACCCCGTACCCATCGGCCAGAGCCCGCACCTGCCCCCAATCAAGGCCGATGGGAGGACCGCCCAAGGCCGGATAGCGCCACACCCGCTCGGCCATCGTGAACAGCTCGAAGATGGGCCAGACACCCGACCAGACCCGCACCACGTCCGGAGCCGGATCGGCCGGGCTGTCGTCTTCGGCCCCGTCCGGCGCCGGTTTTCCCGTCAGCTCCGCCCAGTCCGATGCGGTCGGACGGGCTGACACCGTCCGCCGCTGGGCCGGGGCATCGCCGCCCGCCCAGCGGCGGACGGCGGCGATCAGTTTCCCTTTTTTGGGTCTCCATTGATGACCAGGCGGAAGGCCGCCCACAGGGCGTTGCGAACGGCACGGAACTGGCACAGCCGCTCGATCAGCTCGGGCGAGTATTCGCACGGCGTCCCGTCCTTCTCGGCGAAGCCATGGCCGGCCGGCAGGCCGACGATGAACGCCTTCAGCTGCTCCACCTGGCCGAGCCTGGCCGTCTTGCGCAGCTCGGCCAGCTTCCTGTCCAGTGCGATGCGGGCTTCGTCGTCCGCGGCCTCCTCGCGCTCTGTTTCGACGTCGCTGATCTGGCGGTTCAGCTTCTCGTTGTGACGGGCGACCTCCTCCAGCACGTCGTCCAGTTCCTCTTCCATCGGGATCCGGAAGGTGACGAAGGCGGTGCGCGTGACGAAGGATTGCTTGGGCGCCGATCCCGTCGTCCGGGTGGATGTGGGCACCTGGATCAGGACCGGGGCGTCGACGGTCAGACTGTCGTCGAGGATGAAGGCGGCTTTGCTCATGAACTTGGGTTCCTTGCTGGCGGTCAGGCGGCGGCAGAGGCGAAGATCGACCAGTCGGTGCCCTCGGTCGTCGGCACCGCCTTGCCGGACAGGTCGAACATGAAGTCCTTCTTGCTCTCGCCCGGCTTGGGCGGGTCGAGCTGCCAGCGGTCGGTCCGCAGCACGACCGCCTCGCCGGCGGCCGAGCCGTGCTGCAGCAGGAAGGTGCCGTAGGCGCGGCTGGTGCAGAGGGCGAAGAAGTCGACCGAGGACATCGACGGTGCCTCGATCTTGGCGCTGAACATCGCCTTGGCGTCCTGGATGCGGGCGCCCTTGCGGCCGACGCGCGTCACATACTCGACGGTGTTGCCGGCATCCCAGCCGAAGCTTTCCAGCACCACGTCGTGACCGAACAGCTGGGCAACAGGCGTGTTTTCCGTGCTGACGACCAGCGGATCGGGCCAGTCGGTGTAGACCGGCTCGATCTCGACATCGAGCGCCGGCGCCGCATAGTCGGCCGTCACCTCGACTTCGTAGTACGGGTAATCGTCGGAGGCGCCGGTCGCCTTGATCGCGCAATGGCCGCCGAGCATGCGCCACAGCTGCACCTGGTCTGCATCCTCCGGATCGGGCAGGGTCAGCACCATTTCGAGGCTCTTGTGCCGGGCGCGGTCGCTCGACGGGGTGTAGGTGCAACCGGCCGGCGTCAGGGCGATGGTGAAGATGTCCCCGGCGCCGAAGGGCGTGCCGATGGCGTCGGGGGTGATGACGGCTCCACCCGGCAGGACAAAGGGCGACGCCGTGGTCATGACGACGCCGGTCTGGTTGTAGGCCGGCTGGTCGCCGGCCGCCGGCGCCGACACGGTGAAGGCGGCCACGCCGCTGCCGCCGCCGGTGGTGCAGGTCAGCGTCGCGATGCGCGGCAGGACGCCGCCGAACATGGTGGTGCGGGCGTAGGTGAAGGCGCCGTCCCCCGACGTCTTCGTCGCGGTGGCGGCGATGGTGGCGGCCGGGGTCGCCGCGACCTGCGCCCGCACCGCGCCGCCCGCCCGGATGAAGCGGTCCCAACAGGGGATGCCGGTGCCGCCGGTGCCGGCGCCGACCAGCGCCACCTTGGCCGACAGCTTGCTGCGCTTGTTCAGCAGGATGGACGCGTTCGCGCCGTTGAACGGCTTGACGTAGGGCAGCTCCTTGGTGTCCGCCTCCAAGGGCGTCCAGGTCACGTCCCACAGCCGGACGGCGTCGACGCCGGCCAGCGACGCGGCGCCCTCTCCGAAGGCGGTTTCGACGGCGGCCAGGACCGTCTTGTGGTCCCAATGGACCGGGTAGCTGGGCAGGGTCGCCATGCTGGCTTACTCCTCGCCGCGGGTGCGGCGCTTGCTGGTGGTGGACGGCGCGGCGGCCGGCGGTTCCGGGGTGACCGGGGGCGCGGCCGGATCGACCGCCTGGACGGTCTCGACCGCGGCGCCGGCGGCTTCGGCTTCGGGCGGGGCCGCAGTGCCCGCGGGCACCGGGCCGGCGGCCTGGTCGTGGACGATGGTGTCGATGGCGCGCTTCATGAGACTTCCTTGGCGTGCAGTTTCCACTCGGTGACGAAGGACAGGGTGCTGGCGACCGCACCGGCCGATCCGGCGCTGCCCAGCCCCTGCAGGCGGCTCTCGGTGACGGCGAAGGCGGCATAGCCGGCGGCCGGCACCCAGCCGGCGAGCGCCGTGACCGCCGCCAGCTCCAGCGGCCAGACCGACGCACGGGCCTTGTCGCCCGACGCGTCACCGGCATGGCTCTGCACCAGCACCACGGCGACGCCTTGCGCGATGTCGTGGCTGACGGCGCCGACCCGGCGCTGGAAGGTGGCGTTCCACCCCGTCGCGACCACGAAGGCGGCCGGCAGGCGCTGGGGCAGCCGCTTCTCGGAAATCAGCTTGGCGAAGTCGGCTTCGCCCTTGATGTCCGGCAGGGTCTCGGCTGGAATTTTGTCGCGGAGGCGGGCCTGTACCGCCTCGACCAGATCGATCGGCGTGGTCATGATGCGGCGCCCAGCCCGCCGGCGCCGGCCAGCCAGTCGCGGGCGATCTCGCCCAGCACAGCCATGCCGCTCTCCGCCAAGCCGAGAAAAGGACGGGCCGGCATCGTGACGTCATGCGCCTTCACGGTATGAACCTCGCTGTAGTTCGCCCGCGACTTCTTGGCGAACTTCCAGTCACCAAAGGTGCGCGATGCCCGCCATGCCGCCGAGCCGGTGTTGCCGGCATGGTGCCAGTAGAGCGTCTGCTGCCGGGCCTGCCGGTGGACGGTGCCGCCGAACTGGTGGATGGCGGCATAGACGACGTTGGTGCCGACTTCGAACTCGGTCCGGCCGGCGCGGCTGGTGATGGACTGGCGCAGCCGGGCGGTATCGGTCAGCGTCTCGCCGTTCTCGGCCAGGGCGCGCAGCGACGGCGGCCAGGGGTTGCCGTCCGGATCGGTCTGGGTTTCGAACCGGCGCTGGGTGTCGAACTCGACCTGTGCCGCCAGTTGCTCCATGAGCCCGGTCATGTCCTGCGCGGAAGCCGCCAGCCGGCCCAGCAGCTTGCGCAGGTCCGCGTCGTCGATCCTGATCGAAGCGCCGGTGGGATCGGCCATCACCAGCCCCGCAGGTTGTCCCGACCAAAGACGCGGTCGGAGGCCACGACCTCGATCCCGTCGGCCGTCGCCGCCGGCGCGGTGGTGCCGCCGACGTCGAGCCGGACGGTGCCGCCGGCGATGTCGCGCAGGGTCCGCATGGCGGCCTGATAGTCGGCGGTCACCTTCTCGGGCGCCATGTCGATGAACAGGGCCGCATAGGTCAGGCGCGCGGCCACGTCGGTCAGCAGCGTCGGAACCTGTTCCAGCGGCAGGGCGTAGCGGCCGGACAGATGCCCGTCGATGACGCTGTCGGCCGACGTGATCGCCTGGTCGAGCACAGTGTCGACGATGGCGTCCTGATAGGGCGCCTCGCGGTCGGTCAGCTCGCGGAGCTTGGCTTCGGTGTAACGGGCGATCAGGACGGGCTTGGTGACGTAGGACATGCCGGGCTCGCAGGATGGTTTGACGTCGGAGCCGATCGGGGCGGGGGCCGGATGACCCGCCGCCCCGCCGGTCAGGCGCCGGCGCCGGTCGGTTTGGCCCGCCCGGCCTTGGTCTGGGGAACCTTGTCGGCGCCCTCCTCAGCGGCCTCCGGATCGGCCTCCATGACGATCAGGTTCCGTTCCGCCTTCAGCACCTTCACCTCGTCTTCGGTGAAGGTGCCGGCGCGGTGGCGAACCTCGGCCGGCGGGTGATGCAGGCCGCAGCGGCGGAAGCCTTCGGCCGGGCGGGCGGCGATCAGCAGGTCTTTTTCCATGCTCGGTTACTCCGGTCAGGCGAGCCAGGGCACGACGACGAGCTGGGCAGTGCCCTTCCACTCGTTGTCCTCGCCGTTGGCCTTGCGCTGGTTTTCGAGGATCTGACGGCCTTTGCCCTCCAGCGCCGGCGGCACGACCAGATGGGTGGGGTTGATGCCCAGCGGGTCGCCATGGTCGCGCTTGAACGTCTGCATGGCGCCACGGCTCGCGGCGTAGTTGTCATGGGTCAGGTCCGCCTTCGATCCGAAGGCCAACTGCCAGAAGCCGAAGCCGACGTTGGCGCGGCCGTCGACGCCGTACACGTACTTCTTCTGGTCGAACACCACCTGGTTGGTCGGTGCGTCCATCCGCTTGAAGTCGAAGGAGCGTCGCTTCTGGTAGACCACCGGCTTGATCATCCGGCTGAGGTCCATCAGGAACCACGGCTGTCCGCTGCCGGACTGGACGTTGGACACCGACACCGTGCTGCCGTCTTCGGCGATGACCGGATGGTCGGTGTCGAAGAAATACTGGCCGTCGTAACAGGCGGTGCTGAAGCCGGTCTTCAGGAACGGGAACACCAGCCGGTCGGGGAAGGACGCGGTCTGACGCCCCATCTCGCCGAACATCGGCGCATAGATGCCGAATTTGTCGTCGTCGATGTCGTCGCGTTCGACGCCGACGGTCAGTTCCCACGACTTGTTGCGGATGGTGTAGCCGGCGGCTTCCAGGTTGTGGACGACGCGCGGGCCGATCCATTCGCGGAAGCCGGGGATATCCTTCATCCAGCCATAGTTTTCCGCCGACGTGGTCGACGGCGTTTCCATCGCGACCATGTTCCATTGGGATTGGACGCTGCCGAACCCCTGCTGGAAGGAGGCCTGGAAGCCGGTGTAGAGGGCAAGCAGACTTGCCGGGGTGATGAGCATGGGCGGTTTCCTTAGAACTCGACCCAGACGCCCAGGGCGTCCACGTCGCGGATGATGCCGGCTTTCGGCCGGGCGGCCGAGTTGTCGGTCTTGGCGACCGTCTGATCGTCGACCGCGTAGCAGGGCTTGCCGTAGTCGGCGATCGTGATGGCGTCGGTGCTGGTCGAGTTGGCGAAGCGGAAGGTGCCGCGGTCGATGCGCACCTTGTCCGGCAGGGTGGAGCCGGCCGCCGTGGAAGCGCGGTGCGCGGCACGGCCGAGCACGGTCAGCGTGTTGGTCGCCGCCGCCGGCACGGCAGCGCCGGCGGCGTTCTGCGCGACCATGGAGCCGGCGAAGATGGTGGTGGACGCCGCGAGGTCACGTTCCAGGTGCGTGAAGCCGCCGGAGCGTTCGGGCGTGTTGCGGTCGTTGGTCAGGGCGGCCATCGCCTAGCCTTCCTTGCCGGGCTGCGCGCCCAGCGACTTCTTGTAGGCGTCCTCCGACAGCCCCATGGCGGCGCAGACCGCCTTCTGTTCGGCCGTCAGCCCGCCGCCGGCCGGCGCACCGCCGCCCAGCTGCTCGCCCGCCTTCAGCACCGGAACCGCGGTGGCGACCAGACGATCGAACATCGGCTTGTTGGCCGATGCCAGGGCGACCAGCTCGCCGCGCTGGGCCGGGACGAACTTGCCCGCGGCGATGGCCGCGTCGACTTCGACCGTCAGCTTGTCGCCTTCCAGCGCCTGCAGGCGACTGGACAGGGTGGCGACCTGCGTTTCCAGCAGGGTGGCCGCCGACGCGTTCGCCTTCAGCGTGGTGACCGCGGTGGCGATTTCCGTCGGCGTGGCGGTCTCGGCCAGGCCGGCGGCCGAGGCGATCGCCTTGACCTGCCCGGCGGTGGCCTTCAGCGACGCGACGGCGGTGACGACCTGCTCGGCCGTGGCGCCGGCATCGACGCCGGCGGCGGCACAGAGCGCGGTTGTGGTGGCGGTGGCCTTCAGGCCGGTAACCGCCGCGACAGCGGTCGTCTGGTCGGCGGTCTTGGGCAGGCCAAGCGCCTCCAGCACCGCGGCGAGGATCGGATCCATGGATGTTCCGTGTTGGTGAGCAAGTGCGGGGAGGTCGGACAGCGCCGGCCGGTTGGTCAGGCCGGCGCCGATGATGCGGGTGACCTGACGGTCCTGCGTGTGCCGGAAGGACGGCGAGATGAACCGGTACTCCTTGGCGGCGATGGCGCGGGCGCCGGCCTCGGTCCATTCGACGTCGGCCTGGATGCCGTCGGCCGTGACCTGCAGGCCGGTGATCCAGCCGGACGCCGGCGCGGCACCACCCTTCGGGGCGGCAAGGTCGGCGGCATGGTCGTAGTCGATGGCGAGCAGCCCATGCGGGGCCGTCGCCAGCGAGGCGGCGACCACGGCCGCCGCGTCCTTGACCGTCCAGGGCTCCCGTCCGTCGTTCGGCGTGACGGTGCCGACCGGCAGCAGCCGGATGCGGCGGGGCGCCACGCCGTCCGCCGTGGTCAGGTCGGCGAAGAAGGCGCAGGTGGCGACCGCTTCGCCGGCCGGGCCGGTGGCGCAAAGGACCGGCGCCGGCACTTCACGGGTGCCGGCGCCATGGGGCGGGATCGGGGATCGCTGGATCGTCATGCCGTCATTCTGACGGGGATGACGGAAGGATGAACCGGGGCGAGTTGCGAGGGGGTTTCGGTCGATTTCGAGGGCGGCGGCGTCCATGCGCGGCACCCCTTTCGATCCGATGGTGCCGCGCCGGCCGTTTAAACAGGTTTTTAAACCGGTCCGGGGGTCCGCCGCCGTCGTCGTGCGTCGGATGCCGGCAAAGCGCACCAGCGGCGATCTGGCGGGCTTCCCCTCTCGTCCCCGTCAGCCTATATTCTGAGGGAGCCGCCGGACGACCGGGCAAACAGCGCAGCCGGCTCGCCGATCCCGCCCTGGCAGCGGGCACGGAATACGGAGGGGGTGGCGTCCTCCCCGGCGGCTCTCAGATCGCCCCGTCGATCAGTTCGAATGTACCGGGATCCCGCAAAGCCCGTGGATCAACTAGATAAGCGGTGTGCAGAGGGTTGGTCACAACACGGATGCGGGTTCCTTCGGTGGTCCGCCCTTTACGGCTTACGTCGACGTGAATCACGAGTTTGCCAGTGGGCTTCGCCCCGCCCGGCGCCGCATCGAACACATAGACCAAATGATCCTGGTTGCGATCCCACAAGATGGCGCTTGGATTGGCGAGATGAGACGGAAGTCGACGCATGGCATCATGCGGGATCATGATCCCATCCAACTCGTGAGCCTTACGCTGGGCATGCTGCAAATCCCTGTCGTTGACAGTTATCGCCGCACTTTCCGGAACGATCCCCTTCGCTTCCAGATTGTTCAGTACCTTGTGAGACAGCATTCCAACGACGCGGACTTCTCCCTTGGGACGGTTGAAGTCGATGCCGTCATACCAAGTAGCGAAGCTGTCGGCGAGTGGACCCGCCCAGCGTTGCGGGTTGAAGGCGGCGACTGCCATATCCGGCGGCAGGACCGCGGCCTTCTCCATCAACTGTCGTGCCGCTTCCGCTTCGCGCGCCGCCTTGCCCTTGTGGTAGCCGAAGCCGGGATCGACGCCGGCGGGCACCTCCACCGTCTCGCCGGTGCGGTTGTTCACCCACGGCCGCGGGTCGAGCGGCGGCGGTGTGGCGGTCTCGGTCCAGCCGTTGCGTTCCAGATCCTTCGCCGACAGTTGCTGCAGGGTGCAGCGGCAGCCCCAGCCGCAGGGCGGGCTGTGGGTGTCCCACCAGGGATGTCCGACCTTCAGGATCGTACCGTTCCAGGCGAGATGTTCGGGCCGCGTCCTCTCGTCCTTGACGGCGACATAGCGGAGATAGGGCCGCGCAGGCGCCAGCCGTTCGATCCGCTCCCATTGGCCGGCGGCCATGGACATGCGGACATTGGTGTCGAAGATCGTCTTCAGCCGGCGCGGGCTGCCCAGCTGCACCACCTGCTCCTCACCGGTCAGCGGATCGGTGTCGATCGCCTTGCCCCACCAGCCGCGGGCCTGCAGCAGCGGCTCCAGCCCCTTGCGCCACTGGTCGAAGGACTGCCCGTCATTCAGCGCCGCCACCAACGATCGGTGGACGTCGGCCAGCAGGTCGACCTCCATCATCTTGGCGACGGTGAAGGCGACGGCATGCTCTTCCTGCCAGACGTCCTTCCAGCTGAAGCCGACCCGGTAGCCCTTGGCTTCCAGGAAGCGGATCGCCTGTTCGGGGGGAAGGGGGGTAAGGGTCGGAACGGCCATGGCTAGTCGACCGCTCCCACCCGCGCCGCCACACGGGCCATGAACTGTCCGCGGGCCAGACTCTCGCGCAATGCGCCGGTATGGTCGTCGGCGGCGGCTGCGACCAAGCGGGACACGAAGTCTTCAGCACTGGTCGCGTCCTTGACCGCCGACAGGACGGCGGTGACCAGCGGTGCGGCCATCGGTTGCCAGTCGCCCAGCATTTCGTCTACCAGACCGTCCACGGCATCGCCCTGCCCGGCCGGCTGTTGAGAGGTCAAGGCCGGGGCATCGGCAGTCACCGCCCGATCAGGCGGCGGCGCAGACGCGGCGGGCAGCGCCGGCTTGGCCAGCAGTTCGTCCGTCTCGTCGGGATCCGCGAAGCCGAACTTGTCGCGCACTTCCGACATGCTGACCCTCAGCCCCAGCGGCACCAGCTCCTTCAGCGCCGACAGCTGCAACGTCAGATCATCCTGCGCCGGCCGGCCGATCCGGATGGTCGGATAGGCGGGGCGCGGCCCCATGTTGAGCGAGACCATCGGCACGACCAGGTCACGCTTCAGCGTCACCGCCAGTTGGCGGGCGTCGGCGCGCTCGATGTCTTCCTGAACCTGCCGGTGTTCCTGCCCGACCGCATGGCCGCCGGCGATCGCGTCGGTGGTCGCGGTCTGGCCCAGCACCAGCTTGCTGGTCTGCCGTTCGAAGAACTCGACCAGTCCCTGGAAGACGGCGGCGTTGGCGGCGCCCTTGCTGGCCTCGATGAACTCCAGCTGCATGCTGGCCGGGATGATGGCTGCGGCATCCGAGGCGATGTTGCGCACCGCCCGGAGCAGGGCGGCATGATCCGCCTTCGACGCCTCCCGACCATACTTGCCGACGCGGATCGGCTGGCCGTAGGTCTCGACGAAGGACAGCCAGTCCTTGGTCCCGAAGGCAGTGAACAGCCACGCCCAACAGGCCGGCCGCGCCAAGCCGCCGCGGATCGGGATCCCGGACTTCGTCTTGGGCCGGTGGACGATGTACTTGAAGGGGTCGAGGTCGACGCCGTCGACGGCGCCGCCGTCGCGCAGGCGCAGGGTGGTGCCGTCGATCCGGTCGAAGACGAACCACCGCGGGTCGCGCCAGATGATCCGCGCCGGCATCCATTGGCGGCCGGAGGTGTTCCAGACGATTTCGGCGACGCTGAAGCCCTTGCCGATGCCGTCGAGCAGGTCATAGAGGATGTCGGCGAAGGCGTCGTCGGCGATCGCCAGCCGCACCAGGTCGGCGGCCTCGACGTCGTCCGGCTGGTCGCTGGCGGCCTCGACCGTCACGTCCAATTGGGAGACGGACAGGCGGCGCGTGCCCATCACCGAGCGGTAGTGGATGAACTTCTCCTCGATGTCCTCGGCGAGGGCCAGATAGGCGCTCGGATCGCCCTGTTCGGCCGACAGCAGGATCGAGCCCAGCTCGCGCGGCGTCAGTCCCTGCGATGGATGGTCGGCCAGCACTTGGCGCACGCCGGTCACGGTGGGACCGGACAGCTCTTCGGTCAGCACCTCGCGGACGATGGGCTTGCCGGTGTTCGGGTCGAGGATCGGAGAGGTCACGCGGATCGCTGGCATGGGTCGCCTCAGTAGCCGCCGGCGCCGAACAGGCCGCCGCGGTCGTCGTCGTCGATGAAGTCCGGCAGGTCGCGGCGCTTGTTGGCCTCGGCCGTCCGGGCTGGCGTGTAGTCGTACTCGGCCGTGGGCAGCCGGCTGGCGTAATGGGCCAGGACGGCGGCAATGGCGGCGTCGCCATGGCGCTTGTTGCCGTCGGCCCCGGTGGTGCGGGCCTGCTGGCGCTTCAGCTGGGCCACGCCGTCGCGCATCTCCAGCTGACCGAAGTCGACCAGCACGTCGGCATCTTTGGGCAGCAGCAGTGACGCGCCTTCCAGGGCGGCCTTGAACGGCGGCATGTTGACCCGATACCACTCGGTCGAGAACTTCACCTCCTCGATCCGCGCGGCGCCGAACAGCTGGCGCATTCGCTCGGCCAAGCTGGCGCCGTTGCCGCCGGCGTCGATCGCGCCCTTCACGAAGCGCGGCAGGCGTTCGAGGATGAAGCGGACGATCAGCTTCTGTTCCTCGTCGGGAACGTTGCGCAGTTCCATGAGGAAGGCCGCGCGAAGGGTCAGGTCGGACATGATCTGCGCCGGCATGCCGACGGAGGCGTCACGGAGACGCGCATAGTCGTGGCCGTACACCGACATGCGGTCCGGGTCGAGCCGCTTCACAAGCGGCAGCAGGTGCTCATGACACCAGGCGGTGGCGACGGCGGTACGGGCATAGTCCGGCAGGTCGACGAAGCCCGGCTCGCACTCCCACCGCAAGACCGGGATGTCGGCAGACATGCGGGCCAATACCAGCTCGCGCGGCAGCCAGACGCCGCCCTTGTTCTTCGGGATGACGTGCAGCTCTTCGTCGGCGGCGTCGCCATAGCTGCCGACGATCTCGGCCCGCCAGGCGGCCTCCTTCTCGGCCGTCCACTCCTCGCCCTTGACCAGGCAGATGCGCTTGTAGAGCCCGTCCTTCAGCGCGTCGTCGAAGGTGACGCGCAGCACGGCATAGGGCTTCTTGCCGGCGCGGCAGTCCTCTATCAACTGGTTGAAGGGATGGCCTGTGCCGTTGTGGGTGCTGATGACCGCGACCTTGCCGCCCCAGATCAGCAGCGCCATGGCCGACTTCAGCAGCTCCGATAGATCGTCGTGGAAGGCGGCCTCGTCGATGATGACGAAGCCCTGCCGGCCGCGCAGGCTGCGCGGGCGCGAGGCCAGGGCGACGATCTCGAAGCCGCTGGCGAAGGTGATGCGGAACGCCTTGATGCCATCGTCCGACCCGTCGTCGAACACCTCCTCCGATGTGGCCGAACAGGCGCGATCGAACAGCCGCGCCCATGCGCCGGCCGTGTCGATGAACTCCCGCGCCATGTCCAGGTTGTAGCCGATGTAGAGCGTGTCCATGCCCTTCGCCGATTTCTCTGCGGCAGAGGTCAGGACGGCGTCGGCGGCGATCGCCCACGTATAGCCGATACGGCGGGACTTCTCGACGACCACGACGGAGGTCAGCGCCGTCGTCTCCAGCAGAGCCTTCTGGTAGACCAGCAACAGGTCCAACGGCGGACCGCCGTTGTGACCGAGTGAGGGGATCTCGGTCGGCAGGCGCTTGAAGTCATCCTCGACGGCTGGCCGGAGCTTCATGACGCCTTCCGGATGCCGAGGAAGTCCTTCTTGATGTCGGCGATGGTGTCGGCCGACAGGCCCTTGCGCTTGGCCGTGGCCTCCATGACGGCGATCGCGCGCTTGTCCGCCTCGGTCTGAAGACGCAGGATCAGCTCGGCGTCGGTCTTGCGGGCCGATGTGAGCTTTTGGATGGAGCTGGTGAGGAACATCACCTGTTCGGGATCCAGCTTGGCGCCTTCGCCGTCCTCGCCGTTTATCAGGTCGAAGATCAGCGTCTGACACACTTCGATGTTGAGCCGGGCAATCCGCGTGTCGGGTTCGTCACCAAGTTGGCGTACCAGCCCCTCGGCCATGGCGCGTGACCGACGTAGGCGCTCGCCGACCTTGTCCATGGTTTGCACATAGCGACCGACCGCCGAGCGCGACACGTCCAGATCGATGCGGCCGGCGATACGAAGTTCCTGCAGCTTGGACAGCAGCTCGTCGATGGTCCATCCGTCTTCCCGCAGGCGACCCAGCTCTTCGCGGATTTCCTTGGGCAGACGGTCGAGGGTCGAACGCGCCATCAGGGCTGTCCTCGTGCAACGCCATCGACACGCGCGCGACCTTCGGCGACGTCTTCGCCCGCGTCGGTGAGCATCACCACAAGATGCCAGTTGGGAACCGGGTTCACCACGATCAGCCCGACGTTGCCGAGCCAGCCCAGTTCTTCCCGGACCACCGCGCCGCTGGCGGCGAAGCCATGCCGCCGGGCAACGTCGGCCAGTACCGTTTCAGGGGAAGTGTAGCCGGGCACCTTGGTCAAAGTGCGCAAGAGGTTCAATCGAAGATGCCGGCGCCATTCGATCATGGGATCGACGTCGACCGGATCGGGCAGAGTGTTGTTGTCCATCCCAGCGCCTTTCAGAAGATTGAGGGAACCTTCACGCCCTCAACTTTTTCATGCCCGTCCGCAACGCTCGCCCCCCGCGCCGTGATCGAGGCGACCATGACGGTGTCCTTGAACATCTCCAGGGTGACGAGACGCCGTTCCTTCAGCCACTCCAGCTCGGTGCGAACCACCTCACGGGTCAGGCCGCGCCGATGGCCGAGCTGCTGCAGCCCGACTTCCAGGATGCTGTCGTTGGCGCTGCCGCCGGCCTCCTTCAGTAGTCGGAGGACGACCAGGCGGCGGTCTTCTTTCAGATGGGCCAGGAAGGCGCTGTCAGCGGTCATGAGTTCGCCCTTCTCAAGAACTCGTCCATGATTTGAACTTGACGGTCGGTGCGTTCGAACAGCGCGACGAAGCCGTTCGCGCGCTCCTCGAAAACGGCCAGCTTCCCTTCCACGCGGGTCAGCTGAAGGGTGAGGGTCGCCACCGCCTCGGCGGTCGGTAGATGCTCGATGGCGGTCTCGACGCGATCCAGGCGACCGCGCACCGCCATCGCCGCTTCCCGCATCTCGGCCTCCCTTTCGTGACGCGACTTGCGCTCGGTATCGATCGCCTCGTTGCGCGCCTTCGCCTCGGCCGCCAGATCGTCCTTGGAGGCGAACCGTGCGCGGACCGACCAGCCGACCCACGCCTGCACCAGAGGGGAACCGATGGCGATCGAGACGGCGATGAACGGCCACCATTCCTTCAGCCAATCCGGCATCATCACAGCCCCCGCTCATGTCGTTCCTGGCAGACCACACAGCGGGTCGCCGACGGCAGGGCCGCGCGGCGGGCCGGCGGGATCGCCGTGTCGCAGTCGATGCAGGCGGTCGAGCCGGCCTGCATCAGGCGGCCACGCACAGCGGAGATCGCCCCCGCCGTGAGGAAGGCGCTGCGCGCCTCCCCTTCGTCACCGAAGTCCACGGCCCGCCCTCATAAGCTACTGGCCGGCTGCATGACCGGCAGCCCCGTGGACGACGGCACCGGCGCCACCAGATCGACCCGGCCGAGCAGCCGTTCGCGCAGCCCTTCCGGGTCGATGTTCAGTTCCTTCAGGACGCCCGGCATCTTGGGTGCCAGATAGCCGGCGGCGACCGCCACCAGTTCGGACCGGGTGTCGATGCTGGTCAGCGCGGCGCCCTTCTGCAGCGCCTTCTCGCGGGCGTACATCAGGGCGTAGCCCATGCCCTGTTCCAGCCGCTCGACCAGCAGGCTTTCGCGGCGCACATGCAGCAGGTCGGCGCCCTTCTTCACGGCCCAGCCGAGCAGGGCCGAGATGCCGATGAAGAGATAGTCGACCAGGGTGGACAGCAGTTCGGGCGGCAGCTTGATGGTGTAGGCGTCGGCGTCGGCGGCCAGGGCGCGGTTGGCGATGAAGAAGGCGGCGGCGAGCGCGATCAGCGCCCATTTGAAAATGCGCAAGGCAGGGTTCCTCAGAGATACGGCGCGACCAGGCGCCGGTAGTTGGCGACGAAGTCCTCCGGCCGCCCCTTGCCCTTCGGCGTGTTGTAGACCTGCTTCCAGACCCGCGCGTGGCCCTCGATGTCGCCGGGGTTGGCGAGGCGCACGGGCGACCGGTAGTAGAGCAGGCGGGCCACCGCGGTCGCATAGGCGAGGTTGGTGGCGAGCTGCATGGCCGTCGACGGCCAGCTGGCGGCGAGGCCGGCCAGCCGGGCGGCCAGGGTCGGGCGGAAGCGCAGGAAGTTCTCGTGCAGGTCGTCGAGCGTCGCAGGCTCGATCTGATACAGGCCATAGGCCGGCCCGATGGTCCGGTCATTGGGGCCGGTGATCTGGTCCAGCGCGCGGAAACCGGACTCCTGCGCGATGGTGCCGAGCAGCAGCTCGACCGAGGCATCGGAGGTCAGCCCCGGAACGTCCGGGCCTTGCA
This sequence comes from Azospirillum thiophilum, assembly GCF_001305595.1. Classification (NCBI taxonomy): domain Bacteria; kingdom Pseudomonadati; phylum Pseudomonadota; class Alphaproteobacteria; order Rhodospirillales; family Azospirillaceae; genus Azospirillum; species Azospirillum thiophilum. Next base: position 225,082 of record NZ_CP012406.1, read on the forward strand.
TCATCGAAAGGGTGGGACGCACCACGAACAGGGCGAGGTGACGCGGGGAAAGACCGGGCGGGGTGGTGAGGGCGTTCGTCATACCCCCATTGTGCCGCTACCGCCGCGCGCGTTTCAGGGGGCGAGTTTTCACCGGATACGACAACGGCGCCCCTGGGGGCGCCGCGTCGCATCATGCATTTTCTGTGGTCTGACCGCCGTATCTCAGGTCCGTCTGGTCTCAAGGCGCCGCAGATCGTCAATGGTCAGGTCGCCGGCTGCGACCGCCGCGCGCAGCAGCGGCGGCAGGGCGGACAGGAAGGAGGTGTCGTCTTCCGCCACCATCTCCTTCTGTTCCGGCGGCGGGGTCAGCTTGTAGGCCCGGCCGCAGCAGGGACAGGTCAGCGTCACCGGCTGAGGATCGGACACGGCCGGCTGCAGGTCGGCGGTCAGCCGATCGACGGTGCCCTTGTGCAGGGCCAGGGCACGGGCGATCGGCCGCGGTTGCCAACCGTTCAGACGGAGGATGCGGGCATTGTGGTGGCTCATGCTCCACCGGCCGGTAGGCACACGGTACTCGTTGCCGCCGAGCTGTGACGCGATCAGCCGCGCCGCCCGCCGGCCCAGCGCCATCACCAACGGGTGATCGTCACGCAACCGGGACAACTGCGGAATATGGAGCGTGCGGTCGCCGAAATGCGCGGCGAAGCGGACGGCGGTGTCGTCGCCGCACAGGCGCTGCACGTCGGCCAGGACGCCCGGCAGGTTGCGGATGGGCAGGCGCAGGCTCATGGCTGGGGCGCCTTCTCTATCCGGTCGGTCCAGAGCTTCAACTGCTCGATGGCGCGGCCGGCGTCGGCCGGCTGGAGCCACTGCAGGGCGTCGACGCCGAACCGGCTCTTCAGCCAGGCCGCCAAGGCCGCCTCGCTGCGGTCGGTGACGGCGCCGGCGTCGGCCAGGGCCAGCCACATGGCGCGGACCTTACGCTGCTGGGGCGTCAGCGCCGGCCGGGCCGGCCGACCGCGGTGCTTCTTGCCGGCGCCCAGCCCCTTCAGCTGTTCGATCAGCTTGGCCCGCTCGGCCGGCTTCAGCGTGCCGGCGCTGTCGGTGCGGCCGCCGGAGACCTGCAAGACGCGGGCGCGGTAGCAGTCCTCGGCCAAGGACAGCTCGCGTCGCATGGCATGGATCGCCTTCAGGTCGCCCGACCGGCGGGCGTCGGATGGTTTGACGGTAGCGGTCATGACGGGTTCCCTTCATCGGAACTGGCGCAGGATGGTTTGACGTTGGCGGGGTCGCCCTGGCAGACGGGGCAGACGCGACCCTTCATCTCGGCCGTGACGCTGCGGCCCCGCAGCCAGTCCGTTTCGTGGCCGCAGACAGCGCACTCGAAACGGACATAGGCCCGGCCGCCGGCGCCGGGGGTGCCGGCGTCGACGACGCCCATCGTGCGCGGGTTGCGCTTGGCCGGCCGACGGGGCTTTCGGAAGAGATCAAGCTGCATCAACGAGGCCTCCTCTCGACCGCCGCGTTGAAGCGGACGGCCAGATCGGTGCCGGACATGCCGGCCGCCCGGCACAGGTCGACCACAAGGTCGATCAGTTCGTTCGGATCCTGCTGGATGGGCTGGGCAGCCGGGCGGCCGGCTGCCACCGCCACCACGGCGCCCAGCAGCGCGACCAGTTCACCCCGGAAGGCGCCGACGACCGCGTCCCCCCGACGCAAGCGCCGGACGGCAGCGCCGGCGGCGATCGCCAGCTTGATGGTGTCGGCGCCGGACATCAGCCCTTCCTTTTCGTGGGCGGATCGCCCATGAGGCTGTCCATCGGTCGCGGCGCCATGAAGGTGTCCGGCATACGGACGATCAGGCGATCCGTGACCAGCTGAACCGGCGGAGCGATGGTGGACGGAGCCGCCAGCAGCTTCAGGGTGGGGTGAAGCGTGCGGGTGCGCACCTCCAGCGACTTGCCGCCGACCAGACGGAAATGGCCGTCTTCGGCGGGCATGATTGCCAGTTGGCCGCGTTCCGCCGACGCTTCGCGGCCGAAGGCAAGGTTGACGCGCTGTCCCTTGGTCCAGCCGAACCGCTTGACCAGATCGGAACCGATGACGACGCGCAGTTCCAGGATCGGCGACTTGCCGGTCGTCTTGCCCATTGCGACGCGCACCTTGTCGGCGTCGGCCCGTCTGTGTTGCCCGCGCGCGGGAACGATGATGTCGAAAGCCATGATCAGACCTCGGTGGGGTGGGTGGCGGTGCGGAGCAGGCTGGCGAGGCTGGGCAGACCGGGCGCCATTGGACGCTCGGGGAGGCACGCGGGAATACCGCGCACCCGCCGGAGGGTCCGGACGTGCGGTCCATCGACCAGGAACTCGACCTCCTCGGGATGGCCGGGGATGCCGGCCACCAGGAGGACGGGAACCAGGCCGCCGTCGAAGAGCGAGACTGAAAGGGCGGGGGTGGCGGCGGTCATGCGTGCCCCACCACGGCATGATCCGGGAGGACTTGGCGCAGTTCATGGCCGACAGCGGCGATCCACCACGCGTTGCCCCAGTTCCACGGGCGGACGATGCGGGGGTCATGCCGATAGTCGATGACGCCGATCCGCCAGCCCACGTCGCGGCGATACCAGCCGGCCGCGATGCAATCGGCGAACTCGGTTCCCTGTCCCGGCTGGGTGTAGCGGTCCATGCCGTAGATCAGCTCGTCGGCACCGTCCCGAATGGTGCGACCCAGATGGGCCATGACACCTTCGGGAGGCAGGGCGAGCGCCCTGAGCGTGAGCTTGCCATCTCGCCGGACAATCATCTGGTGCGGCCAGACACCGCTTTCGTCGATCGACGCGCTGATCAGCTCGTGGAACGTGGCAGGAAGGTCGGTCATGGCATCAACCCCTTCGCGGCTTCGGCCAGACGATCCAGAGGGTCGGCGCCGATCAGCGCCGGCGCCGACCCACCAACCCCCACACCGGCGTTCAGCTCTGCGGATTGCCCGTCGCGACGGCCGGACTGCCAATCCCGGTGTTCATAGTCCCGCAGGTTGCGGTCGGCGTTGCGGTCGCGGGGCGACAGCTCGGTCAGCGACGGGTAGGCCAGTGCCGTGTACGCCTTGATGGCGTCACCGTCTTCCGGCCGGCGCGCCATGCGGTTGACCTTCCTTGCGACCCCCGCTACCCAGCCGTCGCAGAACAGATCGGCACGGCGGACCTTGTTGGCCCGCACCGTGACGCGCTTCAGTTTTTCAGCGATGTAGGTGCGGCGGGATCGGCTCAGCTGGCGATGCAGCACGTCGAAGGCATAAGCCGCCACTTCAGGCAGCGGATCGATGCCGATGAATGCCCATTTACCTGAAGCGAGGAAGATCAGGTCGCAAGCGAACGCGCGACCAATCAGCCCGGCAAGATCGTCTTCCCATTTCGGCGGTTCGTTCGCCCGCGTCCCACGCTCCGTCCGGTTCTCGCAAGCATCCCGCGCGCGGCATTCCTGATCGGAGATGCCATCTTCCTCCATCATGCGTTGCGCCATCGCCAAGGCGGTGGCGGCTTCATGCTCCGTGGCACCGGGATCGCGCGCCACGGCCAGCAGCTTGCGGACCCTGTCGATGCGCCGGGTCCGCTCGGGAGTGTCGCTGCCATTCATGCCCGGCCCTCCCGATGTCCGGTCGAAGCGCCCAGCTTGACCACGGCGCCGGCCGGCACGCAGCCGGCCGCCAAGCTCTCCTTGGCTTGGCGGAGTTGCCGGGCCGCCCCCTCCAGCATCATGACGCCGGCGTCATAGGCGGCAGGATCATGGCGGGCACCCAGCGTGGCGGTGATGGTCATGAAGACGGACAGCGTCGCTTCCACCGCCTTCTCGGTCCCGTGGTCGCGCTCCACCGCCACCAGTCCGGCCAGAGTGGCCGACACTTCCGGCCGGACGCCGGGCATGTCCAGCCCGCTACGGTGGATCAGGTCGATGATCCTGGTCATGCCATGCCCTCCGTCGCGCTGGTCGCGGTCAGGGCCGGGATGGTGGTGTCGGCATCCTGGTGGTTGGGCGTCGAGTGCAGGTCGATGGCAGAAGCCCACGCCAGCAGACAGGCCGCCGCGTCGACGATCTCAGCGCGCGCGGGCGCACCGGACGACGCCCGTTCAAGCTGCCCGATCAACTTGGCGATCCTGGCCTCGACCCGGTCGAGGATGGCCGGCCCATTGCTGGCGACCGGCGCCGGGTACTGGCGGATGAGGCGGGCGCCGACCTCGCCCAGCAGCTTTTCCAGCTTCAATGCACCTTCATCGTTCAGGCGAAGGCCGGTGGCTTGGACGATCTCGACAACGAGAGAGGGGGCGGCCTTCTTAGAGGGCATGGCGGGTGGTCTCCGAAACGGTGACGTTGGATTTCGGGCAGTCGGTGCCGGCGGACCGTTCGCGGTTGGCGATCATCCGGGCGGTGCGGCTGCCGACGCGGTCGCCGCCATCGTTGACGTCCTTCGCCATCGCGGCGCAGCAGTGCTGACAGAACCAGTATTCGGTCCGGCGGATGCTCTCGGGCTCGTCGCCCTCGTCCTCGTCGCCGACCTGTTCGACCAGGTGGCGGCAGCGGGTGCCGGGGGTCAGCTTGCCGCCGCAGGTGTGGCAGCGGGGCGGCTCCGGAACGGTGACGATCTGATCGACGAGCGTCCGCTCGCCGTCGCCGAAATCGCCGTCGAACGGGTTGTAGTGAAGGGCGGCGGGTTCGCTGAAGGCTATGATGTTGGCCATGACATCACCTCACGCACTGGCAAGGTCGATGGTCACCGCTTCCCACCGCGCTTCGGGCGACGGGCGGCGGTAGAAGCGGACGTAGGTCTTGGTGCCTTCGATCCGGACGCTGTCGGCGATGGCCGTCATGGCCTGTTTCCACCGCTCGTCCTCGATGGCGACGCGGCGCAGGGCGAAGATGGCGTCACGGCTGACCTGACCTTCCTGGTCGACGCGGAAGGCGTGTTCCACTAAGGCGCGGATGTTGTCGTTGGCGCCGGTCGACCAGTCGGCGATGCAGGCGTCGATCAGGTTCTTGGCGATCTGCAGCTCGGGGCCGAAGGTCATGTGGTCGGCGACGGCCACCTGCACCTTCATGGTTCCGTCGAAGCTGGTCAGGGTCATGTTGCCCTTCTGGCCGCCGCGGGTGTCCTGGTACTGCTCGGCCAGCAGGGCCAGGAAGGCGCCGACGTCGTCGAAGGTGTGGACCTTGAAGCGGGCGATCTGGGCCGACAGGTCGTCGGCATAGCCCATCAGCTTGTGGACCAGCTGGTCCTGCAGCTTGTCGGCCGGCTTGACCAGGGCCTCGGGCACCAATCGGCCCTTGGCATCGGCCATGTAGCCGGCGGGGATCGCCGGGGCGGTGGTCGGAGTGGCGGTTTCCATGGACTGCTTACCTCTTGGGGTGGTGGTGTTCCCGCCGGTGGCGGGGTTCTGAGAGGAGGGGGTCGGGGCGTCCGTCACCGGGCGCCTCCGATGCGGGCGGCGACCGGCTGGCCGGCGGCGCGCTGCTGTCCGGTCAGCAGCAGCACGGCTTCGGACAGCAGGCGCATCTGTTCGGTGACGCTCCGGTGCAGCGTGACGCCGGCGGCAACGGCTTGGGCGACATGGACGGCGCCGTCGATGGACACCGGCGGCTGCACGCCGATCCAGCCGCCGCCCTCGGCCGGGGCGACCGTCATGGTGGACAGCTCGCCGCGGTCCGGATCGGACAGCAGGCAGGTGTATCGGCCGTCGCCATGGTCACGGACCGTGACCACGCGGCGGGTCACCGTGTGCAGCGCTTGTCCGGAACCGCCGGGGATGTCGATCTCGACCAGCCCGTCGGCGTAGGGGATGAGGCGGGGCGTCATCGGCTCAGCCTCAGCGAGTGGATGCCGACGGCGCCGGAGCAGTAGACCTCGGTCGTGCGGCAGCGGCCGCAGATGCGGTTTCCCGGCCCTTCGGAGGCGAAATGGCTACCGCAGCACAGGCATTTCCGGACTTTCGTCTCGGCAGCAGCCTCCTGCAGTGCGGCCGACGCGGCGCGCGACGCCGGCTTCCTCGCGGGCTGGTCGCCGCAACTCGCCGCTTCGACGCCGGCGGGCGTCAGGCGCAGGATACCGGGGCTGTTGCCATGCGGTGCCTGTACCACCTCCAGCCATCCGCGAGTGATGCACTCGGACCGCGCGTAGAGGCCGGAGGTTTCGCTGTATCCCAGCCGTTCGGCGAGTTTGCGGGCGGATGGCGTCTGTCCCTCCGCCAACACCTTGGCATAGCCACACAGGAAGACCTGCAGGACGGTTTCGGAGAAGCCGCGCTTGCTCATGCCGCGTCTCCCCCGCCGATCCGGCCGCTGGACGGGCGGTGCTGCTGGACGGCCTTGCGGGCGAAGCCGGCCGCCGTCTGCAGGATGACCGCCAGCCCGACCAGCTCTTCGGCGCTGTAGGACACGAAAGGCCGACCGCTCGACCGGCTGCGGACCGTCTCCGCCGCCTGCCCCAGCCAGACCCCGCGGCGGAAGTCCACCGCGCGCAGCATGCGGGCCAGATCGCTGAAGCGGTCGGCCAGGGCGGCAGTCTGCGCCGCCGCCTGCTGGGAAGGGTTCTTGGCGAGCTGCTGGATCTGGACAGCCAACGCGTCGAGCGACGACGCGACGGCGGTGGGTGCGATGTGGGTCATTTCGCGGTCCTCCTTGGGCAATCGCGGCAGGCGTTGCGCAGCATGCCGGCGAGAAGTGAGCGGGAGCGCCGGGCGGTCAGCTGTTCGCGGGCACAGCGGGTGTCGTCGATGTCCCCCAGCACGGCGCAGGGCTGGGAGACGCCCATCCGCTCGGCTACGGCGGCCTCGACGCGGTCGAGGTTGGCGCCGTAGCGGGCCGACAGGACCAAGCTGACGGTGGCCTTGCCGTAGCCGATGACGGCGCCGGCGGCGGCCAGCCCGTCGCGGTCGGCCCGCTCGGCGAGCGCGATGACGAACGCGGGCGGGGCGCCATTCCAGGCGGCGCGGGCCTTGTCGAGGTGGCCGCTCATTCGGTCACCGCGTCGACCAGGATGGAGAGGTTCGGATCCCAGAGACGGCCACCGCGCAACGCCTGCGGGGCGTCAGGACCGGTGTTCTTTCCCTTCTTGAGCCGGTACCGGCCTTCGGTCGGAAAGGCCCCACCAACGGCCTCGGCCAGAGTGTCGAGGTAGCCATGCCGGCGCAGGGCCGCGACGTAGTTCCAGGTGTTGCTTTCACCAGAGCGCGTCAGGGAGGCCAGTTCCCGCACAGTCCACCCGGAACGCAGAGGCTTCATTGCAGCCCACATGCGTTCGAACGGCTGGGGCACGGGGTCCAGCTTGCCCTTGCGAAACCGCGGGCAGCGGCGCCCCACGTCCTGGACCAGTTCATAAACCGCCGGCTGAACACCGCCGGACTTCTGGCGCGGCTCCTTCATGCGGACCAGACCGGCGGCCATCGCCTTTTCAAGGAATGATTTCGCTGTCCTGACCGACACGCCGGGCACCACCAGATCGCGCTGTATGAACACACGCTTGGCCCGCATCTGCTCCCAGCACAGACGCGGCGACACCAAGCGGAGACGGTACTGTCCACCGCCGTCTGTCTTCGCAGGCATCATCCGAACCGCCTCACCGCCGGAGCGGCGCCGGTGTTGATCCGCTGACCCGCATAGCCCGCGGCGTCGATCTCCTTCAGACCCTCGCCGGCGGCGAAGTCGGCGATTGCGACCAGATTGACCGCGACGCGGCCGGTCGACCGGTAGGTCTGGTCGAGCAGCTGCTGCAGCAGATCGTCGGCGACCGCGACGCGCGGGCAATACAGGGTCGCCAGCTGGCGGGCGTCGTCCATGTCGCAGGGCTCGGCCTGCACGAAGTCGAGGATGCGGCGATGGAACCGCTCGTACCGCTGCAGCTTCTGCGGCAGCCCCTCCTCGCCGATCAGCACGATGGAGGCGGTGCCGGGCGAGGCCATGTCGTGCAGCGCCCGCACCTTGTCGATCATGTCCTTCTTCGCCAGATGGTCGGCTTCGTCGATGATCAGCGGCCGGCGGCTGGTCTCCAGTTCCTCGGCGATCTTGGCCGCCAGCTCGTTGTTCGTCGCATGGGGCGGCATGGCGATGCCCATGGCGTCGACGACGGCGCGGAGCATGGCGCGGGGCGTCCAGAAGTCGTTCGCCTCGACGTAATAGGCCATGTGGTCGCTGGCGCCGACCCATGCGGCGGCGCGGCTCTTGCCGTCACCCGAGCGGCCATGGAAGACGCCAAGGCCGGGGACGTCGGGGCTGCGGCCCTTCAGCTTGATGACCAGCTCTTCCAGCAGCGTCAGGTTTCGCAACGGGGCGAACGATGCGGACTTGCGGGCTCGGTTCACTTTTGACATTGTAAGGACTTCTCGTTTGTTGTGGTTTGAACGGCCCTGCGCGCCCCACGCGTGGGGCCGTTTCCTTTGGTGCCCGTCACTCGACGGCGCGGGCGAAGGCCGCCTTGCGGGCGGCGTCGTTCTTGCGGGCCAGGAACCAGGCCGCGCTTTCGATCGATTGCAGCCATTCCAGTTCGTCCTCGCTGACCTCGGCATCGGCGGCGATCCGCGCCTCGATGTCCTGCGCCCGGCGCCACCAGCGGTCTTCGGGCTTCTCGGCCGCCTGCGCCGGAGCGGCGATGCGGCGGGCGATATCGGCCGTCCGGGCCTGCTCGCCGGCATCCCGCGGCCGTGGGGCGGCCGGAGTGGCGGCGGTGATCGCCCGCTGTGCCGCGATCAGACCGGCCGACGGCTGTACCGCCGGGGCGGACGGTGCGGGCAAGGCCGGCGGCGGGGCGGCGGTCGGAAGGGCTGTGACGGTGGCGGCCGGCTTGCCGATCAGCGCGTCGGCCAGTTCGTGGGGCTTGAACTTCGTCTTGGCGGCGCGGATCGCCGCCTTGCCTGCCTGGATGAAGCGTTTCTGCAGCTCGGCCGCTTCGGCGGCCAGGGCGGCGCGGGACAGGCCGGCCCGCTCCGGGTTCTCGGCGATGCAGAGGAAGGCGAAGGGTTCGGAGTGGTAGACCCACACCCGGCCCATATCCTCCGGATCCAGACGGACGTCGAAGCGGTCCCCGGTCCCGATGTAGGGGATCAGGTCGACCGACCAGAAGTCGGCGTTCTCGACCCGGATGCCCTTCTTCGACACTGTGCGTGTGCCGCCATCGGCCGCCGGCATCAGCAACAGGTCGATCTGGCGTTCATCGGTCAGGCGGGCTTCCCAGCCGGCGCAGCTCTCCGCCAGAGCATGGGGCGTGCGGTCGCCCAACCCCTCATGCGGGTTGTGATGGTAGACGTTTTCGACCCACGCGTCGGCCAGTTGCTGCAGTTCGACGCCGGTCAGCGCCGCCTGGAAGATGTCGGCATCGCTTTCCCCCATGCGGGCCGCGAAGGTTTCGCGTGAGCGGATCGCCTGACGAGTGGCGACGTTGTGGCCGGTGTAACCCGGCAGCAGCGGCATGAAGCCATGCTGGACCGTGCCGATCGCGCGCTCGACGTGCGGCTTCTGTTCCGGTGAATAGGGGTCGCAGGTGGGATGCGCGGCATCGAGCAGGAAATAGGCGCGTTGGGCCTCGCGACTGACAAAGTCGCTGCCGTTGTCGGTCTTGATCGCTTTCGGCATTCCCCATGCCAGCACCGCCCGGCGGATCAGCAGAAACACGGCCGACGTGCGCGGCACCTTGGTCACCAGGATCATCATGCGGCGGGTGTAGACGTCGACCACGACATAGATGCTGTGGCGGCCGTCGGTCAGCATGACGTCGGACGGCGACGCGTCGATCTCCCACAGCTGGTTCGGCCGTTCGATGCCCTCGCTGTAGGAGCCGACCGCGGCGCGGTGCTTGTTCTTCCAGTCGTCGGGGTTGGTCAGCGCAAGGTGCAACTGCCGGTGCTTGTTCTTCCAATCCTGCCAGGCTTCGAGCAGGCGGCGTTCTGACGGCATCGGACGGGTGGAGCCGTCGAACAGCTCGACGTCAGCGCCGAAGCGCTTCAGCAGCAGGGTGCGCACCTGGTGCATGGCGAGATGGGGGTTCTCGACCAGCACGGCGACCATGAAGCCCCTGACGTCCACGACTGCACTGTCGAGCACGCCGGCGCCCTTGCGGTTGCCGTAGCGTCCGGCAAGGGCCGCGGCATCGCCAGTCGACCGCGCGCGGGTCCAGCGTTCCAGAGACGACATGCTGATCGTGGGGCATGCCGACCGCACCCAATCGGGGACGTCGATCTGGCGGGCATTGTAGAAGCCGATGAACTTGTGACGTGCAGGCGTCAGGCTGTCGCCGCTGGCGGCATGGAAGCTGTCGAAAGCGGCGAGGATCGCCAGCTTGTAATCCTGGCGCAGCCGTGCCTCGAGCGTTGCCGGCAGTGCCGGGGTCGCGTCCTTCAGCGGCTTCGGCAGAGCCGGGGTAGCCGTGACGACGGCGTCGGCAGCGCCGCGTCGCGCCAGTTCAATGCGGGCGTCCTCCGGCAGCGAGGAGATGTGGTACTCCCGTCCGCCACCGCGGCCAGACCGCTCGCGATAAGACCAGCACTCATCAGTCGCGCGGAGATTTATTCCGCGCTTGGAAGTCGGCAGCTTCGGCAAGGCTAGAGCTGCGATTTCCGCTGCGGACAACCAGTCTCCCGCCATGGCGGTCAGCCCCGCGTCCGGTCGGTCAACACCGGCCGCAGATGCATGTACTCGCGCAGCATGGCGTCGCCTGCTGACAGCATTTTCCCGGCTTCACCCGCGTCGATGGCTCCATCGGAGTAAGCGGCGGCGAACTCCGCAAACAGCTTGCTCGCGTGTTGAGCGATCTCGGCCACGTTCTTGGGAATGGCCTCTGCGGCCGGCTCGACCGTCACAGCCAACAAGGTGCAACCGGCCTCAACGGCCAACCACTCAGTAACTGCCGGTTGACCGCTGTAGCGCTCCAAAGCCGCTGCGATATCGGCAGGCATATGACAATTGGCGTCTTCTTCGCTGTCGTTGCTGTACCTGAACAACTGGGATCTGGACACCCGCGCTACTTCAGCAGCGCGCTGCAGACCGCCACAGTGTTCGATCAGGTCCGCGACAGCGGCTTTCAGGCTGCCGGGCCGGCGATGCTTGTAAGGAGATTTGGCCATCTCTGTTCCCGTTGTGGATGCGCCTATTGCTCTGCGAGCGTCATCCGAGTTGAGAAATTGGGGCGAAAATGAAACTCTCTGAGGAACTCTTTAAGGACGCCGCTGTACGTCATGTGACGGTGGCGTCTGTCGCTTTGGCTGTGGCTTTGGTCGACGTAAGCCGGCCGTTGTCTGCAGCCTTGATCGATGTCGCTGACGCCCACTTGGGCTGGGCCTCGTCCTCGCTGGCAATCGGGCGGCTGTATCGCCGCCGCTACTAGGCCGCTTTGCGATCTGGCGGCCGAGTGCGACACAGCCGCGTTCCATCTGCCCGGTACCGCTCAGGAAAGAGATCCTGCACCGCGAGGTCGAGCTTTTGAGCCAGCGCGGCTTCGATGCGGGCGGAGGGCAGGTGCAGAGCCTGCGCGACAGCTTGAGGGCAGACGCCAATCTGAAAGGCGATCTGGCGCATGCTGCTGCCCCTACGACGTAACGCAGATACCACCCAATCACGGCGATCAGCAGGGTCCAAGGGAACTACGGGTTTTGCCATTATATCGCCTACGACTATCGATATTTCTACCGTAGTACCACGAGTTTTCGACGGACGACAACGAGAAAAATCAGAGTGGGAAGAGTTCCCAGTTCGCTTCACGCTAGAGGTCGTCCGCAATGGAGATTATTTGTGTGAATTCAATGGCTTCCAAGACACGAACCGGAGAGCGTGAAGTGGGAAGCCAGGATCCCACTTCGGTCGATGAACTGGGATCTCGCATTTCTCTCGTGGTCGGCCTCTATAAAACGAAGACCCAGGCCGCCCGCAGCGCTGGCACCACACTCGAGATGCTAAACCGTTACATCCGCGGCGAGCACAAACTGCCACTAGAAAAAGCGACAGGGTTATGTGAGCCAGTGGGCGTCAGCATGAACTGGTTGGCTTGGGGCATCGGCCCAATGCTGCTCAGCGATTGCACGCCAGCGGCTCCATCCGCCCTGGACAGGATGGATGAGGCATTGCTAGCCAATCTGGTGGAAGGCGTTGACGTCTTCTTGGCAGCAGAAGACCTGCAGCTGCCTCCGCGACACAAGGCGCGGGTTACCGTATTGTTCTACCGATTGTTGGAACGGCGCCGTGCACGGCTGCAAACGGAAGGAAGCGATATTCCTCCCGAACTCCGCATCGGAGGCCATCCAGTCGACATTTCAGCAGACCCGGACCTGTCAGACATTGTTCGCCTTGCTGAGTGAAAAGTCACATAAGATTGCAAGCGCGAAACTTTGAATCAAATAGCCGCGCAAATCTTGCGCATGGCTATCCTCTGGTGGCACACTGCCTGTAACGCTGCAACCTCAGCGGCATACAATGGTATGCTGCCGAGCAGCGGGGGCCAGGGCTGGGAAACCCTGGTCACGGGATTGACACAACCCGTTTGAGGAGCACCATCGACCCGGTCTCGATGAGACCCCTCCCCCCACCGGCCACGCGGCTTGAGTGGGATAGCACGGAGTGTGCCAATGTGTCGTTACCCCGCGGTAGAGGATTTCCCTGAGGCCGCAGAACTTCGCCAGATTTTCGCAATGGCTTTGGCCAATCGTGAGCGGCGTCAGAAGCTGAAAATCATCACCAATGAGGGCGATACACCTGTTCATTTCCCTTCAAAGAGGCTGTTTTTTTATGATATTCAAGCGACAGCTGCAATGAATGACAACGCCAGTCGATAATGATGGCGCTTCGTCAATCCCATTTTGGGACGGCATGTCGATATTGAGAGGCATAATGAAAGACCTGCGAGAAGACGCTTTGCGCTACCCGTCAGCTTCCGCTATTTTTCTTCGAGTTTTTGGTGCTGCAATCAGTGTTATTGGAGTGATTCAGCTAGTCGTTTTGTCCGGCGATTTTATCATTGGTACGATTACGGTTACCGGTGGGTTGATCGTGTTCGCCCTTGGAAGCCTTCGGAAGGCATTGGCCGATATCATCTACGAACTGCGCTCCTTCGCCGACGTACGCACGTCAAACCATCCAGCGAATACCGATGAGTGAGCAGGCGACGCATGGTTTGACGTTCGCGGCCTCCGGATCGCTCAAAACCCTTGGAAATCCACGATCTACGTCCCACGCGGTCCCGGAAAATCCCAGCAGATCCCGGGTTCCCACTACGTCAAACCATAGGTCTCTTCACAGTCGGATTCGTCGACGCTGCCGGGGAACCTCTTTAGAGTGCCGCCTCGCAGCAGCCTCCCGCCGGGTTTTGCATCCATGTCCCTGCCACCGTCTTCCGATTCCGCAACGCCCCGTCATGCCGTGATCGCGAGCGCCGCCTATTGCGACGGCCGGCGCATCGCCGACGTCCCGATCGCGGAGGCCGGAGCCTGGGCGGCGAAGGAGGGCCACTTCGTCTGGATCGGGCTGTGGGAGCCTGACGAGGCGCTGCTGATGGAGGTCAAGCACCAGTTCGGCCTGCACGAGCTGGCGGTGGAGGACGCGCTGCACGCCCACCAGCGTCCGAAGGTCGAGGTCTATGGCGACGGCCTGTTCATGGTCCTGCGCACCGCCAAGCTGGAGAAGGGCGGGCTTGTCATGGGCGAGACCCATCTCTTCGCCGGGCGCGGCTATGTCGTCACCGTGCGCCACGGCGCCTCGACCAGCTATTCGCCGGTGCGGGCACGTGCCGAAAGCGCGCCGCAATTGCTGAAGCATGGCGAGGATTTCGTCGTCTACACGGTGATGGACTATGTGGTCGACTGCTATGTCCCGATTCTCGACCAGATGGCCGGAATGGTCGACGAGCTGGACGCCCAGCTGATCGCCCGCCCGCCCGGCATGGCGGAGATCGAGCGCATCCACCAGCTGCGCCGCGACCTGGAGCGGCTGCGCCGCAACGCCTCGCCGCTGCTGGAGGTCTGTTCGCGGCTGGAGCGCTTCGACCTGCCGATGATCGATCCGGCGATCCGCCCCTATTACCGCGACGTCCAGGACCATGTGATCCGCATCAACGAACAGATCGGCTCGCTGCGCGAGGTGCTGTCCTTCGCCTTTGAAACCAGTATGATCCTGGCCACGGCGCGGCAGAACGACGTGACGCGCAAGCTGGCCGCCTGGGCCGCCATCCTCGCCGTGCCGACGGCCGTCGCCGGCCTGTACGGCATGAACTTCGAGCATATGCCGGAGCTTCACTGGCGGTACGGCTATCCGGCGGTGCTCGCGGTCATCGCCGTCGTCTGCGCCGGGCTGTATGTCCGCTTCCGGCGGACGGGATGGCTGTGACGGCGCCCCACCGGGCAACTGGGCCGGCCGAAGGGCAGGATTGAAGGACGGGACATGACCGACGCGAAGACCACGCTGCACGCCCTGCTGGACGCCTATCTGCGCTGCCCGGCGGAGGCCGCCCGCACCGAGCTGGAGCAGGCGTTGCGCAGCTACCAGACCGATTGGATCCGCGCCCGCGCCGGGGACGATGCCCCGCCGCTGCCGGCCGCGGCGGCGACCCTGGCCCCGGTTCCGGCCGCTTCGGCGGCAAGGCCGGCGGTGCCCAAGCCGCGCTTCCCCATCGCGTCCGCCGACCTGGAGGTGCTGAAGCGTCTGGCCGACGGCTGGCCCGGCACCACGGCCGAGGTGGCGCGCTGGGCCTGGTTCGAGAACCGGGAACTGGTGACCCTCGCCCCCGGACCAGCCGGCCCCGACACCTCCGGCGGCGGGCCGGAACTGCTGCGGCTGACCCCGCTGGGGTGGGCGGCGCTCGGCCGCCTGCCGCCGGACTGACCACCCCCGGACCGCACGGGATCGACCCCAACGAAGTGACGCTCATGACCGGCATTCCCATCGTCGAGGCCGCACCGGCCAAGCTGAACCTGTACCTGCATGTCACCGGCCGGCGCGACGACGGCTATCACGAGTTGGACAGCCTCGTCGCCTTCGCCGCGATCGGCGACACCGTCGCCCTGGCATCGGGCGCGGCGCGGGTGACGCTGCGCGGGGCGGACCTGCCGCCGGCCGGGCCGCGGCTGGCCATCGCCGGGCCCTACGGTCCGGCGCTGATGGGCGGGAGGCCGGCGGACAATCTGGTGATGCGCGCCGCCCACGCGCTGGCCGCCCGGCTGGGGCGCGAGGCCGACGTGATGATCGCGCTCACCAAGCTGCTGCCGGTCGCGTCCGGCATCGGCGGCGGGTCGGCCGACGCGGCGGCCTGCCTGCGGGCGCTGGCCCGGCTGTGGGGGCTGCCGCCCGGCGATCCGGTGCTGTTCGCGGTGGCCGCCGGGCTTGGTGCCGACGTGCCGGTCTGCGTCGCCGGGCGCAGCTGCCATTTCGGCGGCATCGGCGACCTGCTGGACGAGGCACCGGAATTGCCGGAAACCCATGTCGTGCTGGCCAACCCGAACGTCCCGGTGCCGACCCCGGCGGTGTTCAAGGCGCTGGCACAGGCAGGCGGAACGCAAGGCGGCGCCAGCTTCTCCGCCCCCGCCCGCCTCACCCGCCGGCCGGCCGATGCCGGCGACCTCGCGGCGATGCTGCGCGAGCGCGCCAACGACCTGACCGCCCCGGCCCTGACCGTCGAACCGGAGATCGCCGACGTGCTGGCGGCGCTGGAGCGCAGCCCCGGCTGCCTGCTGTCCCGCCTGTCGGGCAGCGGCGCCACCTGCTTCGGCCTCTACGCCACGGCGGCGGCGGCGGAAGAGGCGGCGGCGGCCATTGCCGCCGACGAACCCGGATGGTGGGTCAGGCCGACCCGCCTGCTGCCCACCCCGCCCGGCGCCCCGGCCCTGCCGCGCGGCATCGTCGCCGATGCCGCCGCCGCGGTCCCGCCGCCGGCTGCGGCCTTCCCCGACACCGGCGGATGGGGGGTCGGGTGACGCCTCAGGCCCGCATGTAGCCCCAGCCCTCGGCCTGGGCCTCGGCGATGTCGAGGACGCCGGCCGGGACGACGGTCAGTCCGCCGGCGCTGCGGCCGGTCCGGGCGAGCGTGTTGCCGCAGACGCGCAGCAGCCGGTCGGTCTCCGCGTCCGGGCCGTCGAGCGCCGCCGTCACCGCGCCGGCATTGACGACGATGCGGACCTGCGCGTCGGGCCGGGCCGCCAGCAGGTTGCGGGCGTTGTTGCGCGCCCGCTCCAGCGCGGTCGGGGTGGGGGCGTGGATGACCAGCCGCAGGGGAGCGGTCCCGGAAGACGTCATAGCCGTCACCTGCCCGCTGCGGCGTCGTGGAAGGAAAGATCGAACAGCGCGTCGACATCGACCGGTTCGGTGATCTGGCCCAGGGTCTGCTGGAAGGCCTGCATTTGCCTGGTCGAGTCCAGGATGACGCGCGGGTCGTCGACGAAGGTCGTCGCGTCGGAGGTCAGCGCCGCCCGCATCACCTCGCGTTCGACCAGGCCCTTGCCGATGATCTCGGTCACCAGTTCCGCCGTGCGGTCGGGCCTGGACTTGGCGAAGGCGGTGGCGCGGATGTGCAGCTTGACCAGTTCGGCAACGGCGGCGCGGTTGTTGGCGATGGCGTTCTCGGTCACCGCCAGCACCGCACCGGGCTGCTTGGGGAACATGGTTCCGGCCTTGGCGACGATGGCGGCGTCGGGCAGGCGGGACTGCACCAGCGTCAGGATCGGCTCCAGGATCGAGGCGCCGTCAATGGCCCCGGTCAACAGCGCCTGCTGCAAGGGCTGCTCGCCCATGCCGACGATCTCGACATCGTCGGCACCGATGCGGGCGACCTCCGCCATCCAATAGCGCAGCACGGTGTCCGGCACCGACCCGGCGGGCAGCGAGCCGATCTTGGGCGGCCGGCCGTTGGCGGCACGGAACGCCCTGAACCCCTCGGCCGGGCTGGCGGCCCCGGCGACGGCCTTGGCCAGCGGACCGCGGCCGATCAGCGCCACCTGGTCGATGACGTTGGCGGCGACGACCTTCAGCTTCACGCCCTTCGACCGGGCGATCATCGCCGGGCCGATGCCGACATAGGCGACGTCCAGCGTGCCCGACGCCAGCGCCTGGATCATCGCCGGCCCCGACTGGAAGCTGGTGGTCTGCAAGGCCAGCCCGGCATCCTTCGCCCACCCCTCGCCCGTCAGGACATAGAGCTGGGTCATCGGGATGATCGGGATGTAGCCGACCCGCAATTCGGTCGCGGCAAAGGCCGACAGCGGCAGGGACGCGGACACGGCGAGGCCGCCGAGCGCGGCGGCACCGGCCAGCAGATGGCGGCGGCGGACAAGGCTGGACATGTCGGAACGATCCTTCGGCACCATGGCGGGTCTCCTTTGGCGCGCAAGCCTAGTGCGCCCCGCCGGGAAACTCAATTCACATCCGACAACTTCTCCACTATTCGGAAACAACAATAGTGGATTGGTTTATTGCTCCGCCGGAAGACGGCGAAGCAAGTTAAACGTCCGCCGGAAGACGGCGAAGCAAGTTAAACGTCCGCCGCAAGACGGCGGACAGGCCGGATCAGCCACAGGTTGAGCGCCAGACTGACCAGCGCCGCGCCGCCGATCACCGCGGCCATCGGGATGGCGGTGCCGTTGGCCATCAGCCCGACGCCCCAGCCCGACAGGGCGCCGATGCTGAATTGCAGCATGCCGGCGAGCGCCGACGCGGTGCCGGCCATCTGCGGAAAGGCCTGAAGCGCGCCCGCCATGGAGTTGGCGAAGCAGAACCCGGTCAGCGACATGAACAGGAACAGGCAGCCGACCAGCCCCCACAGGCCGCCCCAGCCGTTGGCGACGCAGACGACCAGCAGAATCCCGCTCGCCGCCGACAGCCAGACGCCGATCCTGAGCATCCTGTCCGACCCGAAACGCATCACCGCCCGGCTGTTCAGCGTGTTGACGATGATCATGCCGACGATGTTCAACCCGAACAGGAAGCCGTAATTCTCCGGCTGCACGCCGAACAGCTCGATATAGACGAAAGGCGAGCCGGAGATGAAGGCGAACATCCCGGCATAGATGAAGGACGAGCCCACCGCATAGCCGAGATAGCGGCGGTCGGTCAGCAGCCTGCGGTAGGACTCCGCCAGCACCATGGGCCGCAGGCTGGTGCGCCGCGTCGTCGGATGGGTCTCCGGCAAGGTGGCCAGCGCCAGCATCGCCACCGCGCCGAACAGCGCCTGGGCCCAGAAGATCCAGCGCCAGTTGGCCCAGACCAGGATCTGGCCGCCGATCAGCGGCGCGATGATCGGAGCCGCCCCCATCACCAGCATCATCATCGACAGCACGCTGGCGGCGCGGTCGCGTGCGAACACGTCGCGGATCATGGCGCGGACCAGCACCGGCCCGGCGCAGGCCCCGACCGCCTGCACGAAGCGCCAGGCCGCCAGATGGGTGACGTCGGTGGTCAACGAACAGCCGACGCAGCCGACGGCATAGAGCAGGATGCCGGTCGCCACCGGCAGCCGCCGGCCGAACCGGTCGCTCAACGCCCCCCACAGCAGCTGCCCGACGCCGAAGCCCAGGAAGAAGGCCGACAGCGTCCATTGCACCTGATCCTGCGGCGCGTGCAGGTCGCGGCCGATCTGCGGCATGCCGGGCAGATACATGTCGGTGCCCATCGGGCCGAACGACATCAGCACGCCGAGCGCCGCGATGAAGAAGGGGCTTTCGGCAGGCGAACGGGCACGGACGGCGGCAAGGCGCGCGAACATCAGCGAATCCGAATGATATTGGGAGGAGGGAAATCGGCCGGACAGGGTCCGCAGCCTGTAAGCTGATCCGTCCGCCGCCGGGCGCAAAGTCCTGTCTCGGCATGGCAGCCTTGACCGGTGCGCGACAGGCGGGACCCGCGACAATCCGGGCCCGCCGCAGGTTTTTGGACGGCGCCCCCGGCGGCGTCGCCGTCTTCCTGGCCGCGGCGCAACATGATTCTGGTTCCAACCGGAAAAGCATGCCTAAAATTGACTCTGCGTCACGGGGTTCACACAGCCGGAGGCCACGCCATGCCCCACCCCACCCGCCGGTCCGTCCTGCTGTTCGGCACTGCCGGAGCCGCGGTCGCCCTGACCGCGCTGCCGCGACATTCATCCGCCGCGACCAAGTTCCGGCCCGGTCTCGTCTATGCGGCCGGACAGAAGTTCGACAAGAGCTTCAACGAGGGGGCCTTCACCGGGGCGGAGCGGTTCACGGCGGCAACCGGCGTCCCGGTCATGGAGTATCTGCCAGCCAGCCCGGCGCAGTTCGAACAGGGGGTCGCCGCCCTGCTGCGGCGCGGGGCGACGGACATCGCCGCCGTCGGTTTCTATTATGCCACCGCGCTGGCCCGGCTGGCGCCGGCGCATCCGGCGGTGCGCTTCACCCTGGTCGATGCGGTGGCTGAGGGGCCGAACATCCGCTGCGTCACCTTCAAGGAGCAGGAGGGCGCCTTCCTGGTCGGGGTTCTGGCGGCGCTGGCGTCGAAGACCGGGACCGTCGGCTTCGTCGGCGCGCTCGACATCCCGCTGATCCGCAAATTCATCGCCGGCTTCGAACAGGGCGCCCGCCATGCCCGCGGCGACATCCGCGTCCTGGTCAATTTCGTCGGCACCACGCCGGCCGCCTTCAACGACCCGACGGCCGGCGGCGAGGTGGCGCGCAGCCAGTTCCAGCGCGGGGCCGACGTGGTCTTCGCCGGGGCCGGGGTGTCGAATTTCGGCATCTTCGCCGCGGCGCATGACGGCCGGCGGCTGGCCATCGGCGTCGACAGCAACCAGAACTACCTGTATCCCGGCACCATCCTGACCTCGATGCTGAAACGGGTCGATCTGGCGGTGGACTCGGGTTTCCGGGCGGCGCAGCGCGGCAGCTGGAGCGCCGGGACGGTGGCCTTGGGCCTGGCCGACGGCGGGGTCGACTATGCGGTGGACGAGAACAACCGCGCGCTGCTGACCCCGGCGATGCTGGAGGCGGCGGAGGCCGCCCGCCGCGGCATCGTCGCCGGCCGCATCCCGGTGGCGGACGGCAGCTGATTCCGGAGTCCGCTTCCCGCGGAGGGGCCGGTCAGGCCGGCGCCTCGCAAGGCTGCCAGCCGCGGGCGGCGGACAGGTCGGCGCCCTTCAGCGTGGCGAAGCTGGTCTTGATCGCCGTCAGGTCGGTGCCGCGCAGCACCACCCCGGCAAGGCTGGCGTCGCGCAGGTCGGCCCCGGTCAACTGCGCCTTGGCGAAGCTGGTCGGCCACAGCCGGCTGCCGTCGCCGCTGATGTCGACCTTGCGGAACTTGGCCCGCCACAGCTTGGCCCCGGCCAGATTGGCGCCCTCCAGGTTGCAGCCGGACAGGTCGGCGCTGGTGAAGTCGGCATCGCGCAGGTCGCTGTAGGACAGGTCGGCCATCATCAGCTTGGCGCCGGAGAAATCGGCCCCGCGCAGCCCGCAGAAGCGCATCACCGCCCCGCACAGCAATTGGTTGGTGAAGTTGTAGCCGCGCAGGTCGACCCGCTGCAGCTCGATGCGCTCCCCGCCCTTGCCCAGCTTGTCGACCCAGATCTGATGGCCGGCGATCAGGTCGGTCATCCGCGCCGCGGTGGTGGTCAGGCCGGTGCCGTCGACGTCGACGCCGTGCCGCTCCAGCGCCGTGCGCAGTTCCTCGTTCAGGCGGGCGCCGCACATCAGCACGCCGTCCAGCGTCGCCTTGCGCATGATCGCCCCGGTCAGATCCGCGCCGATCAGGATGGCGCCGCTGAGGTCGCTGCCGCTGAGATCGGCGCCGGACAGGTCGCTGCCGGAGAAGTCGCACTGCGACATGCGGCAATCGCTCAGCACCGCCTGGGACAGGCTGCAGCCGACGAAGGTGGTGGTGCCGTCGCTGTTGCCGGCCGCCCGCAATTCCCCGGCCTCCAGCACCATGCCGCGGCGCAGGTCGGCGCCCTGGAAATTGGCGTTCACCAGCCGGGCGCCGTCGACCCGCGCGCCGCGCAGGTCGGCACCCTGCAGCTGGGCGCCGGTCAGGTCCGCCCGCGACAGGTCGGTGCCGTAGAGATCGGCCTTCGACAGCACGATGCCGGCCATCCGCGCCCGCGCCAGGCTGGCCCCGGTCAGCTTGGCGCCCGACAGGTTGACGCGGTTGAGGCCGAGCCCGGCCAGGTCGTAGAAGCTGAGATTGGCGCGCCGCCCCCTGCCCGTCGGGTCGCGCAGCAGCCATTGCTGATGCCGCATCAGCGCGTCGCGAACCGCCCGAAGGTAGCGTTCATCCATCATGCGGCGCGTCGTGCCCCGGCAGTGCCGCCCCGGACACGTCGTCCCGGACTGTTGGCTTCCTCGATGTTACCGAAACCGCGGCGAATCCGGAAGGCATGACCCGTCGAACCTTCGCCGAATCCGCAAGATTCTTTTGTTACAGGGTCGCATTCTGTCCGTCATGGGCCCGCCCTACCGTCGCAGCCCCGGCCCGGCCCCATCACATCCGCGCGAGCGGCCCTTCCCCGGCTTGGGTTCCGGGCATGGCCGACCAATATGGTTGGTCTGGACATCGACGATCAGCAGGAGGAGACCGGCGGCATGCCCGAATCGGACAACAAACAGGCGGACGCCAGCGGGCGGGACTGGAAGCGCGCGCTGTCGCCCAACCAGTACAAGGTCCTGCGCGAACACGCGACGGAATATCCCGGCACCAGCCCGCTCAACGGCGAGAAGCGGACCGGCACCTACCGTTGCGCCGGCTGCGGCCAGCCGCTCTATGCCAGCGCAACCAAGTACGAGAGCGGCTCGGGCTGGCCCAGCTTCTGGGAGCCGTTGCCGGGGGCGATCGAGACCACGACCGACCACAAGCTGGCCTATCCGCGCACCGAGGTTCATTGCGCCGCCTGCAAGGGCCATCTCGGCCATGTCTTCGACGACGGGCCGGAGCCGACGGGCAAGCGCTATTGCATGAACGGCGTCGCCATGACCTTCGTCCCCGGCGAAAAGGCCGACTGAACCGAATGGCCATGGCCGGGCGGCGCCGCTTGGATCGGATCGCGTAAAATCGGCATCGATTTGAAGCGTGAATCCGATCGCCAAAACATAAGGCTGGAATTTCGTGCGTTTCATATTGAACGCACGAAACTCCAGGCCCGCCCGGTCCTATTCCTCCAACAAAAGTCGGGTTTCCCCCAGGTCGGCTAAAAATTACAACCCTGGAACGGAGGCCGATGGTATGATCGGCCATGCGCAGTGCCGTGCGGCGGCCATGCGGCGGGGTGTCGCGATGGCATCGCGCCCCGTCCCCGCCCATGGCACGATGCGCCGGCGTTGTCGGCGCCACGTTGCGGCTGGGGGAGGGCGAATGGTCATTTCGGCCGAGTTCCTGGGGATGCTGCTACTGATCGCCAGCGCCGCCGCGCTCGGTCTGTCCATCGTGGTGGATGTCGGCCGCGTCAGCGCCGAGAAGACCCGCGAGGCGATGAACCAGCGCCAGTACGACAAGAAGCGTGCGGCTCTCGCCGAATGGCGGCAGAAGACCGAACGCAAGCGCGTCGACCTGACCACCCTGCAAGCCCGCCTGACCGAGTTCAACGGCCGCCGCCAGAAGGCGCTGACCGAGCTGAAGGCTTTGGAATATTCGAAGATCGAGCTGGTGCATGAGCTGGGCGACCAGGACACCGACGGCGAAGTCTTCTGGGCCCAGCTGGCGGTCGGCCCCAATTTCAACGAGCTGGACCGCAAGGACATCGTTTTTTCCCGCCAGATCTGGGAATACCGCAACGTCGCGCACATCACGGCGCCTTCGGCCGAACAGGCGCACGGCATGGTGCGGACCAGCTTTTCCCAGCGCAACGGCCTGATCTCCTCGCCGGTGGTGCCGCTGGCACTCGCCCCCGATCCCGAGGCCGAGACCGAGGCGTCCGCAGCATGACGGGTGCCGCATGACCGGGATGATGCTGTATTTCGCGCTGGGCCTGATGGTGCTGACCGTCCTGTCCAACCGCTACTGGCGCCGCCAGCTGGCGCTGACGCGCATCGCCATGTCCAAGCTGAAGGAAAAGGTCGACGACGTGACCAAGGAGGTCGCCGACGTCGCCTCCGACTATGCGCAGCTCGCCCATCACCATGCCGAGACGGAAAAGCGCGTGCAGAAGGCGGAGATCGAACTGCAGGCCGCCATCCTGGAGCTGGACAGGAAGAAGGCCTCCGCGCTCGACCGCTATTTCATCTTCGACCGCAACGAGCCGCGCCCCGGCCGCTTCTGGGAGGTCGCGGTGCGCTTCAGCCCGGCCGGCGCCAGCTTCGCGGACCAGCGCGGCTTTCGCGGCTGGACGGGGGTCCGCCGCTATCTGCTGATCGCCGATGGCGACCGCGAGGCGCGCGAACGGGTGGCCGCCCGCTATCCGCGCCGCGCCGGATTCGAGGTTGTGGAGGTCGCCGGCTGCCGGCTGAACGGGCTGACCGTCAACCGCATCTCCGAACTCAGCACCTTCCGCAAGCCCGGCAAGCCCGAGGAGGACGGCGCCCCGGCCCGTCCGCAGCGCCGGACGACCTCCACCGCGCAATCCTGACCGGCTCCGCCGACGGCGAAAGACCGGGCGCAAGGCCGACGACGGAAAAAACGCCTCAGTCGACCGCCGCCTGAAACATGTAGCCCATGCCGTGGACGGTGACGATACGGGCCGGGTCGGCCGGGTCATGCTCCACCACCCGGCGCAGGCGGCGGACCAGCCGGTCGATCGAGCGGTCGTAGGGCACCGAATCGCCGCGCAGGGTCAGGTCCAGCAGATCGTCGCGGCTCAGCACCCGGCCGGGATTCTCGACGAAGGCGGCCAGCAGCTCGAACTCGGCGGAGGTCAGGCGGGCGTCCTCGCCGCCGGGCGCGCGCAGCCGGCGCTTGTCGAGATGCAGTTCCCACCCGTCGAATCGCTTGACCCGGCCGCCGGCCGGCCGAGTCGGGCGGGCGATGCGGCGCAGCAGGCTGCGGGTGCGGGCCAGGATCTCGCGCGGCTCGAACGGCTTGGTGATGTAGTCGTCGGCCCCAAGTTCCAGCCCGATCAGCCGGTCCATCCGGTCGGAGCGCCCGGTGATCAGGATGATGCCGATGTTGGAGACGGCCCGCAATTCCCGCGTCACCGCCAGCCCGTCCTTGCCCGGAAGCCGGATGTCGAGCAGCAGCAGGTCGATCCGCCCGCGCGCCAGCAGCACCGACAGCTGGTCGCCGTCACGCGCCAGCATCACCCGGTAGCCTTCGCCTTCCAGGTAGGCCTTCAGGGTTTCGCGGGTGATGGGATCGTCGTCGACAACCGCAATCGTATGCATCGTCCCCCGCGCAGGACCTCCAAGGGGTGGCGGAATGCCGGCCACGCCAATGTTAAGGAAACTATCGGTTCCGCCGGCCAGTTACAACGGTGATGCGCCGGACCGCGCCCCATCCGTCCCGCCGCTCGATTGTATGGATGTCCCGCGGTTTAAAATAGGGACAATTGCGCCGAACTTGCCAGCACGCCGGGACAATGCCACATTTGTCCCCATGACAAATTGGACCCCGACCCTGGAGGGCCGCCCCGGCCCGCTTTATCGCGTCATCGCCGACGCGCTGGCCGATGACATCGCCGATGGCGTGCTGGCGGTCGGCACGCGGCTGCCAACCCACCGCGACCTCGCATTCCGCCTTGGCGTGACGGTGGGAACGGTGACCCGCGCCTATGCCGAGGCGGAAAAGCGGGGGCTGATCGGCGGCGAGGTCGGGCGCGGCACCTTCGTCCAGGGCCAGCGTGCACCGGCGGCGCTCCCGCTGCCCGGCTGGCCCCCGGCGGTGCAGGCGGCGGCCGGTCCGGTCATCGTCAACATGACCACGGTCCATCCCGAACATGCGGTGGCGGCCCAGGCCCTGGGCCAGGCGCTGACCGCCATCGGGGCTTCCGGCCATCTCGCGGCGCTGATCGGCTACGGCCCCCATGCCGGGTTGCCCGAGCATCGCGCCGCCGCCGCCGCCTGGCTGGAGCGCCAGCACCGGGTGAAGGCGGCGGCCGAGTCGGTCCTGCTGACCACCGGCGCGCAGAACGCGCTGGCGGTGGCGCTCGCCGCGATCGCCCGCCCCGGCGACGTCATCCTGGCGGAGCGGCTGACCAACATCGGCACCAAGGCGCTGGCCGCCACCCAGGGCTACCACCTGGAAGGGGTCGCCATCGACGAGCATGGGCTGGTGCCGGACGCCTTCGACAGCGCCTGCCGCCGGCTGGGGCCGAAGGCGGCCTACCTGGTGCCGACCCTGCAAAACCCGACCGCGGTGGTGATGCCCGAGGCGCGCCGCCACGAGATCGTCCGGATCGCCCGGCGCTATGGCGTGATCCTCATCGAGGACGACGTGTTCGGCTTCATGGTGCCCGACACCCGGCCGCTTCAGACCATCGCCCCCGACATCACCCTCTATGTGTCGAGCGTATCGAAGAGCCTCGCCGCCGGCCTGCGGCTGGGCTTCGTCGTCGCCCCGCCGGAATTGCGCTCGCGCGTCGAGACCACCATCCGCGCCCTGCAATATTCCGCTCCCGCCCTGCCGGCGGAGGTCGTGACGCGCTGGATCCAGGACGGCACCGCCGACCGCATCGTCGCCACCCAGCGCGAGGAGGATCTGGCCCGCCAGCGGCTCGCCCGCTCGATCCTGCCGGCCGAGACGGTCTGCGGCCACCCGGCAGCCCAGCATCTCTGGCTCGTGCTGCCCGAACCATGGCGGCGCGAAGATTTCGTCGGCGAGGCCCGGCGGCGCGGCGTGATCGTCATCGGCGCCGACGCCTTCGCCGTCGGCCGGGCCAGCGCGCCCCACGCCGTGCGCCTCGGCCTGAGCATGCCGCGCAGCCGCGACGAAGCCGCCCGCGGCCTGCGCGCGCTGGCCGACGCGCTGGACGCGCCGGCGGCGGCGATGCTGTCGATCGTGTGAGGCCACGCAAGGGGCGGGAGGGCCGGCGGCGTGTCCCTCTTCCTCCTCTTCTTGCCCGCTTTCTTTCGCTGCCCTCTTTTCTGGCCGCCACCATTGTTTAATTATTGAAACATCGCGAAAAAGTTCATTCGCGCACCGCCATTTTTGACTTTCTTGCCGCACTCCCTCGCGTATATGATTGCAAATACCTGCATTTCATCAACCAAGGCTGCGCGGCGCCACGATGACCTCCTGTCCAGCGGACCGCAGCGTCCTACCGGCCCTCGTCGCCGCACGCGACCCCGACAGCGCCGCCTGGCTCGCGGGCCTGCTGGCCGCCCCACCCCTGCCCGGCACTCCCGCCTTCATGCGCGCCTTCGCGGCGGCCGGCCGCCGGCTGCGCGAAGCCCCGCCGCCGCGGGGCGACGAGGTGACGGCCCTCATGGCGCTCGGCATCGCGGCACCCGCCTTGTGGAGCGGTCCGCGGCTGCTGCGCGCCGCCCTGCTCGCCACCGCCGTCGAGGAAGCGGATGGGGCGGCGGATGGGAAGGCGCCGGCCCGGCTGACCGCGGCCTTCCGCACCTCCGACAGCGAGGAGCGGGCGGCGATCCTCCAGTCGCTGATGCTGCTGCCCGATCCGGCGCGCTTCGCCGCACTGGCCGCCGACGCCTGCCGCTCCAGCGTGCAGCCGGTGTTCGAGGCGATCGCAGGAGACAATCGCTTCCCCGCCGCCCATCTGTCCGAACCGGTCTTCAACCAGATGGTGCTGAAGGCGGTGTTCACCGGCATGCCGCTCGCCCGCGTCGCCGGGCTGGCGGAGCGGACGACCCCCGCCCTGCGCCGTATGGCGGCCGATTTCCGCAGCGAACGCCGCGTCGCCGGCCGCATCGTGCCGGCGGATCTCGACCTCCTGCTCGACGCCGTCTCCGCCGACCATTCAGCCACCTATCCAGCCAATGGGATCTCCACGCCATGAAGCTGTTCGACCCGCACATCCACATGACGTCGCGCACCACCGACGATTACGCCGCCATGCGCCGGGCCGGCATCATCGCGGTGACCGAGCCGGCCTTCTGGCTGGGCCAGCCGCGCACCCATGCCGGCAGCTTCGAGGATTATTTCCTGTCGCTGGTCGGCTGGGAACGGTTCCGCGCCAGCCAGTTCGGCATCCGCCATTTCTGCACGCTGGGCCTCAACCCGAAGGAGGCCAACAACCCCGACATCGTCGATCCGGTGCTGGAACTGGTCGACCTCTATCTGGAGAAGGACGGTGTCGTCGCGGTGGGCGAGATCGGTTATGACGACATGACCCCGGCGGAGGACGACATCCTGTCCCGGCAGGTGGAGATGGCGATCCGCCACCGCCTGCCGATCATGGTCCACACACCACACCGCGACAAGAAGGCCGGCACGCGGCGCACCATCGACCTGCTGCGCGAGGCCGGGGTGCCGCCGCACATGGTGCTGATCGACCACAACAACGAGGAAACGCTGCCGATCACGCTCGACAGCGGCTGCTGGGCCGGCCACACCATCTATCCCGGCAGCAAGATGGACGAGCCGCGCATGGTCGGGCTGGTCCAGACCTATGGCGCCGAGCGGATCATGGTCAACAGCTCGGCCGACTGGGGCATCAGCGACCCGTTGAAGGTGCCGAAGACGGTCGCGGCGATGGAGGAGGCCGGCATTTCCGCCGCGGCCATCGAAACCATCGTCTGGCGCAATCCCATCGCCTTCTACGCCCAGAGCGGCCGTCTCGACCCGGCGGAGCTGGAGGAGACGCTGCCGGTCGACCAGCGCCTGCTGTTCGAGGGCAACACGGTGCTGCGCGGCCAGAAACCGACGGTGGAGCTGCCTGCAACCGCAGCCGACCACGTCGCCGAACCGGCATGACGCTCACGCGCCGGACCCTGGTCCTGAACGTGGTCGGCCTGACCGCCGACCTGTTGCCGCACGCCCCTGCCCTGTCGGCGCTCGCCACGCGCGGCGTCCGGCCGCTGGTGCCGCCGCTGCCGGCGGTGACCTGCACCGTGCAGGCCAGCATGCTGACCGGGCGGACGCCATCGGGCCATGGCTGCGTCGCCAACGGCTGGTACGACCGCGACCTGTCGGAGATCCTGTTCTGGAAGCAGAGCAACCGGCTGGTGTCCGGCGAGACCCTGTGGGAGGAGGCGCGCCGCCGCGACCCGTCCTTCACCGGGGCCAAGCTGTTCTGGTGGTACAACATGTATTCGGGCGCCGACCTCAGCGTCACCCCGCGCCCGGTCTATTGCGCCGACGGCCGCAAGCTGCCCGACATCCACAGCCGGCCGGCCGGGTTGCGTGACGAGTTGATCAAGCGGCTCGGCCCCTTCCCGTTGTTCCGCTTCTGGGGACCGGGGGCCGACATCGTCTCCAGCCGCTGGATCGCCGACTGCGCGGCGGAGGTGGAACGGCGGATGCGCCCCAGCCTGTCGCTGGTCTATCTGCCGCACCTGGATTACGACCTCCAGCGCTTCGGCCCCGACGACCCGCGCATTCCGGCCCAGGTCGCGGCGGTGGACGGGCTGTGCGCCCCGCTGATCGAGCGGGCGGAGCGCGAGGGCATGCGGGTGATCGTGCTGTCGGAATACGGCATCACCAATGTGACCGGCCCCATCGCCATCAACCGCGCACTGCGCGAGGCCGGGCTGATCGCGGTGCGCACCGAACAGGGCGGCGAGTTGCTCGACCCCGGCGCGTCGGAGGCCTTCGCGGTGGCCGACCACCAGATCGCCCACATCCATGTCGCCCGCCCCGAGCAGGTGCCGGAGGTGCGGGATCTCGTCGCCGGGCTGGATGGTGTGGAGCGGGTGCTGGACCGCATCGACCAGCGCGCGGCCGGCATCGACCATCCGCGCTCCGGCGATCTGGTGGCGATCAGCCGGGCCGACCGCTGGTTCAGCTACCCCTATTGGCTGGACGACGCCCGCGCCCCCGACTTCGCCCGCACGGTGGAGATCTTCCGCAAGCCCGGCTACGACCCGGCGGAGCTGTTCATCGATCCGGCGATCCGTTGGCCGAAGCTGGCCATCGGCTGGCGGCTGGCGCGCAAGGCGCTGGGCTTCCGCACCCTGATGGACCTGATCCCGCTGGACGGCGGTCTGGTCAAGGGTTCGCACGGCCGCCCCACAGACCGGGCGGAGGCCGGGCCGCTGCTGATCTCCTCCGAGCCGGCCCTGCTGCCGGACGGCCCGATCCCGGCGGAGGCGGTGAAGGGGCTGATCCTGTCCCACCTGTTCGACTGATGGCAGGAGACATGGCGCCGGCCCCGCATGGCTGCCCGGCCGCAGGGGGACGGGCGGCCCTCCCGTAACAGGCCTCGTCGCCGGAAAAGGCGGCGGGCGCTGTTGTGGGAGGCTTTGCGATACGATGATTCCGGAAACTTGGCGGGCTTGCGGCAGCGCGTTCGCGGCTGGGCTGGCGCTGTTACTGGCGGCGGCACCGGCCGGGGCGATGACCCTGCAGGAGGCGCTGTCGCGCGCCCAGGCGACGAATCCGACGTTGGCGGCGGAGCAGGCCCGCCTGCGCGCAGTGGACGAGCAGATCCCGCAGGCGATGTCCGGCTACCGGCCGACGGTCACCGCCACGCTGGGAATCAGCCGCGACCTGACCGACACGCGCTATGAAGGCATCGGCAGCGAGCGGACGGAGACCAATGCCAAGAGCGCATCGGTCACTGCCAGCCAGCCGCTCTTCGATGCGACCGTAGCCTCGGCCGTGCGCCGGGCCGAACGGCTGGTCGAGGCGGAACGCGCCACCCTGCTGGCGACCGAACAGACCGTGCTGCTGAACGCCGCGACCGCCTATCTCGACGTGGTGAAGAACCAGGAACTGGTGGCACTCAACACCGCCAACGTGGCGCTGCTGCAACGGCAGTTGAAGGCGGCGCAGGATCGCGCCCGGGTCGGCGAATATACCCGCACCGACGTCGCCCAGGCCGACTCCCGGCTGGCCCAGGCGGTGGCGTCGCGGCTGGCGGCGGACGGCACGCTGGAGACGGCGCGCGCCGGCTTCGTCCGCATCGTCGGCAGCCTGCCGGGAACACTGGCGGCGCCCAAGCCGGCCTTCCGCCTGCCCAAGACACTGGAGGAGGCATCGGCGCTGGCCCGCGCCAACAACCCGTCGGTCCTCAGCGCCGCCTATGCGGAGGACGCCCAGCGCCACTATATCGACCGGCAGTTCGGCCAGATGCTGCCCTCCGCCAGCCTGTCGGCCAGCGGATCGCGAAGCTGGGATCCCGGCCGCGACGACGGCATCGACTACACCCGCACCGACAGCCTGACCGCGCGCGTGCAGGTGACAGCCCCGCTCTATCAGGCCGGCCTGCCGGAGTCCCAGGTTCGTGAAGCGAAGCAGACGGCCGGACAGTACCACATGCAGACCCGCGAGCAGGGCAATCAGAGCGTCGAGAGCGCCGTCACCGCCTGGGCGGCGCTGGAAGCGGCGCGGGCCAACATCCACTCCTACCGCGACCAGATCAAGGCGGCCCAGACCGCGCTCGACGGCCTGCGGGAAGAGGCCAAGGTCGGCAGCCGCACCCTGCTGGACGTGCTGGACCAGGAACAGGAACTGCTGACCAGCCGGGTCAATCTGGTCGGCGCCCAGCGCGACGAAACGGTCGCCGCCTTCCAGCTGCTCGCCGCCTGCGGACAGCTGTCGGCGGAGCGGCTGGGGCTGGAAAAGCGGGCGCACTGAGGGGAAAGGTCGAGGGGGCGACCGGAACCCCACCGCCCCCTCCATCGTCCCTTCCCCCGGCTTACTTCACCGGAATGCCGCCCCAGGTGCCGGACACCGGCGCGACCGCCGTGGCGGCCTCGGCCGCCGGAGCCGGCGACTGGAGCGCAGCGCTGGCCGGCGGATTCTCGGCCGGGCGGTTGAACAGCTCGCAGTTCGGGATCTCGCCGACGCACATCTTGCCGATCAGATCCCAGCTCTTCGCCGGATCCGGGCGGACCTGGGCGAAGTTGGCGAAATTCTGGCTGACGATCGGCGCGTCGGGCAGCGGCGCCGCCTGCTTCGGCACGCCGGAGAAATAGAAGGACTGCGGCTTGCGGTAGGGCTCGGTCGAGGCGCCTTCCGACGGCACCGGCTTGCCGGGCTTGTCCGGGGCGACGTTCGGCGGATGGCGGTACGGCTCGTCGGTCAGCCCTTCGGTGTCCGGCACCGCCTTGGCGTTGAAGGCATAGCCGAACAGGATGCCGCCGTTGGCGGTCTGGTCCGGGCTGACGCCGGTCTGGGCCGGGCCGCCATTGGTGCCGACCCAGATCGAATAGCCCTGGATCTGATAGTTCAGCCGGGCGCTGTCGCCGCTGCTGTAGGGCAGATGCTTGATGAAGTCGCGCCGCGGCGGGTGGTTCAGCGGCGAGAAGCTGCAGCAGGGCGGCATGCCCGCCGGCCGGTCCTGCTCATAGGTCAGGAAGAAGGCGCGGTCGCCGAGCGAGACGAAGGAACAGGTGAACTGGTTGCTGCCGGGGAAGATCGGCAGGCAGCGCTTCTCGTAATGCTCCATCATCGCGCCCTTGCCCATCGGGCCGGCGACGGTGCTGTCGTAATAGGTCGAGCCGTAGGAGACCTCGTAATCCTCGCCTTCCTTCAGCGGGGCCGGCGGCTTGCCGTCATAGGGCGGCGGCGCTTCCACATATTTGTTGAAGACCCGGTACATCGTCCAGTTGGTCGACCAGAAGGCCGGGAACAGCGGGTCGGACGGCTCGCCGGCATTGCGCGGGACGACGCAGCCCTTCCACGGGCAATTGCTGACCCAGGACGGGTTGTGGACGCCGAAGGTGGCGTAGATGTTGCCGAAATCGCGGGCCTGGGCGGCCCCGGACAGGGCGGTCAGCCCCAGGACGGCCGCCCCCATGGCGATGGCACCGGCCGTGATGGTGCGGAGGAATCCGGTCATGTCAATGATCCTTGGTGCGTCGGAAATACCGTCAGGGGATGTATTGCCAGGTCGGCGCGGCGCACTTGCCGGTCCCGTCGTTCAGCGGCGTCTGCATCAGGCTCTTCGCCTGGATCTTCAGGTCGAACATCAGCGCGACGGCGTCGTTGATCTTGTCGGGATTGCCGTTGAAGGACTGGTGCAGCGCCTTCAGCAGGTTCGAGTAATAGGTGTTGAAGGATTGCGACTGGATCGCCGCCGCCGAGCCGGGCGGATAATCCTCCTGCTTGGGGTCGTCGGGAATGTCGGCGACGCCGGTCGGGTCGAAGGGGATGGTCTCGTCGGTGAAGACCCAGTCGTCCCCCTGCTTGGCGATCTTGCGGCCCTTGTAGATCTCGTAATAGGTGTAGTAATGGGCCATGTCGCCGGTGTCGTCCTCGGTCGGGGCGGTCGGCGTGCCTTCGCCTTCGACGATGATGCGCTCGATGGCGGCCTGGGCGTCGGCAAGGCACAGGATCGGCTTGATGCCGAACATGCCGTAGACCTGCCCGTCCGGCTTGCCGGAGAAGACGCCATCGCCCAGAGCGGTCAGCGCCTTGGCGATGTCCTCGTAGAACTCGCCGATGGTGCGGTAATTGTCCTGGATGTCGGAGGCCGCCTTCAGCAGCCCGGTGTCCTTGATGTCGACCGGATCGGCCGGCTCCTCGATCACCATGAAGCAATTCTTGATCTGGTCCTTGGAGAAGGGACGCAGATGCACGATGAACTGCGGCTGGCCGGGCTGGGTGCCGATCTCCTTCGGCAGGCCGCCGGGATAGGTCGGAACGAATTTCGGGTCGTCGATCGCCGGATGGCCGCCGACGGCGACCAGGATGTTGGCGGCCTGGCAGAAATGCTCCATCTCCTGCATCGCAACGCCGATGATCATGTTGGCGATGACGCCGTTCTTCGCATCGTCCAGCGAATAGGCGGCCTGGAGATAGACCGGCAGGGTGGCGTGTTCCAGCTCGACCGCGAGCTGGAGATTGTAGCGGATATCCTCGATCGTGGTCGGCCGCTTGGCCCTCACGAACAGGGTTTTCAGGGCTGACTTGGCGATGTCGGTCGCCTTGGTGCCGGCGGCCGGCACCGCGACGGCCTCCGCCTGGCTGGCGTCGGTGGTCATGGCATGAGCTCCATCGAGCGGATTCGGGCTGGGTCGGGCGGATTGCGGGAAGGGCCGGTCCGTCACTTGCGCAGGAAGGGCGGCCTGATCGGCTTGGTGGCCAGCCAGCTCAGCGCCTCCTGCACCTCCGGCGAGACCGCCGTCGACCGCGGCGGCTTGGGCGCCGTCACCTCGCCGCGGACCGGGTCGGCCGCCCATTTCAGGACCGCCTCGCGCTTGGCCGGCGACAGGTCGCGCACGACCGGCATGTAGTTGGGATCCTCGACCGGCAGCGACATGGCGACCTGCAGCGAATAGAGATGCTTGCGGACGCTGTCATAGTCGGACATGTCCAGCACCGGCAGCATCACCGGGTACAGGTTGGCGTACTGGAACAGGATCGGCTCGATGTCCTGTTCCCAGGTCGGCTTCTCCGGTACCGCGTAGGGGCTCCACAGCAGGACGCTGATGAAGTCGAAGGGGTCGTAGTAGGACAGCGGCGTGGCATCGGCGAAGGCCGGGCGGACGCCGTAGACCTGCCCGTCGATGTCGTCGGCCTTGCGCGGCTCGCCGGGATCGCCGCCGGTCAGCACCAGCTCAGCCTTGCCGGCCGCGTCGGTGGTCAGCGTGTCGGGGAAGGTCAGCGCCGCTTCCGGCACCCCGACAGCCGGCGAGCCGCCATAGCCCGACAGCCCGCTCGGATCGAGCGCCACCGCGATCTCGGCGCCCTCCAGCGGCTTGCCGAATTTGGTCGCCCACAGCGTGACCGGCGTGCTGTCGCCCGGGCTCATGCGGAAGACGAACTCGTCGGCCTTCACCACCCGGCCATCGGGCGACTCCTGGCCGAGGATCGTGTTCAGCGTCGGCGAATAGACCGCCAGCGGGTTGGAGCCGACGGCGGCGAGCTGGTCGCCGGTCAGCGCGATGTCGACGATGCCGGCGGTGGTCTCGTACCACTCGTTGCCCGGCGCCACGTCCGCCAGCTTGACGAAGCCCTGCGCACCGCCGAAATAGCCGACCTGCAACGGCTGGTCGACCATCGCCCCGCGCCATTCGCGGAACGGAATGGAGTTGCCCAGGTCGACGCTCAGCCGGCCGGCCGCCTCGTCCACCGCGGCGGTGGCGTAGTAGAAGGGCACCGGGCTGCCGGCATTGCCGTCGCTGGTGACCGGCTGGATGCGGCGGCCGAGCGTGAAGAAGCGAGGCTCGTCCTTGCGGGCGACGCCGATGCTGCCGGTCAGCACGCCGGTGGTGAAGTCGGGCGGGTTGGGCAGATAACGGATGTGGTCCGGCGGATTGACGCCGTAGCCCGCATTGTAGCCGGTGACGTTGAACTTGATCGACAGCAGCCCGTCGGCAGCCGCCTCCTTCAGCGCGGTCAGGAAGGCGGAGGCGGAAACGTCGCCCCATGCCAGATCCTTCAGCACCGACTGGAAGCTGGCGCCGAAATAGGCCGGCGGGTGCGGCGGGTGCTCGAAAGCCTTGCCGGGTGACCAGTTGCGCGCCCACAGGTCGGTGAAGGACGCGACGTCGAAATCGCCGCGCAGCAGTTCCAGCCCGTTGACGCCGGTCAGCCGCACCAGCAGACCCCAGATCGCCGAGACCATCTGCTGGTCGGTATCGAGATCGACCATCTTGGCCGGCGGCCGGTCGTCGGCATCGGTCACCGCCAGACCGAGCACCGGGTCAGCCGCCACCGGCCGACCGTCCGCGGTCACCGCGCCGGTGACCTTGCAGTCCGTCAGCCGCCACACGCCGGTGCCGTAGGGGTTCCAGTAGCCGATCTTCCAGCCGGCGTAATCCTCCGCCGTATAGCGCTTGTCGTCCTTGTACGCATAGTCGTGGTTGTTCACCGTCGAGACGTCGGCGATGAACTTTCCCGTAAAGGTCAGCCGAGGCCCGGTCAGATAGGACATGCGGACATTCCTCCATGCCGGCGCACAAGAGCGCCGCTCGTGAATCAATTCGTCACAGTCATTACAGGATAGAAACCGAGTATACGCATCTGTTCGCTGTCACATTTCTCATGTGACATACGCAGATATTCATTCTTTCATTGCCACACGCCTGCGTCTTCCTGACGCCGCGTGAGCAATAGTCTGTATCAAAGACATCGTGACTTGAACAGATCTATTGCGACCACAAGGATGCGTCGCTAGCTTTCGTCATCGTATAAAGCGTATTTCTGAATCGCACATCGCGAAGATGGACTGTACGCGCACCCCACGGCAAGGCGGAGCAACACGCAGATGCCCATTCCGACCACGCACCCGGCGGACGCCACCACCCGGACCGACGGCTTGCCCGACACCATCCGGATCCACCGCCAGCGCTTCACCGTCGCCTTCGACTATGCCGTCGTCTTCACCCGCGACGCCTTCGATCCGGCGAACGGCGCGCTTGCGGCGGCAATGGGGGCGGCAATGGGGGCCGCAACGGAGGCCGCCATCCAGGACGGCACGCCGCGGCCGCGCTGCGTCGCCTTCGTCGATCTCGGGGTGCTGTCCGGCCATCCCGGCCTGCCCGCCGCGATCTCCGCCCATTTCGCCGGGCGCGGCGACCTGCCCATGCTGGTGCGCGAGCCGGTCGTACTGCCGGGGGGCGAGGCGGTGAAGAACGATCCGGCGCTGATCGGGCAGATGCATGACGTCATCCTCGGCGCCGGCATCGACCGCCATTCCTATGTGGTCGCGGTCGGCGGCGGCGCCTTCCTCGACGCGGTCGGGCTCGCCGCCTCGACCGCGCATCGCGGGGTGCGGCTGGTGCGGGTGCCGACGACGGTGCTGGCGCAGAACGATTCGGGCGTCGGGGTGAAGAGCGCGATCAACCGCAACGGCGCCAAGAACCAGATCGGCACCTTCGCCCCGCCCTGGGCGGTGGTCAACGATTCGGCCTTCCTCGACACGCTGCCGCCGCGCGACCGGCTGGCCGGCATGGCCGAGGCGGTCAAGGTGGCGCTGATCCGCGACGGTGCCTTCTTCGAATGGCTGGAGCGCTCGGCCGACGCGCTCGCCCTGTTCGAGATCCCGGCGGTCGAGCACCTGATCCGCCGCTGCGCCGAGCTGCACATGCGCCAGATCGCCGAAGGCGGCGACCCGTTCGAGCAGGGCAGCGCCCGCCCGCTCGATTTCGGCCACTGGTCGGCCCACAAGCTCGAGACCATCACCCGCAACCTTCTGCGCCACGGCGAGGCGGTGGCGATCGGCATCGCGCTCGACACCCGCTATTCGGTGCTGGCCGGCCTGCTGCCGGAGGGTGAGGATCTGCGCGTCGCGGTGCTGCTGGAGCATCTGGGCTTCCGCCTGTGGCATCCGGCCCTGGCGCGGCGCCGCGAAGACGGCCGGCCGCTGGTGCTGGCCGGGCTGGAGGAGTTCCGCGAGCATCTCGGCGGCCGGCTGACCATCACCCTGCTGGCCGGCATCGGCCGCGGCGTCGAGGTGAACGCGATGGACCCGGCGCTGGTCGAGCGGGCCATCGGCTGGCTCGCCCTGCGGGAGCAAAGCTGATGCGGGAACAGGGCTGATGCGGTTGCCGGACGGCCGCGGGACGCTCGGCTACTGCCTGAACGTCCACCCGACCCAGACGCTGGCGGAGGTGCGCGCCGCCCTGCTGGGGCCGGTGCGGACCATCGCGCGCCGGCTTTGCCCGGCGGAGCCCTTCGCGGTCGGGCTGCGCCTGTCGGCGGAGGCGGCGGCCCGGCCGGACGCCGCGACGGAGCTGGCGGCGATCTTCGCCGGCGAGGGCTTCGCCGCCTACACCATGAACGGCTTCCCCTATGGACCCTTCCACGGCGTGCCGGTGAAGGAGGCGGTCTATGAACCGGACTGGACCACGCCGGACCGGCTGGCCTACACGTTGGACCTCGCCCGCATCATGGCGACGCTGGTGCCGCCGAAGAAGACTGCGACCATCAGCACCGTGCCCGGCGGCTTCGCGCCGCGGACGCGCGGCCGGGAAGCCGCGGTGGCCGACGGGCTGCTCCGTGCCGCCGCCGGGCTGGTCCGGCTGGAGCGGGAAACCGGCCGCCGCGTCGCGCTGGCGCTGGAGCCGGAGCCCTTCTGCCTGCTGGAGACCACCGCCGATGCCGTCGCCTTCTTCGGCGGCCATCTGTTCACCCCGGCGGCGGCGGGACGGCTGGCGGAGCTGACCGGGCTCGATCCGGACGACGCGGCTGCCGCCCTGCCGCGCCATCTCGGCCTCTGCCTCGACGCCTGCCACATGGCGGTGATGTTCGAGGAACCGGAGGCGACGCTTTCCGCCCTGGACACCGCCGGCATCCCGATCCACAAGATGCAGATCAGCGCCGCCCTGCGCATCGCGCGGCTGGACGCCGATGCCCGGCGGCGGGCGGCGGCCTTCCATGACGGCGTCTATCTGCACCAGACCATGGCGCGGAGGGCCGACGGTACGGTGCTGCGCGCGCTCGACCTGCCGCAGGCGCTGGAGCGCGGCACGGCGGCGGACGGCGAGGAATGGCGCATCCATGTCCATGTGCCGCTGTTTGCCGAACCGGCCCCGCCGCTGGCCTCCACCGCCGATTCGCTGGAGCGGCTGCTGTTGCTCCATCGCAACCGGCCCTTCACCTCCCATTTGGAGGTGGAGACCTACACTTGGTCGGTCCTGCCGCCGGAGCTGGGCGGCATCGACGTCACCGCGGGAATCGAGAAGGAATTGCGATGGGTGCTTCAACGGCTTGGCTGATCCGGCCGCGGGCGGCGCTGGTGCTGGGGCGGGTGTCCAACCTGCCGACGGTGGTCAGCGACGCGCTGGCCGGGCTGACGCTGGCGGGGGTCGGCATGTCGGGCGGGCCGCTGCTGGCGCCGCTGCTGGAAGCCTCCCTGGCTCTGGCGCTGTTCTATGTCGGCGGCATGTATCTGAACGACGCCTTCGACGCCGCCATCGATGCGCAGGAGCGGCCCAACCGGCCGATCCCGCGCGGCGACGCGTCCCGCATCGCCGTGTTCGTCGCCGGCTTCCTGCTGCTGGCGCTCGGGCTGGCGCTGGCGGCGCGCAGCGGGGCGGCCGGTGCGCTGAACGGGGCGGCGCTGGCGGCGGCGATCCTGATCTACGATGTGGTGCACAAGCGGACGGCGCTGGCCCCGGCGATCATGGGGGCCTGCCGCTTCTTCGCCTATTCCACCGCCGCCGCCATCGCCGGTGCATCGGCCGGGCCGGCGCTGGTGCTGGGGGCCGCCGGGCTGTTCGCCCATGTCGTCGGCCTGACCTATGCCGCCAGGCAGGAGGCCTACGACCGTCTGGACCGCGCCTGGCCGCTGGCGGTGCTCGCCCTGCCGCTGCTCGGCACGCTGGCCGCCACCTTGTGGCTGCGCGGCGGCGACCTTGCCGGGCTGCTGCTGTGGCTGGCGCTGCTGGGCGCCATGGCGGTTGCGCTGTTCCGCCTGTTCCGCCGCTCGCCGGGCGACGTGCCGAAGGCGGTGGGGCTGCTGATCGCCGCCATCGCGCTCTATGACGCGGTGCTGGTCGCCGCGGCCGGCGGTGCCGGCTGGGCGGTGCTGCTGGCCGCCCTGTGCTTCCCGGCGACGCTCGCCCTGCAACGGGTGGTGCCGGGAACCTGATGCCTCCCCCCGTCGGGGCCATGATGGGAAATTCCTGCCGCCATCACCGGGAACGGCAGGGCCAAAGCTGCCGCCCGGCAAGTCTGCCCCAGCTGTAAAGCCTTTACTCACCAAAGGGTTGCCTTTGGCCCGCATCCTGCAATCCCCTCGATCGCCATTCCTTCCAGGGAAGCGGAACGAGGGGAACGCACCATGGTCAGCCTGTCCAGTTACGCCGATGTCGGCGGCATGGCCCAGAGCCTGCAGCAGTCGATCGACGCCGCGGTCAAGCGCGTCCAGCAGCAGGCGGCCGGCGGGACCAGCGGCGGTGCGGCCGGCAAGGTCCAGGAATACGAGCAGTCGGTCAACAAGTCGGCGCTGAACGCCGCCCCCTTCGCGACCAACATCGGCACGCTGGTCAAGGATACCAGCCGGCTGAACGTCTTCAGCTCGCTGGCGGCCAACGACCCGGCCGACTTTTACAAATTCTCGGTCACCAGTTCCGGCGCGGCGACGCTGGGAACCGTGGGCGACGCCGGGGTGCGGGTGCAGTTGATGGATCGCGGCGGCAAGGTGCTGGCCGACAGCAACAAGGATTCCGGCGCCACCTATGACGCCTTCCAGAAGCTGAAGTCCGGCCAGATGACGCTGGACAAGGGCGACTACACGCTGCGCATCGCCCGCGAGAAGGACGTGCCGGTCAAGGACGCCAAGAGCTACGGCGTCCAACTGCGCATGGGCAATTACAGCAAGGACTACGACACCATCGCCAAGCAGCCGGCCAAGGGCGACAACCCCTTCGGCAACAATGCCAAGCTGCAGGGGCTGGCCTCGATCCTGGGCGCCGGCAGCAGCAGTTCCAACCCGGCCTCAATGCTGCTGGGCGCATCGACCAGCGACTATTACGCCGGCCGCGGCTCGCTGCTGAACGCACTGCTGTAGGCGGCCCGCCTCACACCAGCCATCTCACGCCAGCCGGTCGCGCCCCGATTCCTTGACCAGCAGGACCGCCTGGGTACGGCTGCCGACGCCCAGCGCCTTCAGCACGCCAGTGACATGGGTCTTCACCGTGGACAGGTTCAGCCCCAGCCGCTCGCCGATCTCCTGGTTCGACAGGCCCTGGGCCAGCAGGTCCAGCACCTCCAGCTGACGGCGGGTCAGCCCGTCGAACAGGCCGGGCACGCCGTTGCGCGCCGCCGTACCGGCCGCGGCCGGTGCCCCCGGCATTCCCAGCACCGGCGGCACATAGGATCCGCCAGCCATCACCAGCCGCAGGATGTTCACCACCAGCACGTCGTCGGTCGATTTCGGGATGAAGGCGCGCACGCCGCGCGACAGCACCGCGCGCATCTCGTCCGGCGAGTCGATCATCGAGAAGATGGCGACCGGCACCGGCGCCACGCGCCTGACCAGCGCCTCGACATCGTCCAGCCCGCCGAGCCCGGGCATCCGCAGATCCATGACGATCAGGTCGAACGCGGTCCCCTCATCGAGAATGGCGTTCAATTGACCGAAGCTGGTGGCCGCCACCACCGTGGCCTGCTCGTCCAGTTCACCCACCAGATGGGTCAAGCCGCTGCGGACGATGGAATGATCGTCGGCGATCAGAACCTGCATGTAACGTCTCGAACCGAAGATGCGCGCTGCACCGTCATACGCTGACGCAACGGTCAACGCTACCTCCTTCGCACGCCGACGCACGGCAATCGCAAGGAGGGGTGCCGGAAAGGGTCGAAAGGGTGGGTGTCGACACTTCCCGACCGTCCCTTTCCGGGTCCGCTGCCCGGACGTTACTGATCAGGAGACCCTGATCAGGATTTGGGCGCGGCGGTTCGACGGCTCGCGCACGTTCGGGCCGGTCGGGACCATCAGCTGGCTCTCGCCCACCCCGTCGATCGAGAT
This sequence comes from Azospirillum thiophilum, assembly GCF_001305595.1. Lineage (NCBI taxonomy): Bacteria > Pseudomonadati > Pseudomonadota > Alphaproteobacteria > Rhodospirillales > Azospirillaceae > Azospirillum > Azospirillum thiophilum. The sequence continues at coordinate 265,420 of NZ_CP012406.1, forward strand.
CATCCCGGCCGGCGTGCCGCGCGCGACCAGCGCCTGGCGCACCGCCTCGGCCCGACGCATCGACAGGCGCTGGTTGTAGGACGGCGAACCGGAAGTGTCGGTATGGCCGATCACCTGGATGCGGACGGCTCGGACCCGCCCGGCGGCGTCGGCCGCATCGCCGATGATCCTGTCGGAGGTCGGCGTGATCGTCGCCTTGTCCCAGTCGAAGAACACCTGATACTCGCTCTGCGGCTGGGCCGCGGCCGGCGGGGCGGCAGGAACCGGGGCGGCGACCGGCGTGACGCGCGCAGGCCCGCCGAAGCTGTAGCGCAGACCGGCCAGGATGGTGTGGTTGCGGTACTCGCCCTTCGACGTCACCGGACCCAGCTCGAACTCCGGATCGACGGTGGCGAAATAGCGATAGTCGAGCGTCAGCGCGACAGTGTCGGTGACGTCGTAGGATGCGCCGACGATCCCCTGATAGGCGAAGACCCAGTCGCGGTCGCTCGCGCCGTTCAGCGTCTGCTTCACCCCCGCCACGCCCGCGCCGACGCCGATATAGGGCGTGATCGGCAGCCCGAGATTGAAGTCGTACAGCAGGTTGCCCATGAAGGCGACCGAGCTCGTCTTGCCGCCCAGCCCGTTCAGCGCCGGCGTGGCGCTGCTGGTGCCGTCGACGCCGTTGCGCCAGCGCCAGGCGGCCTCCAGTTCGGCCCGCAGGCCCATCGCGGAGGCGTAGCCGATCGACAGGTCGCCGATGCCGCCGATCTTGAACTCCTCCTTCAGGCCCAGCCCCGGCGCCGGATAGCTGCTGAGGTCGGCATCCTCGGTCCAGTTCACGCCGGCACCCGCGCCGACATAGAAGCCTTCCGGGGCGGCGGACGCCGCGCTCGAAAGGGCCAGGGAGGGAACGGCGACGGCCAGCGCCGTGCCCAGCAGAATCCCACGCATCGTCATGGTCTTGTTTCCCATCGTTGATGGCGTTTGATGGCGTCGACGGATCGGCGGCGGATCGGGACTGCCCCGGACTGCGGTGAAAGGCGTGACAGACCGGGCTTCGGCTCCGACTATGGAATCCGCCGGCGGCGCTTCCAATCCCAGCCCGGCAAGGCCATCTTTTCTGTTGCAGAATTGCCGCAACGCACCAGCTTACGCTTTCCCTTACGATAACAATGGCTTGGACAGATCCCACGATGCCTTCTACCCCGGACGATGAGACCGACTACCTCCCTTGCGCCACCCCGGATCCCGGCCGCTGGCAGGAGGTGGCGCCCGGCGTGCTGTGGATCCGGCTGTCGCTGCCCTTCCAGCTCGACCACATCAATGTGTGGGCGCTCGACGGCGGCGCGGCCGGCTGGACGCTGGTCGATTGCGGGCTGGGCGATCCGCGCACGCGCGCCGCTTGGGAGCTCCTGTTGCGCGATGCGCTGGGCGGGCGTCCGGTGGAACGGGTCGTCGTCACCCATTTCCACCCCGACCATATCGGCGCAGCCGGCTGGCTGGTGGAGCGGACCGGGGCGTCCTTCGCCGCCTCGCTGACCGAATGGCTGTTCGCCCGGACGCTGTCGGCGGGCAGCGACGCGGCCACCGACGCGGCGGTCGAGCGCTTCTACCGCCGCAGCGGGCTGGAGCCGGAGGCGCTGGCCGCCGTGCTCGGCCGCAAGGGAGCCTATGGCCGTGGCGTGCCGAGCGTCCCGGCAACGCTCACCCGGCTGCGGGTCGGCGACCGGCTGCCGGTGGGGGACCGGCTGTGGACGGTGATTGGCGGCAGCGGCCACACGGCAGAGCCGGTCAGCCTCCACCGCCAAGCCGACGCGGCCGGCCCCGGCCTGCTGATTTCCGGCGATCAGATCCTGCCGCGCATCAGCCCCAACATCAGCGCCTGGCCGACCGAGCCGGAGGCCGACCCGCTCGCCGACTATCTCGCCAGCCTTGCCGGCTGGTCCGCCCTGCCGGCGGAGACGCTGGTGCTGCCCTCCCATGGCCGGCCCTTCCGCGGCCTGCATGCCCGCGCAGGGGAACTGGCCCGCCACCATGCGGAGCGGCTGGCCGAGATCGAGGCGCTGTGCGCCACGCCGCAGACCGCGGCGGCAGTGACGCGGGCACTGTTCCCGAGGCCGCTCGACACCCACCAGACGGTCTTCGCCCTGGGCGAAGCGGTGGCGCACCTCAACCATCTGATCGCCAAGGGGCGGCTGGAACGGCGGGCCGCCGGGCCGGGCGTCGACCTCTACCGCCGGGTCGACGACACGGCGGCCGTCACTGCTCGGTAACGATCTCGAACTGCTGCGGATCAAGCAGGGTCGACACCGACAGGGTCTTCAGCGTCTTCGGGTCGTCGGTCCGCTTCATCTGGGCGTGCTGGGTGCCCATGCCGTCCTTGCGGATGGCGATCACCTCCCAATAGCCGCCGCTGGGGGACAGCTTGCGGTAAATCTGTCCCTCGACCACCTCGCGCTTCCTGCGCATTTTCCGTTCTCCAAAACCCGTCCCGAACCGGCGGCCGTCACGGCCGCCGCGAAGGGCGCCATTGAAGCACAAAACACCCCGGCCGTGGCGAGTGTCCGTTCGGTGACCCTTCGCGGACGCCGCTGCGGCCCCGGACCCCATCGGATGCTTATTGAAGCATCCGATGGGGTCCGGTCTTTTGATTTTTCGTGCGATTCACGCTCCGGACGATTCCGTTTGAACCGATCGCGCTCTATCGCAGCGCAACACGACCGGGGCACTCCGCATGCGTCTTTGCTGCAGTGCGGTTTCGGGCTGGAACAAAGATCGCGGCTGTGGGTTCATAGGGGTCATGAACACCGATCTCGACGTGCTTGCCTTCGCGACCCGCCTGGTTGATGAACTGGGTGAAACCGCGATCCGCATGAGCCGCGTTCGTCTTGTCGAACTCACGGCTGCCAATCAAATCCGCGCCGCCGCCTTCTGGCGGGAGGTGATGCAGATCTCCCAACGGCTGCTGGACGAGCAGTCGGGCCGGCGGCTCTGCCCGGGAGGCGGTCCAGGCCCATCCCCGGCGACCCTTGCGGCGGCGCAACCGACAGTATCCCATGTTCCCCGGCCGATTCCCTGATCCGGCGACGCCGCGAAACCGGTGTCCTGCAGTCCCCAACGCAAAAGGGCCGGCACGTGGTGCCGACCCCTTCCGCGCAACGCTGATGCGTGTCGCTTACTTCACTTCGGCATACTGGCCGTTGTGCCACTTGTACCAGACATAGGCCGGGCTGGTGACGTCGCCCTTGGCGTCGAAACCGATCTTGCCGATGACGGTCTCGTAGCTGCCCTTGCGCAGAACCTCGGAGACCTTGGCGGCGTCCGTCGACTTCGCCTGCTTCACCGCCTCGGCCCAGATCTGGAGCGCGGCGTAGGTGTACAGGGTGTAGCCTTCCGGCTCGTAGCCGGCCTTGCGGAACTTCTCCACCACGGCCTTGGCGTCGGCCTTCTCGCGCGGATCCGGGCCGAAGGTCATCATGGTGTCCTCGCCGGCATCGCCGGTGATGGCCCAGTACTCGTTGGTCACCAGCGCGTCACCCGACACGATGGGGGCCTTCAGGCCCTGGTCCTTCATCTGGCGGGCCAGCAGGCCGGCCTCGGTGTGGTAGCCACCGACATAGACGGCGTCGACGTTCGCTTGCTTCAGCTTCGACACCAGGGCGGAATAGTCCTTCTCACCGGCCGTATAGGCTTCGTAGATGGCTTCCTTCTGGCCGCCGGCATTCAGCGCCTTCTGCGTCTCGTCGGCCAGACCCTTACCGTAGGCCGACTTGTCGTGCAGGATGGCGACGTTCTTGCCCTTGTACTTCTCCAGCAGATACTTGCCGGCGATCATGCCCTGCTGGTCGTCACGGCCGCAGACGCGGAAGACGTTCTTCAGGCCCTGCTCGGTCAGCTTCGGGTTGGTCGAGGCCGGGGAGATCTGCAGCATGCCTTCCTCGGCATAGACCTGGCTCGCCGGAATCGACGAGCCCGAGCAGAAGTGGCCGGCCACGAACTTCACACCGGCCTTGGCCAGCTGGTTGGCGACGGCGACGGCCTGCTTGGGATCGCAGGCGTCGTCGCCGACTTCCAGCTTCAGCTTCTGGCCCAGGACACCGCCGGCGGCATTGATGTCCGCGACAGCCTGCTCCATGCCCTTCTTCATCTGCTCGCCGAAGGTGGCGTACTGGCCGGTGATCGGGCCGGCGGTGGCCACCGCGATGTCGGCCTTGGCGGCCGTGGCGGAGAGCGCGGTCGCCGCGATGGCGGCGAGAAGGGACAGTTTGAATTTCATGGGTGTGCTTGCTCCCTGTTCTATGAGTGGTCCCTGTTGCAACATACCCCCGGCCCTTGCGGGCCTTGCCGCCGGGTCCCCTCCGGCGGTTTCCAGAATACCATACCCCAAGTGGCGCGGCGTGCGACAGTTTCGCGGGCACCAATCAGCCGTACGGTCTATTCCCAATGACTCAGTTTCCGGACTCCGCGCCCGTGCGCTCCCTCCAGGCGAAGGGCCCGGCGGGCTCATACAACCATGGATACTGGTTGACCATGCGCCGGGCGATGGCGATGCGGTGTGCGGTCAGCGTGATCAGCCCGATCACCAGCGTATGGACGATGAAGCCCCATGGTGCCAGCAGCTGCTCGCCGAACAGGCCCCAGGCCAGGAAACGGTCGCCCGCCCCCAGCAGCAGCGAATAGGCAAGCACGCTCGACACCGGCTTCCAGCCCTCCGCCAGCGTCTGGCCGGTCAGCACCCCGCAGCCGCCGAACACCAGCACCGTCAGGAACACGAACACCGGAACCGATGACCCCAGGATCGTCTCCATCTCAATGCCCCCCTTCCAGATAGGCGGCGCGCACCTCCGGGTCGGCCAGAAGCTGCGCCCCCGTCCCCGTCATCGTGATCTTCCCCGTCACCATCACATAGGCCCGGTGCGCCAGCTTCAGCGCGTGGAACGCGTTCTGCTCCACCATGAACACCGTCATCTTCTGCTCCCGGTTGATCTCCTTGATCACCTGGAAGATCTGCTTCACGATCAGCGGCGCCAGACCCAGGCTCGGCTCGTCCAGCAGCAGAAGCCGCGGCTGGCTCATCAGCGCCCGCCCGATCGCCAGCATCTGCTGCTCGCCGCCCGACATCGTGCCGGCCCGCTGGTTGATCCGCTCCTTCAGACGCGGGAACAGCGTCAGAACCCGCTCAAGCTCGCGCTCGAAACTGCCGGGCTGGGCCACGATCGAGCCCATCTGCAGATTCTCCAGCACCGTCATCCGCGGGAAGATGCGCCGCCCCTCCGGGCTTTGCGCGATGCCGCGCCGCACGATCTCGTGGGTGGGCAGGTCGGTGATGTCCTCGCCCTCGAAGAACACCCGGCCCTGGCGTGCCCGCGGGCTGCCGCAGATCGTCATCAGCAGCGTCGACTTGCCGGCCCCGTTGGCCCCGATCAGCGACACGATCTCGCCGGCGCCGATCTCGATGTCGATCCCCTTCAGCGCCTCGATCGCGCCGTAGAAGGTGTGCACGCCCGATACCTTCAGCATGGCTCAGGCTCCCTTCTGCGCGCTGGTCTGGCCCGCGGTGGGCGGCAGGTGCAGGTCGGCCGCCACCTCCGGCGGCAACGCCTCGTCCTCGTCCTCGCCCAGATAGGCGCGGATCACCGCAGGGTCGTTCTTCACATGCTCCGGATCGCCGTCGGAAATCTTCCGGCCATAATCCAGAACCACAACATGGTCGGAAATCCGCATCACCACGCTCATGTCATGCTCGATCAGCAGAACGCCGGTCCGGTGCCCCTGCGGCGTGCGGACGTCGCGGATGAAGGTCAGGATCTCGGCCAGCTCCCCCGACTCGCGCGGGTTCAGCCCGGCCGCCGGCTCGTCCAGGCACAAGAGCACCGGCTCGGTGCACATGGCGCGCGCGATCTCCAGACGCCGCTGGGCGCCATAGGGCAGGTTGCCGGCCTCCCAGTCGGCGAACTCGGTCAGCCGCACCCGCTCCAGCCAGTATTTCGCCAGCTCCACCGCCTCATGCTCGGCCCGGCGGTAGGACGGCAGCCCGAGCAGCCCGCCGATGGCGAAGCTCGACGCCCGCATCAGCTTGTTGTGCTGGGCGACGATCAGGTTCTCCAGCACGCTCATCCCGCCGAACAGCCGGATGTTCTGGAAGGTGCGCGCCACCCCCGCCAGTTGGGCGATGCGGTAGCCCGGCATCCGCTCCAGCAGGAACTCCCTGCCTTCCGGGTGGCGCAGGCACAGCCGCCCCACGGTCGGCGTGTAGAAGCCGGTGACGCAGTTGAACAGCGTCGTCTTGCCGGCGCCGTTCGGGCCGATCAGCGCGGTGATCTCGCCCGCCCGCGCCTCGAACGACACGTCGTTGTTCGCCACCAGGCCGCCGAAGCGCATGGTCAGGTGCTCGACCGTCAGCAGGGGGGCCGTCAACAGGGGCTTTTCAGTCATCGCGGCGCTCATTTCGCGGCTCCCGTCGCGGCGGGCGTCTTGCCGCCATGCAGGAGGATGGTCGGGTCGCGGTGGGCCAGCAGGCCGCGCGGACGCCACAGCATGATCACCACCATGCCGGCGCCGAACGCCAGCATGCGGTAGTCGGCCAGCTCGCGGAACGCCTCGGGCAAACCGATCACCAGCAGCGTCGCCACCACGACGCCGATCTGGCTGCCCATGCCGCCCAGCACGACGATGGCCAGGATGATCGCCGACTCGATGAAGGTGAAGCTCTCCGGGCTGATGAAGCCCTGGCGGGTGGCGAAGAAGGAGCCGGCGAAGCCGCCGAACATCGCGGCGATGGCGAAGGCCGCCAGCTTCATGTTGGTGCGGTTGATGCCGAGCGACGCGCAGGCGATGTCGTCCTCGCGCAGCGCCTCCCACGCCCGGCCCAGCGGCAGCTTGCGCACCCGCAGCGTGAAGACGTTGACCACCAGCGCCAGGGCCAGGATCAGGTAATAGAGGAAGACGATGCGGTGCAGCGGCGAGAATTCCAGCCCGAACATCTCGTGGAAGGCGGCCATGCCGTCGGCGGGCGTGCGCGAGAACTCGGCGATGCCGAAGAAGCTCGGCCGCGGGATGCCGGAGATGCCGTTGGGGCCGCCGGTGAACTGGTACCAGTTGACCAGGATGATGCGGATGATCTCGCCGAAGCCCAGCGTGACGATGGCGAAGTAATCGCCGCGCAGCCGCAGGACGGGGAAGCCCAGCAGCACACCCGAGAATGCGGCCAGCACGCCCGCCAGCGGCAGGCAGAGCCAGAAGCTGAGCCCGAAATAATGGGCGAGCAGGGCGTAGGAATAGGCGCCGACGGCGTAGAAGGCGACATAGCCGAGGTCGAGCAGGCCGGCCAGGCCCACCACGATGTTCAGGCCCCAGCCCAGCATGATGTAGGTCAGCAGCAGGATGCCGATGTCCAGCAGCATGCGGTCGGCCAGCGGCGTCATCGGCAGCACGACGGCGATGGCGACGGCGACCGGGCCGATGTAGCGGCTGGCATGCTGGACGCGGGCGGCGACGCGGTCCATGCGGCGGTCGCGGTCGGCCTGGGACAGCTTGGATCGGCCGGTGGCCACCGTCATGGCGGCACGCAGCGCGATCACGCCGCCGCCCAGCACCAGCACCAGCCGCAGCACCTGGGTCGGCATCGGCAGCACCAGCCCGATGCCGGCGCAAAGGACCGCCAGGACCAGCACCGGCAGCGCCATGCCCTGGCGGATCAGCCCGAGCCCGAGCCGGCCGAGGAAGACCAGGAGCAGCGAGGCGACGACCTCCTCCGGCCGGGCCTCGATGCCCAGCCCGGTGGGGCGGTCGACGGTGCGCAGGCCCACCAGCGGCACGGTGAGCAGAAGTGCGACGAAGGCGGCGAGCGCGGCGTCCTTGATGGTGGCGGCCCAGTCGACGCCGCGGGCCGGCGCCCCGGCCTTGGACGGCGAGAGGGTGTTGGAGGGGGAGGTCATGGGCTTACACCTTCTCGATCTCGGGCCGGCCGAGCAGGCCGGTCGGGCGGAAGATCAGGACGAGGACGAGGATGGAGAAGGTGGCGACGTCCTTCCATTCGGAGCCGACGTAACCGGACCAGAAGGCTTCGATCAGGCCGATGACCACGCCGCCGAGCATGGCGCCGGGCAGCGACCCGACCCCGCCGAGCACGGCGGCGGTGAAGCTCTTCACGCCGGCGAGGAAGCCGATGTAGAAGTCGATGACGCCGTAGATCAGCAGCACCATCATGCCGGCGACGGCGGCGAGCGCGGCGCCCATGACGAAGGTCAGCGAGATGACGCGGTCGACATTGACGCCGAGCAGCCCCGCCATCTTCTTGTCCTGTTCGCAGGCCCTCTGGGCGCGGCCCAGCGAGGTGCGGTTGATCAGGATGGTGAAGCCGACCATCAGGACGAGGGTGATGACGATGGTTGCAAGCCGGACGTAGCTGACCGAGACGGCACCGTCCATCAGGGTGAGGTTGCCGGGCAGGATGGGCTGCAGCGGCTTGGAGCGGGCGCCCTGGAGGATCTGGATGTAATTCTGCAGGAAGATCGACATGCCGATCGCCGAGATCAGCGGCGCCAGCCGGGGCGAGGAGCGCAGCGGCCGGTAGGCGATGCGCTCGACCGTCCAGCCATAGACGCTGGTGAACAGCATCGAGGCCACCAGCATGATCAGCAGCGCCAGCGGCACCCAGGTGATGCCGAGCGCCCCGATCGCCAGGAAGGTGATCAGCGCCACGAAGGCACCGATCATGTAGATCTCGCCATGGGCGAAGTTGATCATCCCGATGATGCCGTACACCATCGTGTAGCCGATCGCGATCAGGCCGTAGATCGCCCCGAGCGACAGGCCGTTGATCAATTGCTGGAGAAAATAGTCCATGTCGTCATCCCACCTTCAGCGCGGCGCAAAGGCAGGGTGCGGCGGCACGGGCACACTCGGCACACCGGTCTCGCAACAGCAGCCCCCTGTCTGGTGCGGCCCGTCCATTCACCAAACGGAATGCCGTATCATCCGGAGTTCCGTCTATCGGTCTGACGGACCATGATTTTTCCTGTTCGGAGGCAGCGTTGCCGCACCGGCTTGGCCGTTCGGCGAGCGCCCCTTCCGACCTTTTCGGTAGTACCAGCCTGACGGATTTTTGCAAGACAGATTTGTGTTGCCCGCATGCGTGACGCATCCGGGGGAGCTCGCGAAATGCGAAACGCCCCGCCCGGCAGCTGCCGGACGGGGCGTTTGTTGCGGACGGCGCGACCGTAACAGCGGACGGGACGTCCGTGTCAGCGGACGACGACAGACTGCTTGGCCGGGACGGCGGCGACCTTCTGCTTCGGCTTGGCCGGAGCGGCGGCCTTGACCGGCTTCGCCTTGGCGGTAGCGGCCTTGGCCGGAGCCGGAGCAGCCGAGGCGACGGCGTAATTGGTGTCCGGACCGCTGACCACCTTGACGTCGCACAGCGGGCGGCTGGCCAGATGCATCAGGCCGGCGCTCTTCTCGTCCGAGGTCAGGGTGCGCAGATCGTCGGCGGTCAGATCCTTGGCGGCGGCCGAGCGGTCGACGAAATTGGCGCAATATTGCGGAATGCCGATGGTGGCGGCACGGCGGCTGACCTCGTTCGCCAGTTCGGTGCGGAACATGTCGAACTGGCGGGTGGCGTTGCCGCCGCCCGACCGCTTGTAGAAGGCGATCAGCGACGCTTCCGAACTGGACAGCAGGGCGCGGTTCTTGATCGAGAAATCCTGGTAGAGGTCGAACGGCTTCTTGTCAGGCACCACCGTGCGGCAGGTCAGGCCGACCACCATCATCTCGGTGTGCAGGCGCATCAGCTGCTCGGCCGCATGCTCGCTGCGATTGTAGCAGGCGGGGGTGGCCGGGCCGCTGGCCGGCCGCGCCTTCGCGGCAGCCGTCTTCGCCGGCGGCTTCGCGGCCTCCTTGGCCGCGGCGGCACCGGCGGGCACAGGCAAGGCGAGCAGCGCGCCGAGGACGGCGGCGCCGGTCAGGGCTTTCAGGGACAGGCGAAGGGCAGCGCGCTGGCGACTCATCAGGGGCTCCGGTGGCGCGGTACGACAGGACGGGGTCGGGCAGGAAACGGCGCCGCCCGACCGTCGCGACCTTCTACCCGAACACCGGGGCCGGTCAATGGGATTTGCCCGCCGCTCGCGATTTGTCCCCCGACCGCGGCGGAGTCGCCACGCACCGGCGCGGCGGCGCCCCTGTCAAGCTGTTCGTCCGGGGAAGGAGCGATGATACCAACGGTCATTGATGATGACCGCCGGTGTCCGCGCGGGACGGCGGGGCGGCTGGACGCGGCCGGGGGGCCGGCGCTATGGATGGACGAACCACCGACAGACAGGTCACGCAGCATGGCACCCACCGGATCGCGATATGGGAGCGGCCACCGCATCGGCATCGATCTGGGCGGCACCAAGACCGAAGGCATCCTGCTCGACCGCCAGGGAAACCAGCTGGCCCGGCATCGGGTTCCCACCCCCCAGGGCGATTACGGCGGCACCGTCGCGGCCATCCGCGATCTGGTGGCGAGGCTGGAGGGGGAGATCGGCGGGAGCGGCAGGGCCACGGTCGGGCTCGGCATCCCCGGCGCCATCTCCCCGGCAACGGGGCTGGTGAAGAACGCCAACTCGACCTGGCTGATCGGCCGGGACTTCGCGGGCGACCTTGCGGCGGCGCTGGGCCGGCCGGTGCGGATCGAGAACGACGCCAACTGCCTGGCGGTGTCGGAAGCCACCGACGGAGCCGGGGCCGGCTGCGGCGTGGTGTTCGCTGCGATCCTCGGCACCGGCTGCGGTGCCGGCATCGTCGTCCATGGCCGGGTGCTGGGCGGACGCAACGTCATCGCCGGGGAGTGGGGGCACAATCCCCTGCCCTGGCCGACCGATGCCGAGCGGCCGGGCCCCGCCTGCTACTGCGGCAAGCATGGCTGCCTGGAAGGCTGGGTGTCCGGTCCAGCGGTGGCCGCCGACCATTTCGCCGCGACCGGCGAGCGGCTCGACGCCGCGGCGATCCTGGGCCGGGCCGGAAGCGATCCGGCCGGCGCCGACCCCGCCTGCGCAGCGACTGCGGACCGGCTGGTCGACCGGCTTGGCCGCGGGCTGGCGGCGGTCGCCAATCTGCTCGACCCCGACGTGATCGTGCTGGGCGGCGGGCTGTCCAACGCGGAGTTCCTGTACGACCGGCTGCCGGCGGCGATGGCGCCCTGGGCCTTCACCGACCGGCTCGACACGCCGGTGCGCCGCGCCCGCCACGGCGATTCCAGCGGCGTGCGCGGGGCGGCGTGGCTATGGCGCCCGGGCGAGATGCCGATGGACGCCTGACCTTACGGACGCTGCACCGTCCGCGGTGTCGGCGGCGGATCGGCGCTGCGCGGTGCGGACACCGCCCGCTTGGCCGCGGTGGGGTCGACCGGCGGCGGAGTCAGCGAGTGGTTGGCGGAATAATGGCGGTTCGTCCGCTTCACGTCGGTGCCGTAGCGTGCCATGCCGGCGCGGTGCTCCCCCGTCTTGCCGAAGGCGCCCCAATGGGACGGCGCCGGGCCGGGGATCGGCTGGGCCTGATCCATGTTGCGCATGTAGGGTCCGGTCGGGACCATCTGGTCGTACACCCAGGGCGCATACTCCTGCTTCTGGGCGTGGGCGGGCACGGACAGCGCCATCGTCGCGAGGAGGACGGCGACAGCGGAGGCGGATGTCTTGGCGGCGGAAGCAACGCGGGTCATCGAACAGGCGCCTTTCGTCCGGATACGGATCGGAAGGACCAGTCGAGCGCAAAGCGTCCGCGTCGTCCAATGCGGAGGCGCGTTACCCATCCCGGAGCCAGGATCGCCCAAGCGGGCGGTTCCCCCGCCCTTACGATGCAGGCAGACGGTAGAGCGTGAGGTGCAGGCGCCTGCCGGTGTTGTAGTTGAATCCGGTCAGATCGGCGAGCGGCAGCGGCACCGCGGTCCCCAGACTGTCGAGGAAGGACGCGGCCTCCCGGTCCTCCACCAGCGCCAGCCCGCAGGCGCGGTCCGCCACCAGATGCACCGCGGCGCCGGGGCCATGGACCAGCTTGGTCGGCGTGCCGAGCAGGAAGACCAGGCTCGGCTCCGAATAGCCGGCCGCGGCGACGACGCTGTCCGGGCAGGGCCGGTTCTGCTCCACCGCGCGGGCGGCCTGCCGGCTGACCCACACCCCGTCGATGTTCGGCAGCACCGCGGCGTAGGTTCCGGCATAGAGCAGCGCCGCCGCAGCCAATCCGGCGGCAAGCCCGGTGCGCAGCTCGGTCCGCAGCAGCGAGCGCAGGGCGAGCGCGAAGAGACCGCCGACCGCCGGCACCAGCGACACCGCGACCGGGTCGATCCGCCGGTCGACCAGCCAGGGGATCAGCGCGACCGCCAGGGTCAGGGCGCCGAATCCGATGACGCCGAGTGCGACCGCCGCGGCGACCAGCCAGCGGCGGGGCCCGGCTTTCCGGGCGGGATCGCGGCTGAACTGGTCGAGCAGGGCCGCCGCCGCCAGCGCGGCGATCGCCGGGAAGACCGGCAGGGTGTAGTGCAGCAGCTTGGTCGGCACCGCCTCGAACACCAGCCAGCTCGGCACGATCCAGGCGATGCAGAAGCGAACAGCCTCCACCCGACGCCGTGCCCACACCCAGGGAACCGCCAGCAGGGCCAGCAGCGACCAGGGGCCGAAGGTGACCCAGAAGGTGCCGAGGTAATAGCCGGGCGGCAGGCCCTTGCCCTCCTGCCCGCCCGACACCTTGCCCAGCATATCGTGGCCGACGGATTCGGCGAAGAAGGCGCCCTTGCTCTTGATCGCGATGGCGACCAGCCAGGGGGCGGCGATGGCGGCGACGATGGCGAGTCCGGCCAGCGGCTTCAGCCGCTTCAGCCATCCGGCCTCGCGATCCCACACCGCCAGCACCAGCACGGTGCTGCCCGACACCAGCAGGACCATCGGCCCCTTGACCAGCACGCCGACGCCGGCGGCGATCCAGAATACCAGCGGCGCGGTCCAGGCCGCCCGCCCGGTGGGGACGGGATCGCGGCGGGTCAGGTAGAGCTGCGCCAGCGCCGCCTGCCCGAGCACCACGGTGGCGAGCAGCACGGCGTCGGTCTTGGCCATCCGCGCCTCGACCCCCAGCACGACGCAGGAGGCCAGCATCAGCCCGGCGACGAAGCCGGCCGGACCGCCGAACAGCCGGGCCGCGGTCCAGGCGCTGGCCAGCACCGCCAGGATGGCGCCCAGGAAGGACGGGATGCGGTAGGTCCAGATGACTTTTTCGTCACCGACGGGGATGCCGCGCAGCGCGTCCGCCGCGGCAGTCGCCGCGCTCTGCAGCCAGTAGATGCCGACCGGCTTCTTGTAGCGCGTCTCGTCCTGGAAGCGGATGTCGACATAATTGCCGCTGTCCAGCATCTGCGACGAGGCCTGGGCGAAACGCGCTTCGTCCCGGTCGAAGGGCGGCAGCACCGTGAAGCCCGGCAGGAAGAGCGCCGCGGCGATCAGCGCCAGCAGCGCATAGGCGTAGAGCGGCAGGGAGGTCGGCGGCAATGCCGTCCGCGGCATGGACGGGACGGGCGGGATCACGATTTGCTCGGAACCGCGCCGGCGGCGGCCTGCGACTTCTTGTGAGTCCAGACGAAATAGACGTTGCGGGCGTAGATCACCAGGCCCATGCCCTGACCCAGCATGAAAACCGGGTCGAAGCGGTAGAAGGCATAGGCGAACAGCAACGCGCCGCCGCCAAGCGAGAAATACCAGAACATCTCCGGCACCACGCTGCGGCGGGCCTTTTCGCTGGCGATCCACTGCACAACGAAGCGCATGGTGAACATGAGCTGGGCGAAGAAGCCGATACCGACCCAGACGAGATCGGTGGTGCTTTGCCCCTGGAACCACGCTGCGGCGCGCTCAAGCATCGTTCGGAATCCTGATACCGGATAGAGTCGGTTGAAAAATCGCTCAGAGACGTTCGGAGACCGGCGACAGCTTGGTCCGCCGCTTCAGCCAGTAGACACCCAACAGATCGACCACGCCGATCAGCCCGCGCCGCCAGTTGTTGTATTTCGACACGCCGCGTTCGCGCGGGCGATGGTTCACCGGCACATAGGCCACCGGATGGCCGTGGGCGTGGAACAGCGCCGGCAGGAAGCGGTGCATCGCCCCGAAGAAGGGCAGATCGAGGAAGGCGTCACGGCGGAACAGCTTCAGCCCGCAGCCGCTGTCGGTGCAGCCGTCCTGCAGGAAGGACTGGCGGACAGCGTTGGCGATCTTCGAGGCCCAGCGCTTGGACAGCGTGTCCTGCCGCCTCATCCGCAGGCCGCCGACCAGAACCGGCGCCCCGGCCTCGCCGGTCGCGACCAAGGCGAACAGGGCCGGGATGTCGGCCGGATCATTCTGGCCATCGCCGTCGAGCGTGACGACGAACTCGCCGCGCGCCGCCTTCACGCCGCTGCGCACCGCGGCGCTCTGGCCGGAGCGGCGGGCATGGCGCAGCACGCGCAGCCGGCCGGCCTCGACCGCCGGCACGAGCCGCGCCTGGGTGTCGTCGTCGGACTGGTCGTCGACGAAGATGACCTCGAAACCGCCAACCGGCTGCAACGCCCGCTCGATCTCTTCGAGCAGCGGCAGCACGTTGTCGGCCTCGTTGAAGACGGGGACAACGACCGACAGCCGCACCGGCTGGCCGTTCTCCGGATAAATGCTCACGGTTTGCCATCCCATTCGCCAAACGGGCGGCAAATTACTCTCGCGGCGCCGCGAACGGTAGCGGAAAAGGATGAGGCCGGAGCGGGGCAGCTCCCCGCTTCCGGCCCCGCTTCCGTTCCACCCGGAAAAATCAGCCCTTCCGGTCGTCCTTCCGGCCGTCCAGCGGCAACGGGACATAGCGCAGGTCGCCGCCGCGGCTGACCAGCATCAGCAGGGTCTTGCGCCCCTGCTCCTTCGCCCGGGCGATGCGGATGTCCAGATCGGCCGGCGTCGCCACCGGCTCCTGACCGGCCTCGACGATGACGTCGCCAAGGTCGAGCCCGCGTTCGGAAGCGGCGCTGTCGCGGTCCACCTCCGTCACCACCAGCCCGTCGATGCCCTCGTCAATGGAGAAGGTCTCGCGCAGGCCCGGCGTCAGCGGGGCGAGCTTCAGGCCGAGCGCGCTCCTGCTCTCCTCCGGTTCGGCGGTGCGGGGGGCGCCGGTCGAGCCGGACAGGGCCAGCTGCTGCGGCTCGTTGCGCAGTTCGCCAACCGTCACCTGCACCGTCTGCGGCTTGCCGGCGCGGAACAGGGTCAGCGGCACGTCGCGGCCGATCTCGGTGGAGGCGACCATGCGGGGCAGCTCGCGCATCTGTTCCAGCGGCTTGCCGGCGAAGCCGGTGATGACGTCGCCCTGGCGCAGGCCGGCGGCGGCGGCGGGGCTGTCGGGCGAGACGCTGGTGACCAGTGCGCCGCCGCCGGCACCGTCGATGCCGAGGCTTTCGGCGATGTCCGGCGTGACCCGCTGGACCTGGACGCCCAGCCAGCCGCGCCGCACCTTGCCGCCGTCCTTCAGCTGGTCGATGATCGGCTTGGCCAGCGAGGACGGGATGGCGAAGCCGATGCCGACCGATCCGCCAGTGGGCGAATAGATCGCGGTGTTGATGCCGATCACCGCGCCGCCGGCATCGTACAGCGGGCCGCCGGAATTGCCGCGGTTGATGGCGGCGTCGGTCTGCAGATACTCGTCGTAAGGGCCCTGCTGGATGTCGCGGGCGCGCGCCGACAGGATGCCGGCGGTCACCGAGCCACCCAGGCCGAAGGGGTTGCCGATGGCGACCACCCAGTCGCCGACCTCCACCGATTCGCTGTCGCCCCAACGGGCGGCGGAAAGCGGCTTGTCGCTCTCGACCTTCAAAAGCGCGAGGTCGGTCGGCGTATCGGAGCCGACCAGCCTGGCCGGCAGCCTGGTGCCGTCATGCAGGGTGACGGAGATCTCGGCGGCGTCGGCCACGACATGGTTGTTGGTGACGATCAACCCGGCGGAATCGATGATGAAGCCGGATCCCAGCGCCATGCTGGGCAGGCCGCCCGGGCGTCCCGGTTCCCCGGGACCGGCGGAGCCGTCGCCGCCCGGGGCGCCGCCCGGGGCGTCGTTCTGGGTACCGCCGCGCTGGCGGTTGCGGAATTCGCGGAAGAACTCCTCCAGCGGCGAGCCGGGCGGCACGTCCATTCCCTCCGGCAGGCGGCCGCCGCCGCCGGGCGTCGCCCCCTGCGGCGCCTGGGTGCTGGAGATGTTGACCACCGTGTCGACCTGCGTCCGGGCAAGGTCGCGGAAGGAGGGCGGCGAATAGCTGCGGCTCGCGTTGGGCGGCGCGTTTGCCGGATTGGCGGCGGGATTGGCGGCCATGCCGGGGGCCGCCGCATCCTGTGCGGCTGCCGGTCCGGAGGGAAGCACCGGCAACAGCACGGCGCCGGAGAGCAGCGCGCAGAGCGCCGCGGCCGGCAGGCCCCGGATGACAGCCGGCAGGCCCCCGAAAACGGGACGGGAGGTCGGAAACGAACGCGGCGCGGGCGCATGCGGCATGGACGGTCTCCGCCGAAACAGTTGGGACCAACGGCGACCGCCGACAGCCGGAGGTCGCAATGCCCGGATCGGGGCTATTTCTGATTGGCAAAACGCGCGACCCCCCGTCCGGGGTCCATCGCCCTTTTGAAAAGACCTGTGAAAAGACGTCCGCCACCACCGGTTTTTAAAACTGCGGACAACCACCACGCGTCGCGCCCGATTGGGACATCGGATACAAAATCACGATTCCGTGCAAAGTTATGCTGGCATTTTTGAGAAGAGTTTCCGATAGTCGTCCATACCGAAAACATCGCCCGCCAGCGTGAAGCCCCGATGCTGCTGACGCACGCGCCCGCGTGGTCCCGCGTCGGAACCGAGCGGTTCGGGTGGACATGCTGACGAATGACTGAAAATTCACTTTGGCAACCGAGCGATATAATGAACGCAGAAACCGGGAGCGAACCGGAGTCTCCCAAGAAGCGTGGCCGCATTCCGCAGTCGGCGTGGCCCCAAATTCTTGAACGTTACCGTAGCGGCGTGACCCTGTCGGCCATTGCGCGTGAATTCGAATGCACGCCCAGCGCGATCTCCTACATCATCAAGAAGGCGGAAGCCGCGGGTGATCAGGGCGGCGACCAGAGCGGTAGCCAGGGTGACGTGCCCCAGGAGGACGTGACGGCGGGCGGCGACGCCGAGGCCGCCGCCCCGGCGGCCGAGACGGCTTCCGAACCCCCGGCTGCCGAACCTGCTCCGGCAGCCGAGGCTCCGGCCGAGCCGCGCCGTGCGGCCGGCCGTGCGACGCGCGGCACGCTGACCCGCGCCCCCAGGTCCGAAGCGGCCCCGACCGCCGACGCGCCGGCCCCGTCCGCGGAGACGCCGGCCCCGGCGCCCGTTCCAGCCCCCACCGAAACGCTGCGCCTCAACCGCCCTGACCCCAACCCGGCTCCGGTTCCGGCCCCCGCTCCGGCTGCGCCTGCAGCATCGCCGGCCACTGCAACAGCCGATGCGGCGGCCCCGCGCGTGGCCGGCCAGCCGACCCCGCCCGTCGACGCGGTGGAAGGCCGGCTGCGCGATACCGCCAAGGCCTGCATCTCGGCCTATCGCGGCTGGCGTCAGCAGCCGAGCGAAGCGACGATCCAGGCGCTGTCCGACACCGTGCACGAGCTGCGCAAGGCCTTGGCCCGCGTTGAGATCGACATGTCGGCCAGCCGGCGCGAGGAACAGGCGATCCGTCCGATCCCGATCCCTGCGCACCGCGCGTCGCGCCGTCCGAACTGACCGGACTTTGAAAGCGGGTTTGTAAAAGCCCTTTTCAAAAAACCTCCGCCCTCTCCTGAGGGGGCGGAGGTTTTTTTATGCCCGTCGAAAACCGCTTTCGGACCGCGCAAAAGGGGCTTGACGGCCACCCGATCGAAAGGCTACTCCTCTGCGCCCGTTGGAAGGGTGGCCGAGTGGTTAAAGGCAGCAGACTGTAAATCTGCCCGCGATAGCGTACGCTGGTTCGAATCCAGCCCCTTCCACCATCGCACTGAGTCCAGCCGCTGCTTCGAACAGCATTGCCGCACGAGGGCGCTGGAGGGCGGTGAAAAATACCCGCCTCTCCCCGATTTTTATAAAGTGGTTTCCAAGACCGTCACAGCGGCTGCGGTTCCGCCGGAGTGACGCGCGGGAAACGCAGGGTGAAGGCAGTGCCGGCAGCAGGCGCACTGTCGAGCCGCAGCCGTCCGCGCAGCGTGCGCGTGACCAGCGTATAGACGATGTTCAGCCCCAGTCCACTGCCGCCGCGGTCGCGGCTGGTGGTGAAGAAGGGTTCGAACACCTTGCCATGCAATTCCGGCGGGATCCCGCGGCCGTCATCGGCATAGACCAGCTCCACCTCGCCATCCGACAGCGTAACGGTGACGGTCAGCCGGCCGCGCTCGCCCGGATCGTAGCCGTGCAGGATCGAGTTGATGACGAAGTTCGTCAGAATCTGCCCGATGGCACCCGGATAGCTGTCGAGCAGCAGGTCTTCCGGGCAATGGACCACCACCGCATGCCCGCCGCGGCGGATGCGCATGCCCAGGCTGCGCAGGACCTCGTGGATGTAGTTGTTCAGTTCGAAGACCCGGCGTTCCTCGCTGGCCTGGTCGACGGCGATCTGCTTGAAGCTCTGGATCAGACGGGTGGCGCGTTCGACGTTCACCAACATCAGCTGCGTCGCCTCTTCGGCCAGATCGATGAACTCGGCGAAATCGCCGCGCCGCAGCACGCCCTCCTCGAACAGCTTGCGCAGCGACCGCGTCTTCTCCGCCAGCAGCGAGGCGCCGGTCAGCGCGATGCCGACCGGCGTGTTGATCTCGTGCGTCACCCCGGCCACCAGCGAGCCGAGCGCCGCCATCTTCTCCGCCTGGATCAGCTGGACCTGCGCCTCCTTCAGGTCGTGGAGCGCGCGTTCGGCCTCCTCCTTGGCAGAGCGGACCGCTTCGGCGGCACGCACGCTCTCGGTGACGTCGGTGTGGGAACCGACGATGCGGAAGATCCGCCCGTCGCTGCCCGGCACCGCGATGGCGCGGGTGTCGAGATAGATCGTCGCCCCGGACCGATGGCGAAAGCGCTGAAGCAGGTGGTGTTCCGCCCGCCGGCCCGTCGCCAGCTCCTCCGCCATGGCCAGCGCCTCGGCGCGGTCGTCGGGATGGATCAGCTCCTCCCAGCGGCGGCGGCTGTTGTCCATCTCCGCCTCGCCATAGCCGAGCAGGCCCCACCATTGCGGGGAGAACCACAGCTCGCCGGTGCGCAGATCCCATTGCGAGATGCCCTCGCGCGCGGCGCGGATCGCCAGCTCGAACAGCTCCCTGCTGGCGGCCAGCTCGCGTTCCGCCTGCTTGCGCTGGGTGATGTCGGTGTAGGTGGTGACGAAGCCGCCGCCGGGCAGCGGCAGGGTCACCGTCTCGATGACGGCACCGTCGGGCCGCACCCGCTCGTTGTAGAAGGGCCAGGAGGCATTGCGGATGTAATCCAGCCGCTGCGCCACCAGTTCCTCCACCTCGCCGCTGCCGTAGCCGCCCTGCTCCGCGATGTGGCGGACCATGATTTCATAGGGCTGGGCATAGCGCGGGAAGTCCGGGTCGATGCAGAGCAGCTCCAGCACCCGCCGGTTCCAGGCGACCAGCCGCAGGTCGCGGTCGAAGGCCATCACGCCCTGGCTGAGACAGTCGAGCACCAGGCTGGTGTTGGCCCACGGCCCGCGCTCGGCTGCTGCCAGCTTGGGGGCCATCGCGGGGGCCATCGTTGCTGCCATCATGGCTGCCGGGTCGTCCCGGCCGGTCGCCACCGCGGTCAGCAGCAATTCCCCCGCATCGCCGGATCCCAGGGCCAGCGTCACCGCAGCGCCTTCCGGCCAGCCGCAGGACACGGGCAGCCCCCGGCGCAGCTCGGCGATCCCCGCCGTTCCGAGCGGACCGCCCAACAAATTCGCGAGCGTTGCATCGGCCGGCGCACCGAACCGGGCAGCAAAGGCGGCATTGGCCCACACCAGACGTTCGTCGGCGCCAAAGCGGGCGAACCCGGTTTCCCCCATGCGCGTGCCTACCCCTCCCCTCCTTCGGGCCTGCGACCGCATGCCGGGAAGCGGGTAGAACCCAAACACCCGGCACGCATCGCGGCTCGTGGGCTCATTCTTGTCCCTTGACGGTTGCCGGGCAAGCGCGATTGCACGGGGCGGCCTTGCCGGAGACCGCCGCCACCGCCCTTGAATTTACGGGAATGCAGTGCCTAATCCTGCGCCGAGGCCGGAGCATGCATGGCCAAGCCGTTGGCCGGGAAAGGATTTGCACGATGTCCGACGTCGCGGCCTATGGCGGCCTGTTCCTGGTGGCGCTGGCGGCCGCGACGATTTTTCCAGCCCAGTCGGAGCTTCTGCTGGCCGGGCTGCACGCGTCGGGCAATTATCACGACGGATTGCTGATCCTGGTGGCGACCGCGGGAAACGTCGCCGGGTCCACGGCCAATTGGGCGCTCGGCCGCTATCTGATGCATTTCCAGGACCGCCGCTGGTTTCCGGTCTCCCGCCGGCTGGTGGAACGGGCGACAGGCTGGTATCGGCGTTTCGGCAAATGGTCGCTGCTGCTGGCCTGGATGCCGGTGATCGGCGATCCGCTGACCCTGGTGGCCGGCATATTGCGGGTCGACCTGCGCCTGTTCCTGCTGCTGGTGACCGTTGGCAAGCTGGCACGGTATATGGCACTGATAGTTGCCATCTGATATGATCAGGTCTCAGCATTGTAAGTAATGCCTCCTGTTCCGACACAATAATGGGCTTGTGAACGGGGCCGCCGCCGCAGTATCTACTGCGCCGGAACGCGGACCCCCCTCGAACCCGCGGAAGGCCTCGACGTCGCAAGGGCTTTTCAGAATATCGACGCTGTTTGACAGAGGTCAAACGCGCCGTACCGGTGGTCGACTATGCTCCGCGCCAACGTGGAACCGGAAATCAGGCCCATCGACATGCCAGAGGGAAGCATCGTTCAGCGAACCCCAGCCCAGACTGCGATCCAGGCCGCCAAGGTTCCGCTGTACGAAAGCCACAAGACGATTCACCCGAAGGCGGTCAAGGGCCTCTACCGGCGCCTGAAGACCATCACCTTTTCCATCCTGCTGGCGCTGTTCTTCATCGCTCCCTGGATCCGGTGGGAGCGCGGGCCGGAGGCGCCGGCCCAGGCCGTCCTGTTCGACCTGACCACACCGCGCTTCTTCGTGTTCTGGATCGAGATCTGGCCGCAGGAGATCTACTACCTCACCGGGATCCTGATCGTGTCGGCGCTGGGCCTGTTCCTGGCGACCGCGTTGGCCGGGCGCGTGTGGTGCGGCTTCGCCTGTCCGCACACGGTGTGGAACGACCTGTTCGTCTGGATCGAGCGTGCCTTCGAGGGCGACCGGGCCGAGCGCATCCGCATGGAGAAGCAGCCCTGGACCGCCCGCAAGATCCTGCGCAAGGCCGGCAAGCATGCGGGATGGATCGCGCTGAGCCTCGTCACCGGTTTCGGCTTCCTCGCCTATTTCACCGACGCCCCGGGGCTGCTGCGCGACTTGGCCACCTTCCAGGCCAGCTACGAGGCGACCTCCTTCTTCGCGATCTTCGCCGGCATGACCTATGTGATGGCCGGC
Organism: Azospirillum thiophilum; assembly: GCF_001305595.1. Lineage (NCBI taxonomy): Bacteria > Pseudomonadati > Pseudomonadota > Alphaproteobacteria > Rhodospirillales > Azospirillaceae > Azospirillum > Azospirillum thiophilum. The sequence continues at coordinate 287,047 of NZ_CP012406.1, forward strand.
TGGACCCGCGAGCAGATGTGCATGTACATGTGCCCGTGGCCGCGCATCCAGAGCGCCATGCTGGACGAACATTCGCTGGTCGTGACCTATCAGGCCGATCGCGGCGACAACCGCGGACCCAAGCGCAAGTCGCAGAACTGGGACGAGCGGCGGGCCCAGGGCTTCGGCGACTGCATCGACTGCGGCCAATGCGTGCAGGTCTGCCCGATCGGCATCGACGTGCGCACCGGCGAGCAGTCGGACTGCATCAACTGCGGCCTGTGCGTCGACGCCTGCGACAACATCATGATCCAGCAGGGGCTGCCGACCCGGCTGATCGCCTTCGATTCGCTGGCGGCCCAGGACGTCCGCGCGTCCGGCAAGACCTATCAGTGGCGATTGCTGCGCCCGCGCGTCATCGTCTACGCCCTGCTGATGCTGGTCATCGGCGGCGCCATGGCCTGGAGCTTCGCGCTGCGCCCCAGCCTGAACATCACGGTCCTGCGCGACCGCGCCCCGCTGTTCGTGACTCTGTCGGACGGGTCGATCCGCAATGCCTACACCTTCAAGGTCGCCAACAAGACCCGGCAGGACCGTGCCTACACCCTCAGCGTCGCCGGTGTCGCCGGGGCCGAGATCAAGGTGATCGGCGAGGCGGAGGAGGAATCGGCGGCCCACACCGCCACCATCTCGGCCCAGCCGGACAGCGTCGCGACGTACCGCGTCTATGTGACGGCGCCGCGGGCGTCGGTGACGGCGATGTCGCTGCCCCTGACCTTCCAGCTGTCCGACACCGTGAATGCCGCCGATAAGGACAGCCGCGACAGCGTGTTCATGGGACCGACGAACTGACCCCCGCCCATCGTCCCTGATTTGTATCGTCCCTGAGTTATGGCCCGCGGACGGCTGGCGCGCAGCGCAGCCGTCCGCGGGCCATTCTTTTGAAAACGGCAAACAGGCGGACGGCGCCGGTGCGCCTTTCCCCCATTCCGGATGTCGCGTTGGCGCCGGCATGTGCAGGATGCGCCGTGATCGCCACCATGGCATCGCCGAGCACGGTCGGACCCTGGCCGTCGGATCGCCGTCACATCGGGATTTTCCTGCCATTCGCACAGCCGGGAACGCGTTCACGCCGTTCACGCCCCTCCAAATCGGCGCTTGTTGGTAATATGATACACTTAATAGGATTTAAATTCGCTCATGATTCTTTTTTTATTATCAAAAGATTTGTCGGTTGCTTTAATGAAATTATATTACCTTAATATAGACACGCAATAAGCGTGCTTCATCGGAGGGCTGTGCCATGAGCGACAAAAATATTACCGTTCTTCCCGGCCTGAACCGAATCGGATATGGCTACAACGTCTTTGGAAGATACGCAGACAAAGAAAGCTGCACGGTAAATCTCTTTCAAAATACAGATCAACTTGATGTCGTATTCTCATTCAGAGGAAATCAGTACCTATATCCCAAAAATTTTATAAACGTTACGTCAATAAATAGCAGCAATGATAAGTACGTATACGGTAAAAGTGTCTCAGAATACACGTCAAGCCTCAACACGGAAACAGGCCTTTCTGGTAATTATGGCTTCTTCTCCGCCTCTATATCCGTCGATTTCAGCCGAACGACCCGGACGAGTACGAACAATTCCTTTATAACTGTCCGCTGGGTCAACAAGCTGTGGCAGATCGACCTGCCATACGACACCCTTCTTCCTGCTCTCCGTCCCCGCCTGGCGCCGCAATTCGCGAACGACCTGATGCAGATGTCTCCCGACGACCTGTTCATCACCTACGGCACCCATTATGTGGCGAGAGCGTTCATCGGCGGCCGGGCCGACGCGAATTCCGCCATTTCCAGCACGGTTTTCAGCGACACCCAGAAACTCGAGATCGCCGCCACCATGTCCTATGCAGGACTGAGAGGAAGCCTCTCCGTCAAGGACAGGACGACCAACCAAACTGAGATCGACACCTTCAACATGAACTCCCTGAGAACGTCGAGCTGCGTCGGTGGCGATTCGAGTTTGGAAGAGAGTGTTCTCAACGGGCCGGATGATTTCAAGGCATGGTCCGCCACGATCCTTGGCCAACCGGAATTGTGCGATTTCGATGCGCAGAGCCTGAAGGGCATCTGGACATTGTGCTCCGATCCTGCGCGCAGAACGGCCCTTGAAGCCGCCTACAGGAAGTTCATCGCGTATCGGCTGCAGTACCAGATGATCAACACGCTCGAGCCCTGCGGCAACGACCAGGGCAGTGGAGCCAACGGCGATGTCAGCTTCTTCCGGCCTCAGCCCGCCAGCCTCGTGCAGGCGGGTTATTATTGGGTCGGCCATTACGCGCAAGGCAGCTATGGCGACTTGCAGCCGAAGGCCGCGACGATGATCATCAGACCGCACGACAACCAGCCGGGCGCCACCGCCCCGCCGACCGGATGGGTCCAGGTGTGGGGCGACCATGGCTCCGGCCGCGCCAACGACTATTCGCTGTGGGCGCCCATTCCGCCGACGGATTATCGCGCCCTGGGACACCTGGCCCGCTTCAATACCAGCAACTACGATGCCCCGTCCGGGGCCGAGGTGGATCGCTTCGTTTGCGTGCACAAATCGCTGGTGACCGAGGCCGTGGCCGGCGACCCCGTCTGGAACGACAAGGGCAGCGGTTCGGCCGCCGACGGCGCCATCTGGCGGGCCATTCCCGCCGACGCGGATGCCGGGGTCGCCAGCGGAACCTTCTACGCGACGCAGGGGTACGGCACTCCCCCGCAACCCTTGCCCACCGTCTACTGCCTGAAGAGGAGCGCCGTCGACAACGTGAATGCCTGACCGGAAACCGGAGCGCGGCAATCGCCGGAGGGCCGCGCTCCGGACCGTGGCGGATCGGCCTACCGCCTTTCGCCGTTCCGCGCAAAGGGGGACCATCCGCATGGGCAGTTTGCAGCGCCCTCCTTGCGCCTCACCTGACTCAACCGGACCCCAGGCTGGGCAACCGGGACACCGGACCTGCCCGCCGGCAGCGAGGTGAGCGAGCCATGCTTTTCGATTTCGAGCCGTCGGGCATCAACGACACCTACCTGCGCCTGACCCGCGGCGGCCTGTCCTGCATCGTCGCACCGGCCGGCGCCTGGAACGGGCTGTTGCGGGTCAACTACATCGTCGCCGGGGTGGCCGGCGCCGAGCCGCACATGGTTTTCCGCTGCCTGGACGTTGGCTGGGACGACGGCCGCTTCTGCTGGAAAGGGCGGGCGGCGCCGGTGATGACGAGTTCCGCCATGGTCGACATCCTGCTGGAACGCGGGCTGGTGACCGAAGCGGAGGCGGAACGGCTGCTGTTCGGTATCAATGCGCCGGCAGCCGGCGCATCGTCCGACGAGGCACTGATGATCCGCGCGCTGCTCGGCGGCTGCAGCTTCACCCCGGTCTATGAATCGGCACCCCTTGGCGGCGGTCCGCCGCTGGTGACCGGCTTCGCCATGCGCACCCTGTCCGATCCCGGCGCCCATCTGCTGGAGGCGCGCGGCGGGGTGCCGGTGCTGGACGGCGAGGCGCGGGACGCCTTGCGGCGGCAGGTCGGCGCGATTGCCTGACCCTCTCCTCCTTTCGTCGCAGAAAGGACACAGGACGGGGTGCAAAGCGCCGGAAACCGGCCATACGGCCTAGGGACTAAACCTTCGGGCGATAGAAACTGTCACGTTGCCGCGACATTCTTATTGCATCCGCTCACAGGAGCCATACTGCCGCCTATCCGTGCCCCCGATCCCTCTTCCGCGCGAGAAAGCCGACCAGCCATGAACGCCAGACTGTCCCATCGCTGCACCGCCTTGATCGACCGTGCCCGTGCGGCATGGCTCAGCCGACCGCTGGTCCGCCCGCTGGGCACGCGCAAGCCGGCCGGGGGCCGATCCGGGAGTCGCCTCATCACGATGGAACTGCTGGATCTGGAGCTGTACCGGGTCGATATCGGCGGCTGACCAGAAGCCGATCGGTGTAGCGGCCGGCCGGAACCGGCCGGGCCTCACTTCAGCAGGGGCTCGAAGCGCGCGTCGGTCAGCGTCTTCATGAAGGCGACCAGCGCCTTGACCCGGCGGGTGTCCAGCGCCGGCCCGGACTCCAGTTCCTTGCGCGACAGGTTCGCCGCCACCTCGGGCTGCCCCCAGGGCTTGCCGGTTTCCGGATTGACCGCCGCCTTTTCCGTCCGGTTGTTGTAATGGTCGTAGAAGCGGACCACGGTCTCCAGATCCTTGAACACGCCATTGTGCATGTAGGGTCCGGTCACCGCAACGTTGCGCAGGGTCGGGGTCTTGAACTTGCCCTCGAAGGCCGGCCTGGCTGTCGCCGGGTTGTCGTGCAGGCCGCGGTCGGCGAAGCCCGGCTTACCCGTTGCCTCGCGCAGAGTCGGGTTCGGCGGCACGCCGATGTTGTGATATTCGTAATTGGTGAAGATCTCGCCCGCTGCCGCCGGCATCGGCTTCAGCTTGTGGCACTGGTTGCAGTTCGTGAACTGGGTGGAGAAGAACAGGGTCATGCCCAGATCCTCCTCCGGCGTCATCTTGTATTCGCCGCGCAGGTAACGGTCGTATTTCGAATCGAAGGGCGAGAACAGGTCGGTCCGCTCGAAGGCGGCGATGGCGTCGCTCATCGCGTCATAGGCCCGCCCGGCATCGTCCAGCACGCCGGCACCATAGAGCGCCACGAAGGCACGGGCATAGTCCGGATTCTCGGCCAGCCGATCGCGCGCCTGCTCCTTGGAGGCCAGGCCCATCTCGGCCGGGTTCAGCGGCGGGCCGCCGGCCTGGTCCTTCAGCGTCGCGGCGCGGCCGTCGAGGAACTGGCCGCCGACCGGCTTGCCGTCCGCCGTGATGCGGAAGACCGGCGTCAGGGCGGCATAGCTCGCCGTCGGGGCGTTGCGGTCGCCGACCGACTTGCCGTTGTCGCCGACCGACGCCGCCCCGTCCGCCCCGTCGGTGCGCGGATCGGCGAAGCCGAAGGACGGGTTGTGACAGTCGGCACAGGACTGGGTGCGGTTGGCCGACAGGTTGCTGTCGGAGAACAGCGCCTCGCCCAGCTTTTCCCTCGTCGACAGATCCGCCGCGAAGACGGACCCGCCGCCGGCAAGCCCGGCCGACAGGACGGCCAGCGCCAGCACGCGGCGGGAGAAGGGGGAACGGGTGACGGACATGATGACGACGCTCCTGGCAACGGCCGGCCCCGGGACAAGCACCGATCGGGTAGGGATCGGGCATCCGGTGGCCGGCGCCAACACTGCGCGTCGAAGGTTAATCAACACTGAGAATTATTATCAATGAGAACATGTGACGGGCGGGTGGGGCGAAAGGTCGCTCCTCAGCCCGCCCCGTCCGCCAGCAGCTTGCGGATGGCGTTGACCAACGGCTTCATGTGGAAGGTGGTCTCCGGCGAGACGGCGACGGTGCCGCCCGCCGCTTCCACCGCTTCGGCCACCACCGGGCCGACGGCGGCGATGCGGGTGCGGGCGAAGCCTTCGCGGAATGCGTCGCCAAGACCGCAGGCGTCGGCCACCTCGTGCAGGCGACGCACCTGGGGAGAGGCGGTGAAGGCGACGAAATCGATGCGCCCCTCCGCCATCTCGCGGATCGCCGCCTGGACCGCCCCGGTCTCGGAATCGTTGGCGTAGCGATAGGGGGTGACCGCCACCGGCAGGCCGCCGCGCGCCCGCACCGCGTCGAGCAGCGGTTCGTTCGGGTTGTCGGGATAGAGCTGGACGCCGACGCGGCGGCCGGCCAGATCCTCCGTCGCCAGCGCGGCGATGACGCCGTCGGTGGTCGGGGCGGGAGCCGACCTATAGGGGGTGCAGCCGATCTCGCGCAGCGCCTTCACCGGCTTCGGGCCGCGGACGAAGACGCGGGCGCGGCCGATGGCGGCGACGGTGTCGGCCTCCCGGTCGATGGCGCGGGCCACCTTCATCAGGCGGCGCAGCCCCTCGCCGGTCAGCAGCACGATGTCGTCGAACCCCTCGCCCAGCAGCGTCTCCAGCCATTGCCGCGCCGGGGCGGGATCGTCGAGGTCGAGGATCTTCACCATCGGGCAGCGGATGGTCTCGGCCCCATGCTGCTCCATCATGCCGGCGAACAGGTCGAGATCCCGGCTCTCCGGCACCAGAATCCGCTTGCCCGCCAGATCGCCGGCCCCCAGATCGCCGCCCGCAGTGATGGCCATGTCCCGCTCCCGTGATCGCGCCCGAATGACGATGCCCAGACTAGCAGCAGCCGGCAGGCGCGGTCACGCCTGCTATCCCTTGCCGCTATCCGCGCCGGCAATGCAGCAGGCTGAACAGGCCGAAGGGCGGCAGGGTGCGGATGCTTTCGATCGCCAGCCGCGATCCGGTCATCATCGCATCCAGCGTGAAGTCGGGACGCCAGCCCAGCTTCTTCGACAAGGGCGACAGCCAGCCCTCCACCGCGCGCCGGACACCGGGCCGGCGGGCGGCGAAATGATTGACGATGACGATGTCGCCGCCGGGTTTGCAGACGCGCTCCAGCTCCGCCATCGTGCCCTGGGGATCGGGGACGACGGTCATGACATACATGGCGACCACCACGTCGAAGCTGCCGTCGGCGAAGGCCAGCTTGCCGGCATCCATCTCCAACAGCCCTTCGACATGGTCGAGCCGCTCGCGCGCCACCCGCTCCTGCGCCACCTTCAGCATGTCGGTGGACAGATCGATGCCGACAACGCGGTTGTCCTTGCGATAGTCCGACAGCGACAGGCCGGTGCCGACGCCAACCTCCAGGATGCGCAGGCCGCCGCGGCGGTTCAGCCACTCCACCGCCGCGTGGCGGCCCGACGCCAGCAGCACCCCGAACACCCGGTCGTAGAAGCCCGCATAGCGCCGGTAGGCGGCGCGAATGGAATCGGCATCCATGAAACTGTCCCCCCTTCTCAAACCGCCCGATCCGGCCAATTCCCAAAGGTCGAGGCCAGGCTTTCGGCCGCGCACCATAGCCGCCTTTCGGCCAGCATGAAAGTGATGCGAACAACAGGTGCTTGGCATTTTCATCACGAGGACCGGCCATTCACTTTGAGCATCCAGCCATTGCCCATGGCTTTGTCATCGATGCGGTTGGATTTTCATTGATTGAACGTCCATTCAAAATAAATATCTCCACCTCAATTCCGCCGGGATGCGACGGCCAAAAGGCGCTGGACAGCGCCGCCCCGGCGGCTCCATAGACAGGCGATGGCCGACACAGCTTCCTCCCGCCCGCTGCGCCGCCGCCGGGTGGCGTTCCTCGCCGCATTGCTGGCGGCCCTGCTGGTCGCCGTCACCGCGCTGACCTGCTGGGGCGCCTATCGCTGGGCGGAGGCGGAGGCACGGGCGGCGCTGACCCTGAGCGGCGACCAGCGGCTCGGGCTCTATGCCAGCAGCATCCGCAACGCGGTCGGCCGCTACGACTATCTGCCCTTCCTGGTCGCCCGCGACCACGAGATGCTCGATCTGCTGGAGGCGCCGTCCGACTCCCGGCGCGACGCGGCCAACCGGCGGCTGGAGACGGCGAACGCCGTGGCCGGCTCGGCGGCGCTCTATGTGGTCGACCGCAAGGGGCTGGCGCTGGCGGCGAGCAACTGGGCCGACCCGGCGCAGAGCTTCGTCGGCCAGATCTATGATTTCCGCCCCTATTTCCGGCAGGCGGTGGAGAGCGGCAGCGGCCGCTATTTCGGCATCGGCGTCACCACCGGCCTGCCCGGCTATTTCCTGTCGCACGCGGTGCGGCTGGGCGACCGGCTGGTCGGCGTCGCCGTGGTCAAGATCGACCTGGAATCGCTCCAGCGCGACTGGGCGGCCGGCGGCGAGCGGGTGCTGGTGACCGACGAGAACGGCATCGTCTTCCTGTCCAGCCATGCCGATTGGAAATACCGCGCGCTCCGCCCGCTGCCCGACGCGGTGAAGGCGCGGCTGGCACAGACCCGCCAGTACGACCGCAGCGAGCTGGTCCCGCTGGGACTGCATGACGGCCCGGTGATGGAGACCGGCGCCCGGCTGGTCAGCCTGCCCGTCATCGGCATGCCCCTCATTGGTTCGCTTGGCCCTGCGCGTGCGTCCGCCGCCCCATCGCCGGCCCGCCGCGCCTACCTGATGCAGGAGCTGGCGCTGCCGGAATTCGGCTGGACCATCCGCCTGCTGTCCGATCTGGAGCCGGTGCGGGCCGAAGCGGCGGGGGCGGCGGTGCTGACCGGGATGGGCATCCTGCTGCTGGCGGCGGCGGCGGCACTGGGCTGGCAGCGGCGGCAGACCCTGCGGCTCCAGCGCGAGGCGCGGACGATGCTGGAGCGCCGGGTGGAGGAACGCACGGCCGAACTGCTCACCGCCAACCGCGTGCTGCGCGAGGCGCAGGAGGAGCTGGTGCAGGCCGGCAAGCTGGCGGCGCTCGGCCAGATGTCGGCGGCGCTGGCGCACGAGATCAACCAGCCGTTGGCCGCCATCCGCACCTTCGTCGCCTCCACCCGCCTGCTGGCCGAGCGCGGGGAGACGGCGATGGTCCGCGACAACCTCGCCATGATCGGCGATCTGGCCGAACGCATGGCGCAGCTGTCCGGCCACCTCAAGGAGTTCGCCCGCAAGGGGCCGGCGCGGGTGCAGGCGGTGCCGGTCGCCCGCACCATGGACCGCGCGCTGGCCCTGCTCGCCCCCCGGCTGCGCGAAGAGGAGGTGCGGGTCGAACAGGCGATCCCGCCCGACGCGCTGGTCCGCGGCGACGCCGTGCGGCTGGAACAGGTCTTCGTCAACCTGCTGCGCAACGCCGCGGACGCCATGGACCTCTGCGACGACCGCCGCCTGACCCTGACCGCGGTGCGCAACGGCGAGGGCTGGGAGATCCGCATCGGCGACAGCGGCACCGGCATCGCCGAGGCGCACCGGCTCCGGCTGTTCGACCCCTTCTTCACCACCAAGGAGGTCGGGCAGGGGCTCGGCCTCGGCCTGTCGCTGTCCTATGGCATCGTGCGCGATTTCGGCGGCACGCTGAGGGCGGAGAACAACCCCGACGGCGGCGCCTGCTTCGTCGTCCAGCTGCCCGACGCGAAAGGAGGACCGGAATGAAACCCGCCGCCGATGCGACCCCCGTGCTGTTCATCGACGATGAGCCGGCGATGCGCGTCTCGGTCACGCAATGGCTGCAGCTGGCCGGCTTCGCTGCGCAGGGCTTCGAGACGCCGCAGCCGGCGCTGGAGCTGCTGGCGCCGGACTTCCCCGGCGTGCTGGTCTCCGACCTCAGGATGCCGCGGATGGACGGCATGGCGGTGCTGGAACGGGCGTTGGAACGGGACGCCGACCTGCCGGTGATCCTCGTCACCGGCCATGGCGACGTGGCGCTGGCGGTGGAGGCGATGCGGCGCGGCGCCTACGACTTCATCGAGAAGCCGTTCGAGCCCGACCATCTGGTCGCCGTCCTCCGCCGGGCGGCGGAGAAGCGGCGGCTGGTGCTGGAGAATCGCGGGCTGCGCCGGCGGGCGGCGGGCGGCGGGATCGAGGCGCGGCTGATCGGCACTTCGCCCGCCATCGCCGAGTTGCGGCGCGAACTGCTCGACCTCGCCGCCACCAGTGCCAGCGTGCTGATCCATGGCGAGACCGGCAGCGGCAAGGAACTGGTCGCCCGCTGCCTGCATGATTTCGGCCCCCGGGGGGAGAAGGGCGCCTTCGTCGCCGTCAATTGCGGCGCCATCCCCGACAGCATGGCGGAAAGCGAGCTGTTCGGGCACGAGCCCGGCGCCTTCACCGGCGCCACCCAGCGCCGCGCCGGCAAGCTGGAGCATTCCAGCGGCGGCACCCTGTTCCTCGACGAGATCGAGAGCATGCCGCTGTCGCTGCAGGTCAAGATGCTGCGCGCATTGCAGGAGCGCAGCATCGAGCGGCTGGGCTCCAACAAGCCGGTCGCGCTGGACCTGCGGCTGGTCGCCGCGACCAAGACCGACCTGCTCGACCTCAGCGAGGAGGGGCGCTTCCGCGCCGACCTCTATTACAGGCTGAACGTGGCGGAGCTGCACATCCCGCCGCTGCGCGCCCGGGCGGAGGACATCCCGCTGCTGTTCGACTATTTCGCCGCCGGGTTCGCCACCAGCCACGGCCGCGAGCCGCGCCCGCTGGACCCGGCCGATACCGACGCGCTGCTGGCCCATGATTGGCCCGGCAATGTGCGCGAGCTGCGCAATCTGGCCGAACGCCACGTCCTGTCGGTCGGGCGCAGCGGCGTGGCCGGGCTGCTGCGCCGCCGCCCCGTCGGCGGCGAGGCGGCGGCGGCGGTGGCTGTGGCGCCGCGCGCGCTGTCCGATCAGGTCGACGCCTTCGAGAAGCGCGTGATCGAACAGGCGCTGGACCGCTGCAAGGGCGACATCAAGGCGGTGATCGACCTGCTCGACGTCCCCCGCCGGACCCTGAACGAGAAGATGGCCCGCCACGGGCTGGACCGGACGCGCTACCTGCCGCGGGGGTGAAGCCTCCCCACCGCAGCGGGCGGGCTCACCACCAGTGACGGTGCTGGCGCCCGGTGCGCAGCCGCGCCACCTCGACGGTCTCCGCCGGCTCCCCGGGATTGCGCAGATCCTGTTTGCGCAGATCCTTAACCACCGCCAGCAGGGCGCCGTCGCGCTCGACCTCCGCCACCGCCGGACCATTCATCAGCGTGTCGCAATCCTCCTGCGTCGGCGCGACGAAGAAATCGGCGCGCGTCCAGTCGGAAACCCAGCGCATGTTGGCCGGGGCCAGCTTCTCGAAGGCCAGCGGCTCGGCGCAGACGGCGACGCTGTAGGTGCGGTGACGATGGGTGCGCGCCTCTTCCGCCGCGATGACCTCCGACAGATCCTCGACCGCTTCGGGCAGGCTGTTGGCCCAGTAATCGACATCGTAGTTGCGCACCGCGCCAGCGACGCCGCCGACCAGCTCGTTGAAATAGACATATTCGTCGGGATGCAGCGATTCCAGCACAGCTGCCTCGCGGCCCAGGACCAGCGCCAGCGCCAGACCGGCCGGCACGGCCATCGACAGCCCGCGGCCGCTGCGCTGCGACACGCCGACCCTCCAATCGCCGCAGCGGCCGAGCAGCCGGTCCAGCCCGATGCCGCCCAGCACCGCCAGCGGTGGCAGCACGAACAGAAAATGGCGGATCGCGGTGTAGCCGGGCGCATGGGTAAGGGTGAACCAGGCGACCGGGAACAGCGCCGCCAGCGCCACCAGCCCATGACCGACGATCCGGGCCGTCCCGCCCTCCGCCGCCGGCCGGTCCCGGCGCAGGATTACGGGAAGCGTCAGCAGGCCCAGCGCCGCGGCGGCGAGCAGCACCAGCGGCAGCTTGATCCCGAGATACCAGGCCAGATAGCTGCGCGGCACCTCGTACATCCAATATTCGGTGCCGCCCAGCAGGGTGCGGATCGGATAGTGGAAGTGCGAGAAATCGGCCAGCGCCCGCAGCGGGTTCAGCGGCTCCAGCACCGACCAGGGCCAGAAGAGCGCCATCAGCCCATAGGCGACCGGCAGGGCCGGCAGCAGCCGCAGGGCACCGCGGCCCGCCTCGCGCAGCCTTGCGGCCGTGGCGCCCTCCGCGAGCCACCATCCGGCCAGCACCCATCCGGCCAGGGCGGCCACCGCATAGCCGGCGAGCAGCAGAGCCCCCACCCGGATGCCGAGCGCCAGCCCGGCAATGGCGCCGAAGCCCACCACCGTGCCAAGGCGGGGCTTCGGCATCTGCCCAGCCAGCCGCGCCAGCAACGCCACCGCGGCCATCATCAGCACGGCGAAGGGCACGTCCTTGGTGTGGTTGAACATGCCGCCGTACCAGGGGCCGCACAGCGCCAGCAGCAACCCGGCGAGGAGGCCGGCCCGCGGTCCGGCCAGCCGGCGCGCCAGCCCCCAGACCACCGCGATCCCGGCCACCCCGGTCAGCGCGCACAGCAGGTGCCGCGTCTCGTAGGGGTCGAAGGGCAGCAGCGGGGCAAGCGCCACCGCCGCCATGTCGAACAGCCCGCCATAGAGATAGAGGTTCTTGTAGGTGAAGGCCGACCCATCGGCGAAGCCGCTGCGATACCAGTCGATCAGCTTGGCACCGTAGACATGCTGCACCTCCTCGTCATTGGAGATGCCGTAATCCCGGAAGGTGACGGCAACCAGCACCAGCAGCGCCAGCAGGCCCAACCCGGCGGCAATGTCCCATGGATCGCAGCGAAGATCGCAGCGCAGCAGGCGCGAAACGCTGGTCTTTCCCCTCACGCCCACTCTCCCCGCGCCGATCTGCCAAGCCCGGGGCAGAAAGCATCCGGCACCGCCGCTTGTCATGTGAAATCTCTGCAATGGGCCGGCGGGAAGGCCGCGGCCGCCCGATGCCGTATGCGACACCGTGGCGCGCGTCCCTCGACAGGATTCGGTTCACTATTCGCGCGACAAACCCCTGAACTCCAAGGCGGACTTGATACGCTGGAAGGTGGTGGATGATGATCGGACAGTCTCTCTCGATCCGCGTGAAGTTGTCGATCCTGGTCGTGACGGCCAGCCTCGCCTGTCTGGCCATCGCCGGGGCCGGGCTTTACCTCAGCTACAACCGCATGTACCAGGACCGCGTCGACTCCCTGCGCTTCATGGTCGAGGCCGGGCACAACATGGCGGCGCATTTCGAGGGCGAGGCCGCGGCCGGACGCCTGTCGCGCGACGAAGCCCAGGCGCGCTTCAAGGACGCCTTCCTCGCCATCCGCTACGGCGGCGACGAGTATCTGTTCGCCCACACCTACGACAGCGTCGGCTTCGCCCATGTCAACACGGCGCTGATGGGCAAGGACGTGTCCGGCATCAAGGACGCCGCGGGCCAGCCGGTCATCCCGGCCCTGATCGGCATCATCCGGGCGCATGGCGAGGGCACCTATGCCTATGACTGGCCGCGCACCGTCGGCGGCAGCGAAACCGCGGTCAAGCTGGCCTATGTGAAGGGGTTCGAGCCATGGCGGATCCTGATCGGCACCGGCATCTTCATCGACGACCTGTGGGCCGAGTTCCTGTCGCAGCTCTGGACCCTGGTCGGCGTCATCGCGGCGCTGGCCCTGCCGGCCATCGTGCTGTTGACGCTGGTCGGCCACGACATCAGTGCCACCATCCGCTCGCTCGCCGGCCGCATGCGGGCGATGGCCGGCGGCGACCTCACCATCGCCTTCCCCGAAACCGGCCGCGGCGACGAGCTGGGCGACATGTGCCGGGCGACCCAGGTCTTCAAGGAGAACGCGTTGGCCCGGCAGCGGCTGGAGTCCGAACGGGCCGAACAGGCCCGCCGCGCCGACGAGGACAAGCACAGGGCCGTCGCCGACCTCGCCGACCGCTTCGAGCAGGCGGTCGGCGGCGTGATCCATGCCGTGGTCGAGGAAGCCGCCGGCATGGAAAGCCGGGTCAGCGACGTGACCCGCGCCGCCGACCAGACCGGCAGGCTGGCCGGCAACGTCGCCGCGACCACCGAGCAGACCTCCGCCAATGTCCAGACCGTGGCATCCGCGACCGAGCAGTTGACCAGCTCGATCGGCGAGATCAGCCGTCAGGTCGGCCAGTCCTCGCAGATCGCCCGCGAGGCGGTCGACATCGCCGAACGCGCCAACGACAAGGTCGGCGGCCTCGCACGCGGGGTCGGGCGCATCGGCGCGGTGGTCGAGCTGATCAACTCAATCGCCAGCCAGACCAACCTGCTTGCCCTGAACGCCACCATCGAGGCCGCAAGGGCGGGCGAGGCCGGACGCGGCTTCGCCGTGGTGGCGAGCGAGGTGAAGGCGCTGGCGACCCAGACCGCCAAGGCGACCGAGGACATCGCCGCCCAGGTCGCCGACATCCAGTCGATGACCGGCGAGGCCGTCGGGGAGTTGCAGGAGGTCGTCCGCGTCATCGGCCACATCAACGACGTCGCCACCTCCATCGCCTCGGCGGTCGAGCAGCAGGGGGCCGCGACCCGCGAGATCAGCCGCAACATCCAGCAGGCCGCCCAGGGCACCCAGACCGTTTCCGACAGCATCGGCGGCGTCAACGAAGCGGCCAGCCACAGCGGCAAGGTCGCCTACGAGGTCCTGACCTCCGTGCAGCAGCTGTCCAGCCATACCGAGGCGCTGGGCCGGGAGGTGAACCGCTTCCTGACCCAGGTGCGAACCGGTTGAGGATGCCGGGCCTCCGACGTCCACGTCAGTTTATTGACGTTGATTTCCCCCCTTCACCCATGGCGAAATCCCCGGGATCGCCTGCGCGCGGAAGGCGATGATAAGCAAACGAACGGGGAGTGAAACGATGCTGCGTGGAATGATGATGAACGAGCCGCTGCTGGTGACGTCGATCCTGCGTCACGCCGCGCTCTACCACGCCGACACCGAGATCGTGTCGCGCACCACCGAGGGGCCGATCCACCGCTACAGCTATGCCGACGCCTGGGTCCGCGCGCAGAAGCTGGCCAACGCGCTGGCGGCGCTGGGGATGACGCCGGGCGACCGCATCGGCACGCTGGCCTGGAACGGCTTCCGCCATCTGGAATGCTATTACGGCATCGGCGGCTCGGGCATGGTCTGCCACACCATCAACCCGCGCCTGTTCCCCGAACAGATCGCCTACATCGTCAACCACGCCGAAGACCGGCTGCTGTTCACCGACCTGACCTTCGTCCCGCTGCTGGAGGGAATCGCCCACGAGCTGACCGGGCTGAAGGGCATCGTCGTGATGACCGACGCCGCCAACATGCCGAATTCCAGCCTGCCCAACCTACTGTGCTACGAGGATCTGCTGGCCGCCCAGCCCGACGCCTTCGACTGGCCGCTGCTCGACGAGAACACCGCCTGCGGCATGTGCTACACCTCCGGCACCACCGGCAACCCGAAGGGTGTGCTGTACAGCCACCGCTCCGCCTATCTGCATGCCATGGCCGCCTGCATGCCCGACGTGTTCGGCCTGTCGGCGTCGGACGTGGTGCTGCCGGTGGTGCCGATGTTCCACGTCAATGCCTGGGGCACGCCCTATGCGGCACCGCTGGCCGGCGCCAAGCTGGTCTTCCCCGGCGGCAAGCTGGACGGCGCCAGCCTCTACGAGCTGTTCGAGGCGGAGAAGGTCACCAACACCGCCGGCGTGCCGACCGTCTGGCTGGCCCTGCTGAACTGGCTCGACGCCAACAAGAAGACGCTGACGACGATGCGCCGCATCGCCATCGGCGGTTCCGCCTGCCCGCCGGTGATGATCCAGCGCTTCCAGGAGATGGGGGTCGAGGTCCTGCATGCCTGGGGCATGACGGAAACCAGCCCGCTCGGCCTCGCCAACAGGCCGAAGGCCAAGCATGCCGGGCTGGATGCCGACGCCGCGCTGGCGCTCGCCTCCAAGCAGGGGCGGCCGATCTGCGGCGTGCAGTTCCGCGTGGTCGACGGCTCCGGCGCCGACGTGGCCCGCGACGGCACCAGCTTCGGCCGGCTGCTGGTGCGCGGCCCCACCGTCTGCTCCGGCTATTTCGGCGTGACCGAAAGCCCGGCGCACCAGACGGTTCCGGGCTGGTTCGAGACCGGCGACGTGGTGACGATGGACGCCGACGGCTATGTCCAGATCGTCGACCGCACCAAGGACGTCATCAAGTCGGGCGGCGAGTGGATCAGCTCCATCGACCTGGAGAACATCGCCGTCGGTCATCCGGCCGTCCAGGAGGCCGCCGCCGTCGCCGTGCCCGACGAGAAATGGGGCGAGCGCCCGGTGCTGGTCGTCGTCCGCAAACCCGGAGCCGAACTGACACGCGAGGAACTGCTGGCGGTCTTCGAGGGCAAGGTCGCCAAATGGTGCATCCCCGACGACGTGCGCTTCGTCGACGCCCTGCCCCACACCGCGACCGGCAAGCTGCTGAAGAGCGAGATCCGCCACATGCTGGCCGACCCGGCGGAAGGGTGAGGGGTTTGCCCCCTCCCTAACCCTCCCCCGCTCCCGCGGGAGAGGGGACTGCCGCCGCTTCGCAGAAGGCACCCTCTCCCTCGAAGAGGGGGAGAGTCGGGGAGGGGGCAAGCCGCGTCAGCCCAAAAGGCTCAGCGCGGCGACCGCACCCGCGCCACCGCGTCGCGCCAGCCCTCATAGAGGCGGTCGCGCCTGCCCTGCTCCATGCGCGGCTCGAAGCGGCGCTCGCTGCGCCAGGCGTCGGACACCGCGCCCAGCCCGTCGAACACGCCCACCCGCAGGGCCGCGAGGCTGGCGGCGCCCAGCGCCGTGGTCTCGATCACCTTCGGGCGTTCGACCGGCATCGCCAGCAGGTCGGCCAGGAACTGGCAAAGCCAGTCGTTGGCGGCCATGCCGCCGTCGACGCGCAGCGCGTTGATGGTGCCGCCCCAATCGCCGGCCATCGCCTCCATCAGGTCGCGGGTCTGGTAGGCCACCGCCTCCAGCGCGGCGCGGGCGATGTGGGCGGGGCCGACGTCCAGCGTCATGCCGAAGATCGCGGCGCGGGCGTCCGAATCCCAGTGCGGCGCGCCCAGGCCCACGAAGGCCGGGACGAAATAGACGCCGTGGCTGTCGGGCACGCGGGTCGCCATGTCGTCGGTCTGGCTGGCGTGGGTGATGATGCCGATGCCGTCGCGCAGCCATTTGATCGCCGCACCCGCCACGAAGATCGAGCCTTCCTGCGCATAGGCTGTCTTGCCGTTCAGACGGTAAGCGACGGTGGTCAGCAGCCGGTTCTTCGACACCACCGGCGTCTCCCCGGTGTTGATCAGCGCAAAGCAGCCGGTGCCGTAGGTCGATTTCGCCATGCCCGGCGTCAGGCAGGCCTGCCCGA
The DNA here is from genome assembly GCF_001305595.1 of Azospirillum thiophilum. NCBI lineage: Bacteria > Pseudomonadati > Pseudomonadota > Alphaproteobacteria > Rhodospirillales > Azospirillaceae > Azospirillum > Azospirillum thiophilum. The sequence continues at coordinate 303,802 of NZ_CP012406.1, forward strand.
AGGCCGCCGCCTGCTGGTCGCCCGCCACGCCGGCGATCGGGATCGGCCGGCCGAGCAACTCGGGCTCGGTGGCGCCGAAATCGTCGGCACTGTCCAGCACCCGGGGCAGCATGGCGCGCGGCACGCGGAACAGCGCCAGCAGCTCGTCATCCCAATCCTGGACATGGATGTCGAACAGCATGGTGCGGGACGCGTTGGTTGCGTCGGTGGCATGCACCCGGCGGCCGGTGAGATGGTAGATCAGGAAACTGTCGATGGTGCCGAAGCACAGCTCGCCCCGCTCGGCCCGCGCGCGGGCACCCGGCACATGGTCGAGGATCCAGGCGATCTTGGTGGCGGAGAAATAGGCGTCGATCAACAGGCCGGTCTTCGCACGGACCGTCTCGGCATGGCCGGACGCCACCAGATCTTGGCAGAGCGCGGCGGTGCGGCGGTCCTGCCAGACGATGGCGCGGTGGATCGGCTCGCCGGTGGCGCGGTCCCACACCACCGCGGTCTCGCGCTGGTTGGTGATCCCGATGGCGGCGATGGCGGCGGCATCGATCCCGGCCTTCTCCACCGCCTCGCGCGCCACGGTGCGGACATCGCGCAGGATGTCGGCCGGGTCATGCTCGACCCAGCCGTCGCCGGGATAATGCTGCGGAAACTCGCGGCGCGCCTCGGCCAGCGGCCGTCCCCGGCCATCGAACAGGATCGCCCGCGACGAGGTGGTGCCCTGGTCGATGGCGAGGATATGGCCGGCCTTGCTCATGGAAGCGTTCCCCCGTGATTCTTGTGTGCAACCCCCTCTCCCCGCTTACGGCGGACCCATGGTCCGCCTGCCGCGTCAGGGCAAACTTCGTTTGCGCGTGAGCAGGGGGGAGAGGGGATTTAAGGCGGTCGATAAAAAAAGGGGCGGCAGTCGTTCAATAGAATGGCCGCCGCCCCAGGGTCGCCTCCGGCACAACCAGGACAGATACCGAAGGCAGAGCCCGTCGGTTACTGCGCCCGGCCTTCCTTCCAGGCCTTCAGCAGGTCGTCATAGGCGATGGTCTGGCCCTTGGGCTTCTCGTTGTCGAGCTTGGCCTTCGGGGCGCCGGGGGCGGCGAACCATTCCTTGGCGTCCTTCTTCGGGTTCAGCTTGGGCGCGCAGTCGCCGCCGATGTTGGCGCGCTCCATGCGGGCCAGCACCTGCTCCATCTGCTCGGCAAGGTTGTCCATCGCCTGCTGCGGGGTGCGCTCGCCGGTGACGGCCTCGGCGATGTTCTGCCACCACAGCGGCGCCAGCTTCGGATAGTCCGGCACGTTGGTGCCGGTCGGCGACCACGCCACGCGGGCCGGGCTGCGGTAGAACTCGACCAGACCGCCGAGCTTGGGCGCCGCCGCCGTCATCGGCTCCGACTTGATGTCGCTTTCGCGGATCGGGGTCAGGCCGACCAGCGTCTTCTTCAGCGACGCGGTCTTCGACACGGTGAACTGGGCGTAGAGCCATGCCGCCTTGCGGCGCTCGGCCGGCGTGGATTTCAGCAGGGTCCAGGATCCGACATCCTGGTAGCCGAGCTTCATGCCCTGTTCCCAATAGGGACCGTGCGGCGAAGGGGCCATGCGCCATTTCGGCGTGCCGTCGGCGTTGACCACCGGCAGGCCGGGCTTGGTCATGTCGGCGGTGAAGGCGGTGTACCAGAAGATCTGCTGCGCGACCGCACCTTGCGCCGGCACCGGGCCGGATTCGGAGAAGGTCATGCCGGCGGCTTCCGGCGGGGCGTATTTCTTCAGCCAGTCGATGTACTTGACCAGCGAATAGACCGCCGCCGGGCCGTTGGTGTCGCCGCCACGCGCGACGGACGCGCCGGCCGGGCGGCAGCCCTCGACGCGGATGCCCCATTCGTCGACCGGCTTGCCGTTGGGCAGGCCCTTGTCGCCGGCGCCGGCCATCGACAGCCACGCGTCGGTGAAGCGCCAGCCGAGCGACGGGTCCTTCTTGCCGTAATCCATGTGGCCGTAGACGCGGACGCCGTCGATCTCCTTCACGTCGTTGGTGAAGAACTCGGCGATGTCCTCATAGGCCGACCAGTCGAGCGGCACGCCGAGATCATAGCCGTACTTGGCCTTGAACTTCTCCTTCAGGTCCGGGCGGGCGAACCAGTCGGCACGGAACCAGTAGAGATTGGCGAACTGCTGGTCGGGCAGCTGGTAGAGCTTGCCGTCCGGGCCGGTGGTGAAGCTGGTGCCGATGAAGTCCTTGACGTCCAGCGTCGGCAGGGTGACGTCCTTGCCCTCGCCGCTCATGAAGTCGGACAGCGCGACCGCCTGCCCATAGCGGACATGGGTGCCGATCAGGTCGCTGTCGTTGACATAGGCATCGTAGACGTTGCGGCCAGACTGCATCTGGGTCTGCAGCTTCTCGATGACGTCGCCTTCCTGGATCAGGTCGTGCTTGAGCTTGATCCCGGTCAGCTCGCTGAACAGCTTGGCCAGAGTCTTCGATTCATATTCGTGCGTGGTCAGCGTTTCGGAGACGACGTTGATCTCCATGCCCTTGAAGGGCTCGGCCGCCTTCACGAACCATTCCAGCTCCTTCATCTGCTCGTCCTTGGACAGCGTGGAGGGCTGGAGCTCCTCGACGATGCGCTTGGCGACGGCCTCCTGTTCGGGGGTCAGCGCCGCGGCTGGCGCAGCCGAGGCCATCGCCAGCAGGACGCCGATGCCGCCGGCCATCACGGCGCCGGTCAGGCGGCTGCGCAAGGGGCGATGCAGAGACGTGTTCTTGAGCATGATTCCTCCCATTTGATCGTCCTGGTTTCAGGTTTGACGTTTCGTATGACCAGACTTGCGGAAAACAGACCCGCTTTTCCCGTCCCCCCTTCTCAGCCGAAGCGGATGACGGCCGCGACCCACAGCAGCGAGACCGCGGAGGCGCCCCACAGCGACAGGTCGGTCGCGGCGAGCCAGCCCAGATGAAGGAAGGCACTGCCGAGCAGGCCGATGAACAGGCGGTCGCCGCGGGTGGTGCGCATCGGCAGGAAGCCCTTGGCCTCCACCGTCGGCGACACCAGCTCCCACACCGTCATGCCGGCCAGCATCAGGGCGATGCAGACGAAGAAGATTGCGGTCGGCGCGGTCCACGCCATCCAGTCCAGATCCATGACGGCGATCCTCCTCAAACGCGGCCGGTCAGACGCGACCGAGCGCGAAACCCTTGGCGATGTAGTTGCGGACGAACCAGATCACGAGCGCGCCCGGCAGGATGGTCAGCACCCCGGCGGCGGCCAGCAGGCCCCAATCCATGCCCGACGCGCTGACGGTGCGGGTCATGGTGGCGGCGATCGGCTTGGCGTCGACGGAGGTCAGCGTGCGGGCCAGCAGCAGCTCGACCCAGCTGAACATGAAGCAGAAGAAGGCGGTGACGCCGATGCCGGCGCGGATCATCGGCATGAAGACGGTGGTGAAGAAGCGCGGGAAGCTGTAGCCGTCGATGTAGGCCATCTCGTCGATCTCGCGCGGCACGCCCGACATGAAGCCTTCCAGGATCCAGACCGCCAGCGGCACGTTGAACAGGCAGTGGGCCAGCGCCACCGCGATGTGGGTGTCGAACAGCCCGACCGTCTGGTAGAGCTGGAAGAAGGGCAGCAGGAACACGGCCGGCGGCGCCATCTTGTTGGTCAGCAGCCAGAAGAACACATGCTTGTCGCCGATGAAGCGGTAGCGCGAGAAGGCATAGGCCGCCGGCAGCGCCGCCGACAGCGAGATGATGGTGTTCAGCGTCACATAATAGATCGAGTTGATGTAGCCGCTGTACCAGCTGGGATCGGTGAAGATGACGATGTAGTTCCGCAGCGTCGGCGTATGCGGGTACAGCGTCAGCCCCGACAGGATTTCCTCGTTCGTCTTGAAGGACATGTTGACCATCCAGTAGATGGGCAGCATGAGGAAGACGATGTAGCAGACCAGGACCACCGTCCTGCCCGACACCCGCGCCGAGGAGCGGCGGATGTTGGCCGGCGCCGCCAGCGAACCGGGAGCGAGAACCGCGGCCTTGCTCATTTTCTCTCTCCTTCGCCGGTGCGGGTGATGATGGTGTAGAAGACGAAGCTGAACAGCAGAACGATCAGGAAATAGACGATCGAGAAGGCCGCGGCCTTGCCGATGTCGAACTGCCCCACCGCCATCTGCGTCAGATACTGGCTGAGGAAGGTGGTTGAGTTGCCCGGGCCGCCGCCGGTCAGCACGAAGGGCTCGGTGTAGATCATGAAGCTATCCATGAAGCGCAGCAGCACCGCGATGATCAGGACGCCACGCATCTTCGGCAGCTGGATGAAGCGGAACACCGCCCATTTCGACGCGCCGTCGATCTTGGCCGCCTGATAGAAGGCCGGCGGGATCGATTGCAGCCCGGCATAGCACAGCAGCGCGACCAGGCTGGTCCAGTGCCAGACATCCATCACCAGCACGGTCAGCCAGGCATGGGCCGAGTTGCTGGTGTAGTTGTAGTCGATGCCAAGGGCGCGGAAGGTGGCGCCCAGGAGGCCGATGTCGCCGCGCCCGAAGATCTGCCAGATGGTGCCGACGACGTTGAACGGGATCAGCAGCGGCAGCGCCAGCAGCACCAGCGTCAGCGAGGTCTTTGCGCTGCGCCCGCCCGGCATGCCGAGTGCGATCAGGATGCCCAGCGGAATCTCGATCAGCAGTACCGCCAGCGAATAGATGATCTGGCGGACCAGCGCGTCATGCAGCCGCTCGTCGGCCAGCACATTCTCGAACCATTCGGTGCCGACGAAGAAGGTCTGGCCGGGGCCGAAGATCTCCTGCACCGAATAATTGACCACCGTCATCAGCGGCACCACGGCGCTGAAGGCGACGATGACGAAGACCGGGATGATCAGGAACCAAGCCCGGTTGTCCTGGACCTTATCCATGGCGATGGTTCCTCAATTGACCAGATGGCTGTCGCGGTAGAGCTTGGTCCAGCGGCCGGGGAAGCGGACGGCAGCGTCGAGCGCCGGGATTTCCTGCTCCTCGTTCAGCCGGATCTTCAGCGTCTGGCTGCCCATCCGCAGGGTGGCTAGCCGGGAGGTGCCGAGATCGTCGACGCCGGTCACCTGCACCGGGATGGCCCCGGCGCTGCCGCTGCGGGTCAGCTCCAGGAATTCCGGCCGGATGCCCAGCTCGAACCTGCCCCCCACCATGCCCCCTGCCGCCGCCATGGCCCCGGTGCCCAGCGGGATGGCGATGCCCTCGACCAGCGCATGGTCGCCGCCCAGCGTGCAGGGCATCAGGTTGATGCCGGGACTGCCGATGAAGTAGCCGACGAAGGTGTGCAGCGGATTCTCGAACAGCTCCTGCGGGGTGCCGAGCTGGACCATGGCGCCCTCATACATCACCGCGACCTTGTCGGCGAAGGTCAGCGCCTCCACCTGGTCGTGGGTCACATAGATCATGGTCAGGCGGTATTCCTCGTGGATCTGGCGCAGCTTGCGGCGCAGGATCCATTTGGTGTGCGGGTCGATGACGGTCAGCGGCTCGTCGAACAGGATCGCCGCAACATCCGAGCGCACCAGCCCGCGCCCCATCGAGATCTTCTGCTTGGCGTCCGGCGTCAGCCGCTGGGCCCGCTTCTTCAGATCGGCGGTCAGATCCAGCGCCTCGGCCACCTGCCGGACGCGGCGGTCGACGTCCGCCGCCGGAACCTTGCGGTTGCGCAGCGGGAAGGCGAGATTCTCATACACCGTCATGGTGTCGTAGATGACCGGAAACTGGAACACCTGGGCGATGTTGCGCTCTTCCGGCGTGCAGCGGGTGACGTCGAGCCCGTCGAACAGCACCCGCCCCTCGCTGGGAACCAGCAGGCCGGAGATGATGTTCAGCAGCGTGGACTTGCCGCAGCCCGACGGCCCCAGCAGCGCATAGGCCTTGCCGTCCTCCCACTCCTGCGACAGGCGGCGCAGCGCGTAATCCTCCGGCCTGGACGGGTGCGGGTGGTAGGAATGGCCGAGATTGTCGAATTGGATGGTCGCCATTGCTCCCGCCCCCTCACGCGATGTTGCGCAGCGCGCTGCGCCGCCAGTTGGGTGCCGCCACCAGCTTGCCCGCGGTGGAGAAGACGAAGATGCGGTCTGGATCGGCATAGACCTGGATCTCGCTGCCGATCGGGTGGCTGTGCACCCCCTCCTCGCGCGCGATCAGGGTGGTGCCGCCGTGGCGCAGATGGATGAAGGTCTCCGACCCGCTGATCTCCGACAGCGCGACCCGGCCCTTGATCGGCACCAGCCGCTCGCTCCGCCGCAGCACCGTCAGGTGGTTGGCGCGGATGCCGACGCGGCAGGGACCGGCCGGCAGGTTGCGGTCGTGGGCCGACAGCGGCAGGCTGGTGCCGTCGGTCAGCGCCACCCGGTCGTTGGTCAGGATGGCGTCCACCACATTCATCGGCGGATCGCTGAACACCTCGGCGCATTCCAGCGAGGCCGGGGCGTGGAACACCTCGCCGGTCGGGCCGCTCTGCAGCATCCGCCCCTCATGCAGCACCGTGACGGCGCCGCCGAGGACCAGCGCCTCCTGCGGTTCGGTGGTGGCATAGACGACGGTGGTGCGGCCGTCGGCGAAGATCTCGCGCAGTTCGGCGCGCAGTTCCTCGCGCAGCTTGTAGTCCAGGTTGACCAGCGGTTCGTCGAGCAGCAGCAGGCCGGCACCCTTCACCAGGGCACGGGCGATGGCGCAGCGCTGCTGCTGGCCGCCCGACAGCTCGGCCGGCAGCCGTTGCAGGTAGGGCTCGATCCGCAGCATCGCGGCGGTGCGGCGCACCTTGGCGTCGATCTCCGCCCGGTCCTTGCCCTGGCGGCGCAGCGGCGAGGCGATGTTCTCGTACACCGTCATCGCCGGGTAGTTGATGAACTGCTGGTAGACCATCGCAACGTCGCGGTGGCGCACCGACTTGCCGGTGACGTCCGTGCCGTTCTCCAGCACGCGGCCGGCAGTGGGCGCGTCGAGCCCGGCCATCAGCCGCATCAGCGTCGTCTTGCCGGCCAGGGTGCGGCCGAGCAGGACGTTGAAGCTGCCGGGTTGCAACTCCAGCGACAGCGGGTGGAGATGCTGGTCCGCGCCGACGCGCTTGGCCACGCCTTCCAATGTGAGTGTCACCGCAGTCCTCCCATCGACCGGCCCTTTTCCAACTTCAGGCCCGCGGGATCGTCCCCGGCCCCCTGGTTGGTCGCCCCCCGGTTGGTCGTTCCATCGCGCCGCCGGTCGAACCAGTCGGCGATTGCGTCCCGGACGGTCGCATCCAGGTGCAGCCCCAGCTTGGAGCGCCGCCACAGGAAATCGTCGCCGGTCATGGCGAATTCCTCCCGCGCCGCATAATCGAGTTCGGCCTCGTACACGCCGCCGCCGAAATCGGTGCCGAGCCCGTCCAGTCCGCGGGCGTCGCCGAGCAGCCGCTCGACCCGCGTGCCGTAGGCCCGCGCCAGCCGCAGCGCCAGCGCATCGGGAAGCCAGGGCCGGCCGCGCTTCAACCGCGCCAGGAAGGCGGCGAAGTCCGCATCCGCGATGTCGCCGCCGGGCAGCGGAGAGTCGGCGGTCCAGGTGGCGCCACCCTTGCCCAATGCCCGACCCAGCTTCTCGGTCGCCTCCTCGGCCAGCCGGCGGAAGGTGGTGATCTTGCCGCCGAAGATCGACAGCATCGGCGCCTCGCCGGCCGGCTCGTCCATCTCCAGCACATAGTCGCGGGTGACGGCCGACGCGTTGCCGCTGGCGTCGTCGAACAGCGGGCGGACGCCGCTGTAGGTCCACACCACGTCGCTCTCGCGCACCGGCTTGGCGAAATAGCGCGACACCGCCCGGCACAGATAGGCGATCTCCTCGCCGCTGATCGCCACCGCGCCGGGGTCGCCGGCATAATCGAGGTCGGTGGTGCCGATCAGGGTGAAATCGCGCTCGTAGGGGATGGCGAAGACGATGCGGCGGTCGTCGTTCTGGAAGATGTAGGCATGGTCGCCGTCGAACATCCGCGGCACGACGATGTGGCTGCCCTTCACCAGCCGGACCGACTTGTCGACGGTCACGCCGGTCCGCTTGGCGATCATTTCGCGCACCCAGGGGCCGGCGGCGTTCACCAGCGCGCGGGCGAGCACGGTTCGCCGCGCCCCGCTTTCGCAGTCGACCAGCGTCGCCTCCCACAGCCCGTCGCGGCGCACGGCGCTCTCGCAGCGGGTGCGGGTCAGGATTTCCGCCCCGCGCTCCTTCGCATCCATCGCGTTCAGCACGACCAGCCGGCTGTCCTCGACCCAGCAGTCGGAATATTCGAAGGCCCTGGTGAAGCCGCCCGACAGCGGCCGGCCGGCCGGGGAGCTGGTCAGGTCGACGCCGTGCGACCCCGGCAGCAGCTTGCGTTTTCCAAGATGATCGTAAAGGAACAGCCCGATGCGCACCATCCAGGCCGGGCGCATGCTGCTGTCGTGCGGCAGGACGAAGCGCATCGGCCAGATGATGTGCGGAGCGGCCCGCAACAGGACCTCGCGTTCCTGCAGCGCCTCGCGCACCAGCCGGAATTCGTAATATTCGAGATAGCGCAGGCCGCCATGGATCAGCTTGGTGCTGGCCGACGAGGTGGCACCCGCAAGGTCGCCTTGTTCGCACAGCACCACCGACATGCCGCGGCCAACCGCATCGCGGGCGATCCCGGCGCCGTTCACGCCGCCGCCGACGACCAGGAGGTCGGCCAGCATCGGACCGTCCGCACCCGTCCGGGCGTCCGTTCCTGCCGGGCTTGCGTTTGCCATGAGTTCCTCTCCGTACCGCGCCGGTTCCTTGCGAACCCGGCCGCTTTCGTTTTGGAACATACGATGTTCGTTTCCGCCTGAAAAGGAAAATGTTTGTTCAGCGGACGGTGTTTCCAGGCTACGCCGGTTCGGGGGCTTTGGCTATGGGGAATGCGAGTGATGGACGGCATGGTCGTTCGCGGCCGGCACACATGCTTTCGCTAACGAATACGCTTGTCCAACAAACAATATTGACTATACGGTATCTGCCGGCGACGAAGACGGCACCCCGAACACGGCGCCATTCCCGGTTCCTGCTTCGCCCCGGTTTTCGCTTTGACCGCTTGCGCGCATCTGATTGACTGACGCCCCTTCCACCGGAGACCCCCGCCATGGACGCGCGCCTGGACGCCGACCACCGCCAGCAGGAGATCGTGGCCCTGGTCCACGCCAAGGGCATGGTTCAGATCCAGTGGCTGGCCGAGCATTTCGACGTCACGCCGCAGACCATCCGCCGCGACATCGAGTATCTCGCCGGCCAGTCGGCGGTCCGGCGGTTCCGCGGCGGCGTCACCGTGCCGTCGAGCGTGGAGAACATCGCCTATTCCACCCGCCAGACCCTGATGGCCGACGAGAAGCGCCGCATCGCCGAGATGGCCGCCCGCCATGTGCCGGAGGACGCCTCGCTGTTCCTCAACATCGGCACGACGACGGAGGCGGTGGCGCGGGCGCTGCTCGGCCACAAGCGGCTGCGGGTGCTGACCAACAATCTGAACGTCGCCACCATCCTGCACAAGAGCACCGGCTTCGCCCTGTCGATCGCCGGCGGGCAGGTGCGCGAGCGCGACGGCGGCATCATCGGCGAGGCGACGGTGGAGTTCATCCGCCGCTACAAGGTCGACATCGGCATCATCGGCATCAGCGGCATCGATTCCGAAGGCGACCTGCTGGATTACGACGAGCAGGAGGTGCGCGTCGCCCGCGCCATCATCGACAGCTCGCGCCGGGTCTTCCTGGTCACCGACCACACCAAGTTCGGCCGCAACGCCATGATCCGCATGGCCGATGTCGGGGTGCTCGACGCCCTGTTCACCGACCGGCTGCCGCCGCCGGAACTGCTGGAGGTGCTGAACAACGCCGACTGCCAGGTCCATGTCGCCGACGGCAGCGAGACGGCGGCAAGCGAGGGCGAGGAGGCGGAAGAGTAGGCGAAGGAGTAAGGAAGTTCCGGCGCCGCTCTTCCCGATTCGGCGAAACAGCTTCAAACGCCGCCGCCCCCGCAGCGTCCCGATCGCGCTTGCCGAACGGCGGCACCGCCTCCACTCTGTAACGTCGGGCCAGGGTTCAACGGTCGGCCCGCCGAACAGACCGGAGCAGGTGTGCGGTGATCATCGAAAGCGACCTCAAGCTCGACTTCAAGGATGTGCTGATCCGGCCCAAGCGCAGCACGCTGCAAAGCCGCAACGACGTGGACGTCAACCGGACCTTCACCTTCCTGCACACCAAGCGCGACTGGACCGGCTTCCCGCTGATCGCCGCCAACATGGACGTCACCGGCAGCATGGGCATGGCCCGCGCGCTGTCCCGCTTCGGCGCGATGACCGCCCTGCACAAGCATTACAAGGCGGACGAACTGATCGCCTTCTTCCGGGCGGAGGACGAATCGGCCGTCCTGTCCAACGTCTTCTATTCGATGGGCACCACCGACGCCGACTACGACAAGTTCCAGGCGGTGAAGGCCAAGGCGCCGGTGGGGAAGATCTGCCTGGACGTCGCCAACGGCTATACCGAGCGCTTCGTCGAGGTCATCACCCGCCTGCGCCTGGAGAATCCGGACCTCGTCATCATGGCCGGCAACGTCGTCACCGGCGACATGACCGAGGCGCTGCTGCTGGCAGGCGCCGACATCGTCAAGGTCGGCATCGGGCCGGGGTCGGTCTGCACCACCCGCAAGATGACCGGGGTCGGCTATCCCCAGCTGTCGGCCATCATCGAATGCGCCGACGCCGCCCATGGGCTGAAGGGGCAGGTCTGCGGCGACGGCGGTTGCGCCGTGCCGGGCGACATCTCCAAGGCCTATGGCGCCGGGGCCGATTTCGTCATGCTCGGCGGCATGCTGGCCGGCCACGACGAATGCGAGGGCGACATCCGCTACGAGGAGAGCGACGGCGGGCCGGTGCCGGTCGCCATGGTTTTCTACGGCATGTCGTCGGGCACGGCGATGCACAAATATTCAGGCGGCGTCGCCTCCTACCGCGCGGCGGAAGGCAAGACGGTAGAGGTGCCCTATCGCGGCCCGGTGGAGGGCACCATGCAGGAGATCATGGGCGGCGTGCGCAGCATGATGACCTATATCGGCGCCACCCGGCTGAAGGAGGTGCCGAAACGCACCACCTTCGTCCGCGTCGGCGCCCAGTTGAACACCGTGTTCGGAGGCTGACGGGCGGGGCGCCCCGGCGGCGGCCCGGCGGCGCCTCAGTTCACCTGCGGCAACGCGAAGATCTGGCCGGGATAGATCAGGTCGGGGTCGCGGATCTGCTCGCGGTTGGCGGTGTAGATGGTGGTGTAGAGCATGCCGTCGCCATAGGTGCGGCGCGCCAGCCGCCACAGGCTGTTGCCGGGCTGGACGACGACGCTGTGCCCGTCGGTCAGGCCGGCGGGCATGGCGGAGACCTGGACCGGCAGCTCGGCGCGGGCGACCACCTTGCCGGCCTGGGTCACCTGATCCGCCCGCAGGGTGTAGATGCCGGGATCGATCAGCTTTTCCGGGGTCAGGCGCCAGTTGCCCTTGGGGTCGGTGTGGGCGCTGCCGACCAGGATGTTGTCGAGATAGAGCTGCACCGCGCTGTTGGGCGCCGCCCGTCCGCCCAGCGCGACGCGGCCGGCGGGGTCGTAGTCCATCGTCTCCACCGACACGCCGCCCGGCGGCGGGGGCGCCCCGTCGGCCGGCACCGGCGGCGCCTGCAGGACCGAGCTGCCGCCCATGGCCGGAGGTGCCCCAACCAGACCGGCACGCGGGACCGCCACCGCCATGGCCGCGGTTTCCGACACGGCTGAGGTGGTGGTGGACGCCGTCCGGGCCGGCTTGGCCGCGGCCGGTTCCGGTACCATCACCACGACCACCTTGTCGGCGGGGACCGGCGCGTCGGCGCCGGGGCGGGTTTCGGTCAGGGTCAATTCGCGGGCACCGGGCGCCAGCGGCGTGTCGGGCAGCATCACCCATTCGCCGCGCTGGTCAGCCTTGGCGGTGGCGACCGGCTTGCCGCCGTCGGTGACCGTCACCTCCGCGCCGGGCGCCGCACGCCCGGCCATCACCGTCGCGCCGTCCGGCGCCACCCGCACCACGTCGAAGCTGGGGCCGGCGGGCGCCGCCGGAGCGGCTGCCGCCGGCTTGGCGGCGGAGGCGGAAGACGCAGGGGCCGGTGCGGGGGGCGGTGCGGGGGGCGGGACCAGGGCAGCGACCGGGGATGCGGGGACTGCGGGAGCGATCGCCGCCGGCTTGGGCAGCAGCGGCATGTCCCCGGCCATCCCCTTCCCTGCCCCCTGCCCTGCCGGATCACCCGCAGGCCGGCCCGCCGGCCACAGGGCGACCGCCGCGGCCCCACCGATCAGAGCCACGCCCAAAGCTGCGAACAACGCGTTTCGTTTCACCTGAGCACCCATCCGGCGGCCCGCCACGCTGGCGGGATGCCTGACTATAGCAGAAGGACAGAGCGCAAAAGAATGGTGCCGTTGGAGACTTTTCCTCCGCCGGACGTGACGGATTGCCCCTTCCGATCACCAGTCCGAAGGGCTCACTCCTTCGCCGGCACCGTCTTCAGGTAGGCGGCGATCGCGGTGCGGTCCTCCGCCGTCAGTTTCGAGGTGCTGTTGCGCACCACCTCGCCCATGGCGCCGCCGACGACGTCGCCCTCCGGGGTCAGGCCGGTTTCCAGCAGCAGCGTCAGGTCGCCGTCCGACCAGCCGCCGATCCCCTTGCCCTCGGCCGCCGTGATGCCCGGCACCTTGTCGCCGTCCGGACCGTCGGGGTTGCCGGCCAGATAACGGCCGGCCTCCATCCCGCCCAGCAGCGAGCGCGGGGTGTGGCATTCCCCGCAATGGCCGAGCGCGTCGACCAGATAGCGCCCGCGGTTCCAGGCCGGCGGCCGGGCCGGGTCGTCCGGCACCGGGCCGGGGGTCAGGTACAGCCATTGCCAGGCCGGCACCAGGAAGCGCCAGGAGAAGGGCGGCGTCAGGTCGTGCGGCCGGTTGGGCGCCGCGACCGCCGGCCGGCTGAACAGATAGGCCTTCAGGTCCAAGAGGTCGCGGTCGGTCATCCGCGTGTAGCTGGCATAGGGAAAGGCCGGGAACAGGGCGGCGCCATCCGGCCGCACCCCCTCGCGGAAGGCGCGGATGAAGTCGGCATCGCTCCAGCGGCCGATCCCGCTGACCGGGTCCGGCGTGATGTTGGGGGTATAGAAGGTGCCGAAGGGCGTCGCCAGCGCCCGCCCGCCGGCCAGCGGCTCGCCGCCTTCCTTGTCGTTGGTGTGGCAGCCGAGGCAGCCCGCCGCATCGAAGAGATAGGCGCCCCGGCCCGCCGCGTCGCCCGGAGGACCGGCGTCGGCCGCCCGCGCACCGCTGCCACCCGCGAAGCCGCCGCCCGCAAAGGCGAGCAGCGGCAGCACGGCGCGGACCAGGACCCTGATCGGGACGGGCCGCATCGGTCAGTTCTTCTTGACGCGGAAGTCCTCGTGGCAGCTTCCGCAGGTCTTGGAGGTGGCGCCCAGCGCCTGGGCGATCTGCGCGCGGTCGCCGCCCTTGATCGCGGCGTCGAGCTTCTCGGCGGCCGGCTGCACCGCGCTCCAATAGCGCTGCGCCTCGGCCCAGTTCTTCCACAGCTCCGGCTTGGCGGCGCTGTCGGTCACGCCGACGGCGGTTCCTTCGGGGAAGATCGCCTTCAGGTCCATCTTCGACACCGCCAGCACGGCCGCCGCCCCCTTCGCCGCATCCTCGGCGGTGGCGCCCTCATTCTTGACGAACTTGGCGACGGCGCCCATGCCGCCGCCCATCTTCTTCATCGTCTGCTGCCGGTCCTTCACCTGTTCGGCCGGATCGGCGGCGCCGGCGCTGCCTGCCGACATGCCGAACAGCCCGAACATCAGACCGGCGACGGATGCCGCCGCAAGGACATTGACGACGCGGTTGTTCATGTGGTCCCTCCCGATGATGCCATGGTCTTAACGGTGCCTGTGCCGCAGTTGACGCGCGGCCGCGTCCGATATTCCATGGCATTCACCGGATTTTTTGCGGCTGCCGCCCCGTTCGGGACCGGTGGCGAGAAAGGTTGACCCGCGATGAAGAGCCTGTCGTCCGTCTGCGTCTATTGCGGCGCTTCCGCCCGCGTCGCCGATGTCCACAAGGAAGCCGCCCATGCGCTGGGCGACGGGCTGGCACGGCGCGGCATCCGCATGGTGTATGGCGGCGGCCGGGTCGGGCTGATGGGCATCGCCGCCGACGCGGCGCTGGCGGCCGGCGGCGAGGTGGTCGGCATCATCCCCGAACACATCCAGTCGGCGGAGATCGAGCACACCGGCCTGACCGAGCTGCATGTCGTCGACAGCATGCACACCCGCAAGCGCATGATGGTGGAGCGCTCCGACGCCTTCGTCATCCTGCCGGGCGGGCTCGGCACGCTGGACGAGGCGTTCGAGATCCTGACCTGGAAGCAGCTTCAGCTGCATGACAAGCCGATCGTCATCGCCGACGTCGACGGCTATTGGCGCCCGCTGCTGGGACTGATCGACCACATGGTGGCCCAGGGCTTCGCCCGAATCGACCGCTCCGCCCTCTACCGCGTCGCCGACCATGTCGACGGCGTGTTCGCGGCGCTGGGCAGCATGCCCGACGCGGCCCACCCGGCGCAGCCCGGGAAGATGTAGGGCCGGGCTCCAGGACCGGCGCCCCCAAAGGCTCCGGCCGCGGTTATCCCCAAACTTCCCATCCTGTGGATAACTTCTGTGCACAGCTTTTGTGGAGGGTCACCCGCCCTTCACCGAGCGTTCCCGTTCTGTTTCTGCTATTGTGTCCCCCATGAGCAACCAGACCTCATCGCTGTTCGATCCCCGCCCGTCATCCGCGGTCAAGCCGACGGCCGAGTACCGCACCCCTCCCAACAACGAGGAGGCGGAGCAGGCGCTGCTGGGCGCGATCCTGGTCAACAACAAGGCCTATGAGAAGGTCGGCGAGTTCCTGCGGGCCGAGCATTTCTACGACCCGGCCCACCAGCGCATCTTCGCCGCCATCACCAAGATGGTCGACCGCGGCCAGATCGCCAATCCGGTCACGCTGAAGTCGCTGTTCGACAATGATCCCGAACTGGCGGTCGAGGGCGGCAGCGCCTATCTGGCGGATTTGGCGGCCAACGTCGTCACCGTGGTCAATGCCGGGGATTACGGCAAGACCATCCACGACCTGTTCATCCGCCGGCAGCTGATCGAGGTCGGCACCGACATGGTGAACGAGGCGTACCGCCACGACCTCGACATCACCGCGCTCGACCAGATCGGCGAGGCGGAGAAGCAGCTGTTCGACCTCGCCTCGACCGGCGACGTCCAGGGCGGCTTCGTGGCGTTCGGCGAGTCGGTGAAGCACGCCATCACGACGGCGGAGGCGGCCTTCCGCCGCTCCAGCCACGTCACCGGCGTCACCACCGGCCTGATCGACATCGACCGCAAGCTCGGCGGCCTGCATCCGTCGGACCTCGTCATCCTCGCCGGACGCCCGTCGATGGGCAAGACGGCGCTCGCCACCAACATCGCCTTCAACGCCGCCAAGGCGCACATGCGGTCCTCCGGCCAGGAGGGCGGCGTGGTCGGCTTCTTCTCGCTGGAAATGTCGGCGGAACAGCTCGCCACCCGTATCCTCGCCGACGAGGTGCAGGTGCCCGGCGACAAGATCCGCCGCGGCGAGATCCGCGACACCGACTTCCCGAAATTCGTCCAGGCCAGCCAGGATCTGGCCCGCTGCCCCTTCTATGTCGACGACACCCCGGCCCTGTCGGTCTCCGCGGTGCGCACCCGCTGCCGCCGGCTGAAGCGGACCTCGGGCCTCAGCATGGTGGTGGTCGACTATCTCCAGCTGCTGCGCGGCTCGTCGTCGCGCGGGGCGGAGAACCGGGTGCAGGAAATCTCGGAGATCACCCGCGGCCTGAAGGCGATCGCCAAGGAGCTGGACGTGCCGGTGGTGGCACTGTCGCAGCTGAGCCGCGCCGTGGAACTGCGCGAGGACAAGCGGCCCCAACTGGCCGACCTTCGCGAATCGGGCTCGATCGAGCAGGACGCCGACGTCGTCATGTTCGTTTTCCGCGAACAGTATTATCTTGAGCGCGCCGAGCCCTCGCGCCGGCCCGACGAGAGCGACGACAAGTTCAACGACCGCTACCAGCGCTGGCAGCAACGGCTCGGCGAAGTACACAACACCGCCGAGGTGATCATCGCCAAGCAGCGCCATGGTCCGATCGGCACCGTCCGTCTCTACTTCGACGGCCAGTTCACCAAGTTCGGCGACCTCGACCAACACCATCAGGGTGACGAGTAAAGTGCCTGCCCCAGAGCCTGTCCCCCAGCCTGTCCCGTCCGATCCGGCCGCCCGCGCCGGGGCCTTCCTCACCGTGGATCTCGCCGCGGTGGTCGCAAACTGGACCCAGCTGCGCGACCGCGTGGCGCCGGCCGAATGCTCGGCCGTGGTCAAGGCCGACGCCTACGGCCTCGGCGTCGCCCGCGTCGTCCCGGCGCTTGCCGCGGCCGGCTGCCGGACCTTCGTCGTCGCGCAGTTCGAGGAGGCGCTGGCGGTCCGCCGTGCGCTGGAGCCGGTGGCGCCGGACGCGCAGGTCTTCTCGCTCGGCGGGCTGCCGGCCGGCTGCGAGGGCGACTTCATCGCCAACCGCATCCTGCCGGTGCTGAACCATCTGGGCGAGATCGCCGCCTGGGGCGCCTTCGCCGCGTTGCGCGGCGGGGCGCTGCCGGCGGTGATCCACATCGACACCGGCATGAACCGCCTCGGCCTCGGCCCCGACGAGCTGGACGCGCTGGCCGCCGAGCCGGCCCGGCTGGCCGGCATCGACGTGCGCTATTGGATGACGCATCTGGCCTGCGCCGACGAGTTCGACAATCCGATGACCGGGGCGCAGCTCGACCGCTTCCGCTCCGCGCTCGCCCGCCTGCCGAAGGCCAAGGCAAGCTTCGCCAACTCGTCGGGCATCTTCCACGGGCCGGACCATCATTTCGACCTCGCCCGGCCGGGCTGCGCGCTGTACGGCGTCAACCCGACGCCGCACCTGCCCAACCCGATGCGCGGCACGGTGCGGCTGGACGCAAGGCTGCTGCAGGTGCGCAACTGCACCCCGGCGATGACGGTCGGCTACGGCGCCGCCCATGCCGTCACCGGCCCGGCCCGGATCGCCACCATCGGCGTCGGCTATGCCGACGGCTACCTGCGCGCGCTGGGCGGCAAGGGGCAAGTCTTCGTCGATGGTGTCGCCGCCCCCATCGTCGGCCGCATCTCGATGGACCTGATCACCATCGACGTCAGCGGCCTGCCGGAGCAGGTTGCCCATGCCGGCCGCATGGTCGAGCTGATCGGCCCCAGCCGCCCGGTCGACCGGGTGGCGGCGGAGGGCGGCACCATCGGCTACGAGATCCTGACCTCGCTCGGCCGGCGCTACCACCGGGTCTATCTGGGCGGGTGAACCCCGGCCGCGGCAAGGCCACGCCCCTCCATTGCGAAGTCCAAGGATGACCGCGGGCCGCATCGGTGCTATGACCGCATCGCCCAAACGAGACACCAACTAGGATGCGGGCCGACTGATGGTTTTCCTCGCCGCCACCGGCCGGGCCTTCCTGATCTTCCTGGAAGCGACCGGACGCCTCGCCCTGTTCACCGGATCCGCCCTGTCGCACTGCGTGCGCCCGCCGCTCTACCCGCGGCAGATCCTGCGGCAGATGATCGACATCGGCTATTATTCGCTGCCGGTGGTCGGGCTGACGGCGCTGTTCACCGGCATGGTGCTGGCGCTGCAGAGCTACAGCGGCTTCTCCCGCTTCCAGGCGGAGGGCGCCATCGCCACCGTCGTCGTGCTGTCGATCACGCGCGAGCTGGGGCCGGTGCTGGCCGGCCTGATGGTCGCCGGGCGCATCGGCGCCGCCATGGCGGCGGAGATCGGCACCATGCGGGTGACCGAGCAGATCGACGCTCTGTCGACCCTGTCGACCAACCCCTACAAGTATCTGGTGGCACCGCGGCTGATCGCCGGCCTGACCATGGTGCCGCTGCTGGTGGTGGTCGCCGACATCATCGGCGTGTTCGGCGGCTTCCTGGTCGGCGTCTACCGGCTGGACTTCAACGCCGCCAGCTACATCAACCGCACCTGGGAATTCCTCGAACCGATCGACGTCATCTCCGGCCTGGTCAAGGCGGCGATCTTCGGCTTCCTGATCGCGCTGATGGGCTGCTACCACGGCTACCACTCCAAGGGCGGCGCCCAGGGCGTCGGCGCTGCCACCACCAATGCGGTGGTCTCGGCCTCCATCATGATCCTGGTGTGGAACTACCTGATCACCGGCCTCTTCTTCTCGACCAAGTGAGCGCCACCGCCATGACCGTCCCGCCCACCACTCCCCCGAAGATCGCGCTCCAGGGCGTCACCAAGCATTTCGGCCCGAAGAAGGTGCTGAACGGCATCGACCTGGAGGTCGGCAAGGGCGAGTCGCTGGTCGTCATCGGCGGGTCGGGCACCGGCAAGTCGGTGATGCTGAAGAGCATCCTCGGCCTGCTGACGCCGGATTCCGGCTCGATCAAGGTCGATGGGCAGGAGACGACGCGGCTGCGCTCGCGCGACCGCGAGAAGCTGCTGCACAAGTTCGGCATGCTGTTCCAGGGCGCCGCCCTGTTCGACAGCCTGCCAGTGTGGGAGAATGTCGCCTTCGGCCTGATCCAGGGCGAGCATATGCCGCGCGCCAAGGCCAAGGAGATCGCCATCGCCAAGCTGGGCGCCGTCGGCCTCACCCCCGACGTGGCGGAGCTGTCGCCCTCTGAGCTGTCGGGCGGCATGCAGAAGCGCGTCGGCCTCGCCCGCGCCATCGCCGACGAGCCGGAGATCATCTTCTTCGACGAGCCGACGACCGGCCTCGACCCGATCATGGCCGATGTCATCAATGAACTGATCGTGCAGTGCGTGAAGGATCTCGGCGCCACCGCGGTCACCATCACCCACGACATGGCCTCGGCCCGCAAGATCGCCGACCGCATCGCCATGATCTACCAGGGCCGCATCATCTGGACCGGCCACGCCCGCGACATCGACAATTCGGGCAACGCCTATGTCGACCAGTTCGTCCATGGCCGGGCGGACGGGCCGATCAGGATGCAGATCAGGGCACTCTGACGGAACGATCACCGGGATATGCCGGTTATCGGACGGGATGGCGTGAGGCGAGGCGCCTCGGCAGCCCGGTCCCGGAGATTCCGCCCCGTGAGCCTGCAATCCGCGACATCACCGGCCTTCGACATCGACGAGGCCTTCCGCCGCCTGCGGGTCGCGGTCGCTCCCTTTCCCAAGGCGGCGATGTTCGAACTGCGCGACCGCGGCCACGCCTCTCCCTTCGAGCAGCTGGTGGCGAGCCTGATCTCAGCCCGCACGCGGGACGAGACGACGCTGGCGGTCTCCGAGCGGCTGTTCGCCGTCGCCGACACCCCGGCGGCGATGGCGGCCCTGCCGGAGGACCGGCTGGCCGACCTGCTGCACGGCGCAACCTTCCCCGAGCCGAAGGCCCGCGACATCCGCGACCTCTCCCGCCGGATCGTCGAGGAGCATGGCGGCGAGGTGCCCGACACCCCCGATGCGCTGATGCGCTTCCATGGGGTGGGGCCGAAGATCGCGGCACTGACGCTGGCGGTCGGCTTCGGCATCCCGGCCCTGGCGGTCGATGTCCATGTCCACCGCATCGCCAACCGCTGGGGCTATGTCGCCGCCCGCACACCGGAACGGACGATGACGGCGCTGCTGGCGGTGCTGCCCCGGCACTATTGGGTCGAGATCAACGAGCGGCTGGTGCCCTTCGGCAAATGGATATGCACCGGCGAGCGGCCGCGCTGCTCCACCTGCCCGCTGCTGTCGATGTGCGCCCGGGTGGGCGTCACCGGGTCGCGCTGACCCGGCGATTGATGCAGATCCTGGCGAGGCGCCGGGCGACGCGGCTAGAAGGACGGCCGGGATTCCGTTTTCCGAGGCTCCGCGATGATCGTCTATGCCCTGCACTGTGCCTGCGGCCATGATTTCGACCAGTGGTTCGACAACATGGGTTACTAGAATTTAATAACGCAATATCAATTGTTTAGCGTATCCATTCCGATTGGATTTCGAAATTCGCCCGACAGGGCGAGGGAAGAGGCGTGGCGACGCTCAAGCCTCGCCACGCCAACCCCTTACCGCGGGCTGGACGGGTCTTTCGCCAGCGAGGCCACCGCGCCCAGCACGGACAGGCCGATGCCCAGCCACCCCTGACCGGAGGCCGCCCCCTGGGCCGCTGCATCGGCGACGCTGGCCGCCGCCGACACCCAGGGGGACGACACGATCAGGCTCACACCACCCAGGATGCTGGCGAGGCCGGCATAGGTGCTCGGTTCCTTCAGGCGCTGCACGTTGATGGTCTTCATGGGATTTTGCCCCTCCTTGGGCATGAAAAAGGCCGCGCGGCGGGATGCCGGCGGCACGGGAAAAGCGCGTCAGATTGAGAGAGTGGCGGAGCCGGTCAGCCGTTGCCGTCGCAGGTGCAGATGCTGCCCTGTGCCTGGGCCGTCTGGCCGGAGAACAGGGCGGCTTCGGCAGCGCGGCGGGCGACGAGACCGGGCAGCCGAGTCGACACGCCTTTGACCTTGGCATAGACCCACCGCTCGAACTGGATGGACGCTCCGTCGTAATCGCGGGCGTTCAGCAGCTTCAGCAGAGTGGAGCTTTGCAGGTTGCCGGCCCCCAGGTTGAAGACGAAGGAGGAAAGCGCGCCGCGTTGATCGTCGTTTACCGGCACTCTGACCAGCCGGTCGACCTGGGCGGCAGCAACAGCCAGATCGGCCGACAGGAAAGCGTCAGCCTGGGCGGAAGTGATGGTCTGACCCATCTTCACGCCCGCGGTATGACCGTAGCCGATGGTCGGCACCCCGGCCGGGCAGAGGTAGGCAGTCAGGCGCAGTCCTTCGAAGTGCTTCACCAAGGCGATGGTGGCGGGTGACACAGGGTTGGTCATGGTCGAATTCCTTCTCATTGACGGGGCGGAGGGCCAAGCCGGAGGAAGCCGGCGGACATGCCGCCGTTGGCGGCAAGGGCGAGGCGGGCAAGCGTGAGACGGGCGAGGGGTTCATCCCCGCCACACTCAGCCAGGACGCGGGCGGCGAGTTGCTGCGCGGCGTCAGGCGGCGGAGGCATGGTCGACCTCGATGTCAGCCACAGCACGGGGAGCCATGGCACGGAGGGCGGCGACGTCGACCCCCAGCGCCGCCAGCTGGTCGACCAGGGCGATAATGATTCGGGACTTCTCTTCGTCGCGATGCTCGAGCCCGACGAGCTGCGTCCTGATGGCATCCAACTCGCGGGCGAGCGCCACATTCTCAGTCCGCAGCTTCTCTTCCCGCCGGGTCGCGCCTCCGCGCATCGTGGCGTAGGCATCGGCAAGCGGCCGGGCGGCCCGCGGCAGGGCCTGCACGACGGTCGTCAGGACGAGCACGACCGCGGCCAGCCCGGCGAGGAAGGCGATGCCCAGCACCAGTTCCAGGCCGACCACGGCCGGTCCGCCACGTTCCAGCAGGTCAAGCGCACGGTCGAGTTGACCGGCCAACTGATCGATGGGCGGTGGGTCGGTGGCCGCCCACGCCGCGCCATAGGTCACCAGTGCGGAGCCGGCGAGGGTTAAAGCCCGAAGATTCAAGATGCCCTCCACGCATGAAAAAGGCCGCTCGCGGCGGCCGGGTCAGGGTCAGGGTTGGAGTGTTGTCGCGGGCTACTCGGGCCAGACCAGAGGCGGCAGTTCGGCGACCATCTCTTCCGGGGTAAGGGGCGCGCGGTCGCCTGCCAGCACGGCGTCCAGCGCGGCGAAGCACGCCGTCCAGACTGCAGAGCGCCACGCCAGCACGGCCCGCGCCTCGGCATCCCACAGCGGGTTTGGATCGCCGACATAGGACACCGCGGCGGCGGCTGAGGAATAGTTGCGTCCAGCAACCGCTGCGTCGAGATGGCGCTGCACCGCGTCGGCGACCTGCTGCTTGATGGCTGCCCCGGCCGCCGCCGCGCGCGCCGCGATTTCAGCCGGCGTCAGGTCCACAACCTTTGGCCGGACGATGATGGCCTTCGTCGTCGGGTCGGGCGTCTCGTCCCTTTCATCCGACAAGCATTGCGTTGCCGGTTCATAGCGCGGCACTTCGTACAGTATGGGCCAATATCCGAAGCCGACATGTTGGGGAGGGCACGGATCGAGGTGAGATGCGGGATCGGCTAGCACCTCGGCCGACAGCCCAATAAGCTCAACGGGCACGTTGCCTCTGTCGACGATCTGCCGCGTCGAGAGGTCAACTTTGCAGTAAGTGTCCATTTGGGGTCACCTCAGTAGCGCAGCACGATGCGGCCGGCATTGCCAGCCCGGCCGGCAGTACCCGCATAGTCGACATTGGCGGTCACGGCGGCGGCGTCGCCGCGAAGGTTGCTGACAAGCGAGACCAGGGCCGAATTGTACCAGTTGGAGCCGCCGCCGCCGCCGCCGCGCCCAACGCCACTTTGCAGCGCCCCGGAGCCGCCACCGTAGTATCCGCCGCCGCCGGCACCGCCCTGATAGTAGTTGGCGCCCTGATACTGCCCGGATGTCGTGCCGCCGCTGTTGCCATTGGCACCGCCAGCCGATTGCGTGCCACCAAGGCCGCCGTAACTGCCGCCAAGGGTGCCAGCAGCCACGCCATCCCCACCGGTCGCCGGACCACCGGCACCGCCAAGGCCGACATCCCCTATACCGCCGCCGCCGGCAGCAATCGCCAGATCGGTCGATCCTCGCCGGATCACCGCATAACCACCGCCGCCATCGCCGAGATATCCGGGCGCTCCCCCGCCGGGACTGCCCGCAGCGGAGTTGCTACCCGCCGTCGGGATCACCAGCGTCAGCACCTCGCCGGGGGTGACGGGGATGTCCACCTCCATGAAGCCGCCAGGGCCGCCATTGCTGCCGCTGCCGCCAGAGGCACCCCAAAACCGCGCCTTAAGCAGGGTAATGCCGGCCGGGACGGTGAAGAGATAGGTTCCGGTCCCGGTAAGTCCGGCGTCGCCCCCCACACCATACGCAACCCGGTTGCTGAATGGCTGTGCCGTCGCGGCCCGGATCGCGGCTGCGCTGGTACTGGCGCCCAGCGCGACACTCAACGGCTGGAACATCGCCATGGTCAGTAGTCCTTGCGCTGGGCGTTGCAGACGACACCGCCGGCCAGGGCGACGCCAATGGCGGCATAGAGCTTCCAGCCGGCCTGGAGACGCAGCGGATTGGCTTCAGTGATCTGCGTGCCATCGACGTGCTGCACCAGCGTGGCCGAAATGGCGGTCGTCTGGTTGACGGTGGTAGCCGGGATGAGGCAGGTCGCCAGCAGGAAATAGTTGGTCCCGTCGAAGCCGTAGAGCTGCCCCTGGGTCGCCGTGATGGTCGCCCGCGGGATCATGGCGATGTGCGGGTATTCCGAGCCGTTCGCCCCGGCGGTGGACAGCAGAACGGCACCGGCGCCATCGGCGTAGAATGTCTTTGCCGCGGTCAGGACGCAAGCGTCATGCGCGAAGCCTTGGGCAAACACGCCCGTGTTGGTAACGGCCATGGGGGAAACTCCAATTCAGATCGAGAAGAGGGCCGCATGGGTCGCGGCAAGGTTCACAGACGAGGCACCGGCACCGCCACCGGCAAGCCGCCAGTAGGCTCCGTCGTAAGTCACAACATACTTGCGACCATAGGTGACGGCCCCGGCGGCGGGGGCCTTACCGGCATAGTCCAGCAGCGGCCGGGCCTGCGTCGATCCCACAGCCAGCGTCATGTACCCATCCGTTACCGTGACAGAGCCGATAGTGGTGGGGATGTAGGCGGTGGGCACGCTACCGGTTTCGACCTGTGCGCCCCAGGCATAGACGGTGCCACTGCCTGATCCCTGGACCGGGAAGACGTGCGGCACGATGGTGGTGCCACTGTTGTTGGCAATTGCGACGGACACCCGATAAAAGCCACCGGGGATCGGGTCGATGCTGGACGCGACCGGGGAGCCGAACCAAGTGCTGATTGTGCCGGCACTCAGGTTGACGTTCAGGCCGCATTGCGCAGAGCCGTGATTAAGCTGGATGCGGCAAGCGGACGAAGTGCCGGCCTTCAGGAAGGTCGAATACACGCGGGTCGTGGTGTCGGCGGTAACGCTGATCGACTGGTTGACGCCCGCCCCGGTGCCACCGCTGATCATGTCAGCATTCGTGGTGCCATCCGGTGCGGTCGCGGTGTTGGCCGTGACCGCCGCCCCGCCGAATGTCGCCCAGGTCGTGGAAAAGTCGGCGGATTGGAGGCAGGCGTTAGTGCGAGACATAGAGCCGTTCGTGGCACCTGCGATCCATTCGATGCTCGGGTTGCCGGCCAGCGACGCCAACGGGCCTGACAGGGTCTGGGCATTCGCAGTGCCGGCGGTCGGGGTGGAGTAGTAGACTGGGCCGGCACCCTGCGCACCGGCAGCGCCTGTATCGCCCTTGTCACCGGTCCTTACCCACCCCATCGCAACTGCATCCCCGGTGGCAAAACCACCGGGACCGCCGATGCAGGTCACCGCGACCACCTGATACCCGGCGGCCACCGCGACGCCCGTCACTAGCAGATCAACATAAGTCGACCGGTCGCCCACTTTTACCACCCTCGCACGAGCCTTGGTCATGGAGCTGGACGCGCCCAGTTCAGTCAGCACCGCGGCGATGCTCACCCCATCCGCATCGGTGGTCGACAGAACCAAGCTGTAGCTGCCGGTGGCAGGGTTCGGGCTGCTGGCCCGCATCTTTCCCGCCCCCGGATCGCCAACGGCGGTGCCAACGTCCCACGCCATCAGCACCGCCGACAGCCCTGCCGCCGTCGTACCGAGTGCAGTCTGCAACTCTGTCCCAACGGTGGCGACGTCCGCCAGCATCGGTTCCAGGTTCGTGT